>CASFXG010000005.1 GCA_949298635.1 uncultured Coriobacteriaceae bacterium | reverse complement strand
GGCGTACTGGGGGGCTTCCGGCGCTGGGTGGCGTGCGCCCCGGGGGGGGCTCCCGGCGCTGCGGCGTGTAAAATTACCCCCGGGGTTTTTCGACATTGCCGGGGGGCACCCCCGGGCAATGTCCAAAAACCCCTGGGGTAATTTTACACGCGGCAGCGCCGGAAGCCCCCCCCGGGTCGCACGCCAGCCAGCTCCGGAAGCCCCCAATTACGCCAAGCAGCGCAGGATTATGCTTCGTTGTCCTCGCTGTCGCGCTCGGGCTCGGCGGCAGCTTCTTCAGCATCATCCGTAACGACGTTGGCATCGTCGTCGTCCTCAGCCTCCGTCACGAGCTCCTCCTCGACGGCATCGACGCCGGCCTCGCCGCGCAGCGCGAGCACCATCTGGCGCAGCGCTTCCACGGTTCCGGCGAAATCGGGCGCCGCGGCCTCCGGATGCAAGAACGCCCATTCCATCATGAACGCCGCAGACGAAAGCGCGCCGACGGTGAGCACGTCGTCGGGGCACGAAAGCTCGATCTCGAAGAGGCGCTCGTCACCCGCCACGCCACGCGTGCGTCCGCACGAGATATCGCCCGCAAGGCCGGTCTCGTTCAGAATCTCGACCGTAAGGTGCTCGAGCAGATGCGCGAGCTCGGTATCGCCCATGCAATCCTGAAACTCACGGCCAGCATCGCCCAGGCACACGTGCTTGGCAATTGCCGGGGCAAGATAGTACACACGCGCCGTGGCCTCGATGTCTTCCGAGGTCATAACCGGCATCCCGGGGTTCACGAGCACGCGGGCGCGCAGCTTCTTCGCGTCGACCGTGATCTTCATGATGTTGAACAGACTTGCCATGTCTCTCCCTCTCCTACCGCCGCATGCGGCACGGCGGCTTGGGTCGCACTTCTGCCATCGTAGCGCATCGAATGATACTTTCAGTACCCGGTACCGAAATTATCATGCTTGCTCTGAGCCCTCGGCGGCATCGTTGGAGGCATCCTTCTCCGCAACAACCGGCTCTTCCGGCGCGATCACGCGGATGAGCGAGATGCGCTGGCCGCGCATGGACTGCACGCGGAACCGGTAACCCTCGACCTCGAACGCCTCGCCGATGCTCGGCACGCCGTCGCACACCTCGAGGATCCAGCCGGCGATGGTCTCGTACTCGTCGCTCTCTTCAATCGGCCAGCCCAGCTCGATGGCGTCGTCGCAGCTGAAGCGGCCGTCGACGAGCCACTCGCGGCGCGAGAGGCGCGTAAGGTACTTGTTGTCGGGGTCGAACTCGTCCTCGATCTCGCCCACGATCTCCTCGACGATGTCCTCGATGGTGATGATGCCGGCAGTGCCGCCGTATTCGTCCACCACGACGACCATCTGCTCGTGCGCGGTCTGCATCTCGGAAAGCAGCGGCAGGATATCCTTCGTGTCCGGCACGAACGTCGCATCGCGCAGGCAGGAGGAGACAGGCTCCGTGCCGCGGCTCGAGAGCGCGAGCTCGATGAGATCCTTGATGTGCGCGATGCCCACGACGTTGTCGGTATCCTCGTGATACACAGGGATGCGCGAATACCCGGTGCGGCGCATCTCGTCGAGCACCTGCTGGATGGCATCCGTATCCTCGGCCATGGTCACGTCCACGCGCGGCACCATGACCTCGCGCGCCACGGCGTCGCCGAGGTCGAAGATCTCGTGGATCATGCGTTTCTCCTCGTCGAGCAGGGTGTCCTGCTCGGAGACCATGTACTTGATCTCTTCCTCAGAGACATTCTGCCGGTCGTCGGCGCTCTTAATGCCCAGAAGCGCGGAGATGCCGTTCGCGCTCACCTGCGTGAGCCACACAAGCGGCTTGGCAATCTTGCGGAACGTGGAGATGGGGCCGGCGACGGACTTCGCCATACCCTCGGCGTCGGAAAGGCCGATGCGTTTCGGCACGAGCTCGCCGATCACGATCGAGAGGTAGGACACGATGAGCGTGATGACGATGGGCGACGCCACGGGCGCGATCGCCGAAAGTGGCGCGATGCCGAACGACTCAACCCACTTCGTGAGCGGGTCGGAAAGCGTGTTCGACGAGACCGTCGCGGAGAAGAAGCCCACGAGCGTGATGGCGACCTGGATGGTAGCCAGGAAGTTCGTGGAGTCGTTCGCGAGGTCGAGCGCGAGGGTGGCGCGTTTGTCGCCCTCCTCGGCGTCGTGCTCGAGCGCGGCGCGCTTGGCGGTGGTGAGCGCCATCTCACTCATGGAGAAGTAGCCGTTCAGAATCGTAAGAAGCAGCGTTGCGACGATGGAAATCAATATGCCCATAGGGACGAGTTCAAACCTCCAAAGATGGGGAACAGTGCGAATGCCGAATGCTCCGCTGGATACCAGACCGCAGGTGAGCATGCGGCGCCGAAGCGACGAGGTCGGCGATGGAATGCGTTACGAGCGCTAGATCACGAAGAGGATCACCGCCATGAAGATGAAGATGCTACCCGCGAGCACCCAGAGGTGCCATATGCTGTGCATATACGGGATCTTCTTCAAAAGGTAGAAGCCGGTGCCGATGGTATAGCACAGGCCGCCGACAACGAGGAGTGCGAGCGCCACCGGATCGAGCGCGGCGACGAGCTGCGGCAGGCGGAAGACCACGAGCCACCCCATGATGAGGTAGATGGTGATGGTGACCCATCGCGGCTGGCGCTGACGCCCGATGATCTCGAACGACACGCCGGCGAAGGCGAGCGCCCACACCACCACGAAGAGCACGAGACCCCCGGCATCGATGAGCGTGATGAGGCAAAACGGGGTGTAGAACCCAGCAATGAGCAGATAGATGCTGCTGTGGTCGATGATGCGGAACACGCGCTTCGCCGCCGGCACCTGAATGGCATGGTAGAGCGTCGAGGCGAGGTATTCGAAGATGAGCGTCACGCCGCACACGATGGCGGAGATGAGGTGCGTGGGCTCGCCGCCGCCGAGCGCCGCCTTCACGATGAGCAGCACGAGCCCGGCGATGGCAAGCAAACAGCCAATGCCGTGCGTGATGGAGTTGGCGATTTCTTCACCCAGGGTGTAATGCGGAGGCTCCTTGCGGCTCGCTTTCGCCGCGGCGTCGACGTCTTCTGTCGGCGGGAACTTCGGACACGACTTCCGGCGTTTGCGACACGTTGCGCAAACGTCATCGGGCGGGATACAGGAACCGGGCGCTTCGGGCGCGCCCGTCGTACTTCGCGGTGTGGAACTGTCGCTAGATGCAGACATCTGCGTAGAGCTTTCCTCCAAAATAGACTGTTCGCTATTCTAGCAAAGAACCGGGCAGGCATACAAGGCAAGCGACCGCGGGGCAGAACTCTCATGCCCTCCCCACCACGTCGACATTTTCCGCCACTTTCTAGCAGATTCGTGCGAAAAGTGGCGGAAAATGTCGACGTCGCGGGGAGGAGTGGGACTCAGAGACCTGGTGTCAAAGTCCCACTCGGTCTACTTCACCTCGATGAGCTCGTAGTCGCTCGTACCCAAGCCGATCTTCTCGGCATGTTCGATGCACGAGCGCCAGTTTGTGTCCGGGTGCGTCATGTTGAAGTGGTCGTGCTGGCAGTGCTCGGGGATACCGCCCGCCGCCTCGAGCTTGGCGCGCATGTCCGTGAGCTCGGTATTCGGCAGCGCCGGCTGCGCAAGCGCCATGTCGATCGCCGCCTGGTCGATCGCCACGGGGTCGAAGCTCGCGAACATGCCCAGATCCGGCACGATAGGCGTATCGTTCTCGGGATGGCAGTCACAGTTGGGGCTGATGTCCATGGCGATGGAGATGTGGAAGCTCGGACGATCCTGCACCACGGCCTGCGTGTACTCGGCGATCTTGCAGTTGAGCACATCGACGGCAGCGTCGTACCCGGGGGCGATGGCGTCCTGGTTGCACGCGCCGATGCAGCGCCCGCAGCCCACGCAGCGGTCGTGATCGATCTTCGCCACATGCACCGTGCGCGTCTGGCCGTTCGACAACTCACGCTCACGCGTATCCTCGAAGCTCACGGCGCCGTGCGCACAGATGCGCTCGCAGGCATGGCACCCGATGCACTTATCCGCCGCGACATCGGGCTTGCCGGCCGCGTGCTGCTCCATCTTGCCCGCGCGGCTGCCGCCGCCCATGCCGAGGTTCTTCATGCAGCCACCGAAGCCGGCCTGCTCGTGTCCCTTGAAATGCGTGAGCGAGATGACGATGTCCGCGTCCATGAGCGCCTGGCCGATCTTCGCCTCTTTCACGTACTCGCCGTTCTTCACCGGCACGAGCGCCTCGTCCGTGCCTTTGAGGCCGTCGGCGATGATCACGTGGCAGCCCGTGGCGTAGGGCGTGAAGCCGTTCTGGTAGGCGCAGTCGATGTGCTCGAGCGCGTTCTTGCGGCTGCCCACGTAGAGCGTGTTGCAGTCCGTGAGGAACGGCTTGCCGCCGAGCTCCTTCACCACGTCGGCGACGGCGCGCGCGTAGTTGGGGCGCAGGAAGCTCAAGTTGCCGAGCTCGCCGAAGTGGATCTTGATGGCGACGAACTTGTTCTCGAAGTCAATCTGGTCGATGCCGGCACGGCGAATGAGGCGCTTGAGCTTGTCGAGCTGGCTCTCATGACCGTAGCTGCGGAAATTCGTGTAATAAACCTGCGCCTTCTCTGCCATGGAAGCCCCTCTCTCGCGGTATTTCGGCCACATGTGCCTGCTCACTGCATTGTATAGCATCGAGACGCGCTCACCGCACGGGGACATCGCCGGGATCCGCCCCGGGAACGAGCGTCCGCACGATGAGCGCGACGAACTGGTCGATGGGCATGCGCTCGCGCATGGGCATCCACGCCGTGATGGCGCTCAACAGGCCGGTCGCGTAGAACTCGCGCAGGATATCCTGCTCATCGGGGGTAAGCGTCCCGGCGGGGATGATGAAGCGGTCGAGCAGCGGGGTGATGATGCCCTTCAGGCGCGCGGCGAACGAAGGGTCGCTTGCCAGCAGCCGCGGCATGAAGCCGTTGAAACGCTCGGCGAGCTGGACGATGAAGCCCATGTGGTTCGAGAAGTCGAGCGTCTCCTCCGTGAGCAGGCGGTCGTTCACGAGCTTCCCAATCTGCGTGAGAATGCTGTTCTCGAGTTGCTCGAAGAGGTCATAGACGTCGCGATAGTGCAGGTAGAAGGTCGCGCGATTGTAGCCCGCGCGGTCGGTGATCTCGCGAATGGTGATCTTGTCGATAGGTTTTTCGAGGTAGAGCTCCCAGAATGCCTGCATGAGATGGGCACGCGTTTGCTCGGTGACCTGTGGCTGCCTGTTCATGAGCCCTCCTTGCACGCGACGACATGACCGGGTGCCGTGTGGCGAGCGCGCCAGACGCCGCGTTTGCATGACGCCGGCGTCGCGCGCGGTCGACAATTCGTCAACAGGTGTCGAGCACATCTCGAACCCTTCCCGCACCCTCACTATACTACTAGACAACACGCTGTCGAGTAATAACGCCGCACACTACCGCGGCTCGGAATACAGAATCGGTGCGACGTATGGCATACATCGAGTTCAACGACGTCATCAAGGCATACGGGTCCGGCGAGACCCTCATCCACGCGCTCGATGGAGCGACGTTCGAGGTCGAACGCGGCGAACTCGCGGTCATCTTGGGAGCATCCGGCGCGGGCAAGACCACGGCACTCAACATTCTGGGCGGCATGGACACCGCGACCTCGGGCGAGGTGCTCGTCGACGGCAACGACATCACGCACGCCACTGAACGTGAGCTCGTGGAATACCGCCGCACCGACGTGGGCTTCGTGTTCCAGTTCTACAACCTCGTGCCCAACCTCACGGCGCTTGAAAACGTCGAACTCGCGGCGCAGGTGTGCCCGGACGCGCTCGACGCGCGCGAGTCGCTTGAAAAGGTGGGGCTCGCCGAGCGCCTCGACAACTTTCCCGCCCAGCTTTCCGGCGGCGAGCAGCAGCGCGTCTCCATCGCGCGCGCCATCGCGAAGAACCCCAAGCTTCTCTTGTGCGACGAGCCCACGGGCGCCCTCGACTACCAAACCGGCAAGCAGATCCTCCAGCTTCTGCAGGACACGTGCCGCAAAGACGGCATCACCGTCATCATCATTACCCACAACTCCGCGCTCGCGCCCATGGCCGACCGCCTCATCCGCTTCAAAAGCGGCAAGGTGACCGAAATGTCGCTCAACCCCGCCCCGAAACCCATCGCAGAGATCGAGTGGTAGGGACGGCGCAGCATGACCGGGGCGTTTCGGAAGGACATAACACGCACCATACGAGGCAATCTCAAGCGCTTCGTATCAATCGCCGTGATCTGCGCGCTCGGCGTCGCCATGTTCTGCGGACTGCGCGCCGCCTGCACCGACCTGCGCAACGCCGCGGATTCGTTCTTCGACGCCCAGCGCCTCTTCGATGTGCAAGTGCTCTCGACGCTCGGCCTGAACGATGACGATATCGCCGCACTCGCTTCGGTCGAAGGCGTCGAGGCCGCCGAGGGCGGATGGACGGAGGCAACCTACACCGACGTCGAAGGCGCTCGCGCGTCTGTCGAGGTGAAGGCGCTTTCCGCACGCGGGCTGAACGTGCCCTACGTTATTGAGGGCGAGCTGCCCGAAACGGCCGACGAGGTCGCGGTTACGCAGAAGTTCATCGACGCGAGCGGGCTTGAAATCGGTGACACCGTTGAGATCTCTGAGGCCGAGAACGAGGACGAGGCGGTATTTGCCCGCCACCCCTACCGCATCTGCGGCATCGTGGTCGATGCCATGGACGTGAGTAATCCCGAGCTCTCGTTCCGCTCGAGCTCGACCTCCGATTACACGTTCTTTGTGACGCCGGACGCCGTCGAAAGCGACGCGTACACCGTTGCGTACCTCACCGTGGAAGGCGCGGATGAACTCGCCGCGTATTCCGACGCATATACGGACCGCGTTCGCGAGGTGACCGATCGCATCGAGGACGAGATTCGCGCTGACCGCGAAGCGGCGCGCACAGCAGCCGTCAAGGGCGAAGCACAGGCGGAGCTCGACGACGCACGCGCGGAATTCGAAGCGGAGCGCGCCGATGCCGAGGCGGAGCTTGCCGAAGGCTGGGCGGAACTCGAAGATGCGGCGCGCCAGCTGGGCGACGCGCTTGAGGAACTCATGAACGGCCAGGCAGAGATCGACGATGGCTGGGCGGAAGTGCGCGCAGGAGAGGCCGAAATCGCCGACGGACGCGCCCAGCTCGCTGCAGGATGGGCGGAGTTCGAGCAAAGCACGTCCGAGGCGCGCGCAGAGCTAGCAAGCATGCTCGAAGACGGGCGCGAGCAAGCACTCGAAACTGCTCGCGCAGAAGCGACTGCATATGCGGAAGCACAGGTCGAGCAGAGGCGCCCCGCCATCGAACAACAGGCGCTCGCTGCATTCGAGGAGCAGGAAGAAGTTAAGCAGGCGCTCGCCCTGCGCGAGATGTACGCCGAAAAGCTCGAACCTATCCAAGCGCAATGGGGTACGCTCGAAGCGCTCGAAGCAGCCATCGAGCAGACAAGCGAAAACGTCACTGCCTATACCACGGCTCAGAAGGCAATCGAGGAGCTCGATGGCCAGATCGGCGAGATCGAGCAGCAAATCGCAGCGCTCGACCCAGCAGACCCTGCATACGAAAACACCAAAGCCGAACTTGAACAGCAAATCAGCGGGCTCGAAGAGCAGCGTGACGGGTACCAGGCGACGATTAACCAGATCGACGCGCAGGCCGGTGGCTTAGAGGCACTTCAAGCCATGCTCGAACAGGAGACCAACGACGCCAAGACCTGGAACCAAGCGAACGCTCTCGATCAATTGCTTGAGGAAGGCCGTCAGGAAGCCATCGATGCCGCCATGGACGCTGCGCTTCAAGCGGCACTCGACAAGGCGCTTCCCATTGCCGAAGCGCGTGCGGAGGAGGATTTCGCCAAGATCGAAGAGGATTCCTGGCGCGCATTCGACGAAGGTGTCGCCGCCGGACGCGCGGAATTGGAACGCGCGGAAGCCGAACTCGAAGCGGGCGCCGCAGGCCTCCCCGCCGCTCGCCAAGCGCTCATCGACGCACAAGCAGAGCTCGACCGCGGGCGCGCGGAATACGAAGACGGCATGGCAGAGTACCAAGATGGCCTTGCGGAATGGCAGGACGGTCGCGCGGAGGCGGACGAGCAGTTCGCAGAGGCGGAAGCCGAGCTCGCCGATGCCCAGGCCGAGATTGACGACATCGATGCCGCCACATGGTACGTGCAAACGCGATCGTCGCTCTCGAGCTATTCCTCGATCTCCAGCGACGCAGATTCGATCGAGGCTATCGGCACGCTCTTCCCCATCGTCTTCCTCGTGGTGGCGGCGCTCGTCTCCCTCACCACGATCACGCGTCTCGTCGAGGAGGAGCGCGGGCTTATCGGTACGTACAAGGCGCTCGGGTACCGCAACGGCGAGATCTTCGCCAAGTACCTCACCTACGCGCTTGCTGCCTGCATCTCCGGTTGCCTGTTCGGCCTCTTCCTGGGCTTCATCGCGCTGCCGGCATTCATCTTCACCATCTTCGACATCATGTACCTGCTACCGAGCTACGGCTTCTCGTTCGAGGCGCTCTACGGTTTCGGCGGCGTGGCAATCTTCGTTGTCGCGATCGGCGGCACGGCCTACCTCGCCTGCCGCTCAGAAGTTCGCCGCACGCCCGCCGAGCTCATGCGCCCCAAGGCGCCGAAGTCTGGCTCGCGCATCTTCCTCGAGCACATTCCGGCTGTGTGGAGCCGCCTCTCGTTCCTGAACAAGGTCACGGCACGCAATCTCTTCCGCTATAAGCGGCGCTTCTTCATGACGGTTGCGGGCATCTTGGGCTGCACCGCGCTCATTGTATGTGGCTTTGCCATCAAAGACTCCGTGGCCGAACTCGTGCCCGAGCAGTACGAACGCATCGCACATTACAGCATCCTCGCTGCCATGGAGGCGGACGATCATGATGACGCCATGACCGAGCTTGCCGAAGACGACCGCGTGGATGAAATCGTTTCCATCTATATCGATACCACGACGCTCAAGTACGACGGTGGCGAGGAAAGCGTGCAGCTCATCGTTCTCCCCGATGACTACGCCCGTTCCGACCGCTTCTCCCGCTTTGTAAGCGTCACCGACCTCGACACGGGCGCGAGCGTCGATATGCCGGAACACGGCGCGGTCATTACGCAGAACGCCTCGGAGGTGCTGGGCTTTTCCGCCGGAGACACCGTCGAGCTCCAGGATTCGCAACTTGAACAGGCGGAACTCGAAGTCGCTCGCGTCGCCCGGAATTACCTGGGCAACTATGTGTATATGACGCGCACCGCGTACCTCGAGGCATTCGGCGACCGCGCGAGCGCGCTCGACGACACCGGTGCGTTCCAGGCAAACGGCGTGCTCGTGCGCTGCACCGATGCAGCAGATGCCGAGGCTTCGCTTACCGAAGACCTCAAGAACGATTCCCGTTTCCTTTCCGTGACGAGCACGGACGAGCTCGCCGAGGACTTCTCGCAGTCGTTCATGCTTATCAACGCGATTGTTGCCATCGTGCTGGGCATGGCGGCGGCGCTCGCATTCGCCGTGCTGTTCACGCTCTCCACGACGAACATCTCCGAGCGCGAGCGCGAGCTGGCAACCATCAAGGTGCTCGGCTTCCGCCCGCGCGAGGTGCACCACTATGTGAACAAGGAAACGATCATCCTCACGATCATCGGCATCGTATGCGGCCTGCCGCTTGGGTACGTGCTGGGCGACATGCTGCTCCATGCGCTCAAGATGCCGTCGATCAGTTTCCTGACTGTCGTCATGCCGGTGAGCTACGTATTCGCCGCGGTGCTCCCGCTCGTATTCGCGCTCGCCGTGAACCTCATTACGAACCGCACGCTCAACCGCATCGACATGATCGAAGCCCTCAAGAGCGTCGAGTAGCGATGCGGGATGTCCGGCAGTGGGCACGCACAATCACCCCAGGGGCTTTGCCCGGGGCACCGGATGTAAAATAACCCCAGGGTTTTTTAACATTGCACGGGAAGAGGCTTCGAGTAGACGACCTGACCGGACGCAATGTTAAAAAACCCTGGGGTTATTTTACATCCGGTGCCCCGGGCAAAGCCCCTGGGGTGATTGTGCGTGCCCCCTGCCTGCGCCCCCTTTGCCGTCGCTACTCCACCAGCAACTTGAGGATCTGAACGGCGTTCGTCGCGGCACCCTTGCGAATCTGGTCGCCGCAGCACCAGAACGTGATGCCCCGGTTGGGGTTCGGGTTCGAGATGTCCCGGCGCACACGCCCGACCCAAATAAGATCCTGGTCGGAGGTGTCAATCGGCATGGGGAAGCGGTCGTGCGCATTCTCGGCAGCGCGATCGTCCACAAGCTTCACACCGGGAGCGGCGGCGAGCACCTCGCGCGCCTCCTCGACGGTGATATCGCGCTCGAACTCGAGCGTGATGCTCTCGGAATGCGAACGCAGCACCGGCACGCGCACGCACGTGCAGTTCACGCGCAGCTCGGGCAGATGCATGATCTTGCGACCCTCGTTCTGCAGCTTCATCTCCTCCGAGGTGTAGCCCTCGCCGTCGAAGCCGCCAATCTGCGGGATGAGGTTGCTCACCAGCTGCGCCGCGAACGCCTGGGGCGCGGGGATCTCCTCGCCGCGACCCATGGCGGCGATCTGCGCCTCAAGTTCGGCCATACCCGGTGCGCCCGCGCCGCTCGCTGCCTGATACGTCGAGACGACCATGCGCGTCACGCCCGCCACCTGGTGGAGCGGCCACGTAGGCACGAGCCCGATGATCGTCGCGCAGTTGGGGTTCGCGATGATGCCCTTGTGCCAGGAAACATCCGCACCGTTCACCTCGGGCACCACGAGCGGTACGTCGGGGTCGAGGCGGAACGCGTGGCTGTTATCCACCACGACGGCACCCGCTTCCACGGCCTTCGGCAACAGCTCGCGCGCGATGGCGTCGTCCGTCGCACCAAGTACGAAGTCGCAGCCCTCGAACGCCTCGGGGCGAGCCTCCTGGATCGTCACTTCGCGGCCTTGGAACTCGACCGTCTTGCCCGCGCTGCGAGCGCTCGCAAGGAGGCGCAGCTCGCCCACGGGGATGCCCTGTTCGTCCAGGCACTGGAGCATCTGCGTTCCCACGGCGCCCGTCGCGCCCAGAATGGCGATGGTGTACTGCTTCATGGTTCCTCCTACTCCTTGCTTGCCAAACCGGCGGTCTCGATACGCGCCTCTTCCTCGGCGCGCTTGAGGTCGGAAAGCTCCAACAGGTGGTCGCCGTCGGAGAACGCGCGGTAGATCGCACGGATCGCACGCTCGAAATCGGCGTCGCGCACACCCACGATGATGTTGATCTCGTCCGAGCCCTGCGACATCATGCGAATCGACACGCCCTCCTGCCCGAGCGCGGCGAACAGGCTGCCGGAAACGCCGGGACGTCCCACCATGTTGCGACCCACGGTGGAGACGAGCGCCAGATCGTCCACAACCTTGATCTTATCGGGCTCGACCTCGCGCTTAATGTCCGCGACGATCGACCACAGCGAGTCCTTCACGTCCTCGCCGCGCACGACCACGGCGAACGAGTCGATACCCGACGGGATGTGCTCCACGCTCACGCGGTAGCGCTCGAATACGGAAAGCACGCGGCGGTAGTAGCCAATCTCGTTCGTGAGGTGGTCTTTGAGCACGTGCACAGCCACGAAGTTGCGCTTGCCGGTCACGCCCGTGATGATGGGCTCACCCGAAACGTAGTCGTCGCGATCGGAGATGATCGTGCCGGGGTCTTGCGGGCGGTTCGTGTTCTTGATGGCGATGGGAATGCCCGCCTCCATGACGGGGAACACGGCCTCCTCGTGCAACACCGAGGCGCCCATATAGGAGAGCTCGCGCAGCTCCTGATAGGTAATGCGCCCGATGGGCTGGGGATTGTCCACGATGCGCGGATCCGCGGAGAGGAAGCCCGAGACATCCGTCCAGTTCTCGTACAGGTCCGCGCCGAGGCACTTCGCCAAAATCGAACCCGAGATGTCGCCGCCGCCGCGGTCGAGCAGCATGATGCGACCCTCGCGCGTGGCGCCGTAGAAGCCCGGCATGAGGAAGCCGCCGGGGATGCCCTTCTCCTGGATGAGGTCGTTCGTGCGCTCCATGTCGAGCGATCCGTCGTGATGGAAAGCGACGACATCCGCCGCATCGAGGAAGGGCAAGCCGAGGTACTCGGCCATAAGGCGGCCGGTGAAGTACTCACCGCGGCTCACGAGCTCTTCCTGGGTGAGCTCGTTCGCGTGCACGCGCTCGCAGAACGCAGCGTACTCCTCGCGGATGGGATACGTGAGCCCCAGCTCATCGGCAATCGCGAAGAAGCGGCTGCCGATATCCTCGAGCAGGTCGTCGCATGAGACGTGATAGCGCATGTGGGCGGAGACCAGGTAGAGCAGGTCGGTGACCTTGGCATCGCTCTTCCAGCGGCGACCGCACGCGGACACGACGATGAACCGGCGTGCGGGATCCGCGTCGACGATAGCCTTGATCTGGCGGAAGTGCTTGGCATCGGCGACCGACGAGCCACCGAACTTGGCGATCTTAATCATAACGAGAAGGTTACCTTTCTTGTGCCTACCACCGCGTGCGCGACGTGCTCTGATACCATGACATGGGCAGAACTCCAGCGTACACGAGGAGCTTCCACATGAATCTGTATCATAGTACACGTTCACGGGCTATTTCTCGCACCTCAAAGGAGGCGATTCGCGAAGGGCTGGCGCCGGACGGCGGTCTGTACGTCTGCGACGCGCTCGGTTCGGAAAGAGTCGAGGTAGCAGACCTTGCCGAACAGTCGTATCACGACATCGCCCGTGCCGTACTGCAATTGTTACTTCCTGATTACACGGCGGACGAGATCGCCGCGTGCGTGCGCGAAGCCTACGACGGCACCTTCGCAAGCCCCGAAGTCACCCCCCTCCTGACATTGGGGACAGTCCCCAATGTCATGACAAAAGGGACAGGCGTTACGGGCGACGGCGCGACATCGGTGCTCGAGCTCTTCCATGGCCCCACGAGCGCGTTCAAGGACGTCGCCTTGCAGATGCTCCCGCGGCTCATGGCGCGCGCGAACGCCGGCGCCGTGCCCGCCAGCGGCTCTGACGCCGCCAGCCCTGCCGAGCGCGTCATGATCGTTACCGCCACCTCCGGCGACACGGGCAAGGCTGCGCTCGCCGGCTTCGCCGACGCACCCGGCTGCGGCATCACCGTGTTCTATCCCGAGGGCAAGGTCAGCCGCGTGCAGGAGCTGCAGATGACCACGCAGGCCGGCGGCAACGTTAACGTATGCGCTGTGCGCGGCAACTTCGACGACGCGCAGAGCGCCGTGAAGCGCATCTTCGCCGACCGCGCGCTCGCCGAACGGCTGAGTAACGCAGGCTGGACGCTCAGCAGCGCGAACTCCATCAACGTGGGCCGCCTCGTGCCGCAGGTCGTGTACTACTTCGCCGCCTATGCGCAGCTGCTGCGCGCGGGTACGATCAAAGCGGGCGACGAGGTCGAATTCTGCGTCCCCACAGGCAACTTCGGCGACGTACTCGCCGGCTATTACGCGAAGCTCCTCGGCCTTCCCGTGGCGAAGCTCATCGTGGCGAGCGACACAAACAACGTGCTCTTCGACTTCCTCACCACCGGCGTGTACGACCGTAACCGTCCCTTCTTCACCACCACCTCGCCTTCTATGGACATCCTCATCTCGTCGAATCTCGAGCGCATGCTCTACTACCTGAGCGGCGGCGACTGCGAACTCGTGGCCTCGCTCATGCAGAGCCTTGCCGAGACCGGACGCTATGAGGTGCCGAAGGATCTGCTTGCGCGCATCCAGGAGGTGTTCGCGTGTGCTTGGGCGAGCGAGGAGGAGGTCGCGGCGGCGATCCACGCTTGCTGGGAGAGCCACGGCTACCTTATGGACCCGCATACCGCCTGCGGCTACCACGCGCTCGAGCAGGTAGCGCCCGCGCCCGGCTCCCGCGCCCGCGTGCTGCTCTCGACTGCGAGCCCCTACAAGTTCCCGCGCGCCGTGGCCGAAGCAATCGGCCTCGACGTGTCCGAAGATGACTTCGCATGCATGGACGTGCTAGCCGCTGCAACGGGGACCACTCCGCCCGCGCAGCTCGCCTCCCTGCAAGAGGCACCCGTGCTGCACAACGACGTTGTCGATATCGATGGCATGGCAGGCTTCGTCGAACAGGCGACGCTGAAGCTGTAAGGCTTTGGAAGCCGGGCGTATCGTTCTCCGCTTCAAGCAGTCCTTGCTCACTGCGGAACTCGCGGCGGACGATATGCCCGACCCCCAATATGATTCAGAATCTACGCCGCATCCTCGGCAAGCGGGTCGTCAACCAACTCGCTCGTTTCGTACATCTTCCAAGGATCAAGATCTATACAGGCGGTTTCATCGCGATTTCCCGCCACATCCCATGCAACCGCACCGTTCATAACGGTCAGCCTATCCACGAAGAAATCTCTGTCGGCCAAGTGGGAAAACACGCCGCCTTTTTCGATAAGCGGCTTAATGTCTGCACGGCGCACCGACCCATCAGAAAAGTAAGCGTATACCGTGTAGTCATCACCAGCGACTGCCTGAACAACACGAGGCAAGTACTCCATGGCATCCCCCTTACATCAGCGGGTCGATAGTTATACATTCTACCCTTGAGTAGACGCTGGCAACCTTCAAGACCAGCCACAGCTGCACCCAGCCCAACACCATGCCGTTCACATTATCAATCTGTTATTTCGTTTAGCATATAACGATGCTCTACTTGGCCCCTGTTAGGATAGAGATACCCACGGTCTCAAAGGAGTACCCATGATCAAAGTCACCGTACCTGCTACCAGCGCGAATCTGGGCATTGGCTACGACACGCTTGGCATGGCGGTGTCGCTCTATTCGCACTTCACCTTCGACCACGCCGACGCGCTCGCCATCACGGGGTGTCCCGAGGAGTTCCAAAACGAAGACAACATGGTCTACCAAGCCTTCGTGCAGGCGCTTGACGCCTGGGGGCTGGAGCCGTTCCCCATCTCCATCCACATCGAGACCGACATCCCCGTCGCGCGCGGCCTGGGGTCGAGCTCGACCTGCGTCGTCGCGGGCATCATGGGAGCGGCCGCCCTCGCACGCCGCACGGTGACGCGCGACGAGCTCGTCGCACTCGCCGCCCAGATGGAAGGGCACCCAGACAACGTCGCACCGGCGCTCCTCGGCGCCGCCGTGTGCTCGTTCACGCCCACGGGCGAGCTGCCGCGCTGCCTACGCTATGAGGTGAGCGACCGCCTGCGCTTCGTGACCATCATCCCGCCGTACGAGGTGCACACGAGCGAGGCGCGCAAGGTGGTGCCGCAAGAGGTGCCGCTCTCCACCGCCGTGTGGCAGATGGGGCGCATCGCCGGGCTCACGCGCGGGCTCGAAACGGGCAACACCGACCTCATCGCCGCCGCGAACGACGACCGCCTACAGGAGCCGTATCGCCGCGAGCTCATCCCGGATTACGACGCCATCCGCGCCACGTGCCTCGAAGGCGGGGCGAAGACGCTCTGGATTTCCGGCTCTGGCTCGACACTCATGGCCGTAACGGACGACACCATCGTGGCGAAGTTCCTCCAGGTGCGCCTGCGCGAGCAGTTCCCGGAGTGCGAGACGCACATCCTCACCTGCGACAACGCCGGGGCGCAGATCGAGTACCTATAGGGGTGCGACGAGCATTATCAGTCAGATGGGTTCTTCCCATCTCTTGTGCTCGCGGAATATCTAAGCGCTCTCTGGCTTGGAAGTCCCAGCCTTCCATCATGATTCAAGAAATTAAATATATTTAATCATGGTGCACGATGCTCGAGCCGTGAACCTTGGCCAGAAACGCAAGCAGGCGGCCGACGCGATGTCGACCGCCTGCTTCGGGTGGGCTCTCGGAGGTGCGAGATTTCGATTAGAAGATTCCCACCAAGCTACCCGCAATGCACACCACGAGCACGACCAGCAGCATGCGCAGATACTTGCCGCCGTTTGCCATGTAGGCATAGCAGCATGCAAGCAGCGTGAACGGCATGAGGCCGGGCAGCAAGCTGTTGATCATGTCCTGGAGCACGTACTCTCCACCACTGATATTCAGAACAAGCGGAGTGGTGAGCTTCGTATACTGGGCACCCATGGCGCCGAGCATGAACATGCCCATAACCGCTGCGAACACGAGCACCTGCTCGATCTTGTTGCTCTTAAGAATCGTGAGCAGCGACGTGCGACCAAGCTTGTATCCCTGGAAGTAGGTAATCCAGCCAATGATGAAGCAGATCACGCGCTCGACCACTTCGCCGAAGCAGCCGATGACCGCACCCTGAAGCGCGAACGCGAGGAACAGTGAACGCAGAATGGGTGCAAGCGTCGCATACAGCAGCGTGTCGCCGAAGCCCGCAAAGGGACCCATGAGGCCGGACTTGGTAGCGGAAATGAGCTCAGCGGGAATGGGGGCACCGTTTGCGCGGTCCTCTTCCATGGCAACCGCTGCGCCGATAATGCAGTTACCGAGGTTCATCTCGGAGATATACGGAGCGATATGGCGCTGAGCAGCCTGCTTGAGCTCATCGGAATCATCGCCGTAAAGCTCCTCGAGCACCGGCATCATCGCATACCCGACGCCCGTACCATAGAGATATTCCAAGCTGTTCGCGACGCGGTGCCAGGTCAGCATGCGGAAGCACGTCTTACGCATCGCTTTTGAACTGATTGTCTTCTTGGGCTGCGCCTGCTCTTCTACCTGCGGGGCATCCTGTTGCGCCGTCATGGTCTCGTTCTCGGCCATAGTGCATCTCCTTTCTTGGGTTCTCGGGGCCTTAGGCCTCAACAGCCTTCTTGTCGTCCATCATGCCAACGTAAATCAGAGCAATCATGGCGCCGATCACACCGAGCACTACGATGCTCGCACCGCTGATGGTGTAGATGAAGAAGCCCAGCACTGCAAATGGGAGGAGCTTGCGGCGGCCGAGGTAGATCGTCGCGAGCACGAAGCCGAGACCAGGCAGCACGCCACCCAGAACGGTAAGGGCATGCATGAGCCAATCCGGGAAGTACGAAAGCACGAGCTCTGCATTGCTCATGCCGAGATAAGCGATAATCGCCATCACGATGGTGTTGAGCACGAAGCGAAGCACGGTAGGCAGAATCACGGCGTCGTACTTGAGCATGCCGTACTTGCCTTCTTCGATGTGCTTCTGAGCCATGCGGTTCCACACGCCATTGATAGTGCGGATGAGGTTGTCAAGGAAGGTGCCGATGACGCCGAACGGAACGGCAAGCGAGACGGCGACTTCAGCGGACAAGCCGTACTTAAGCGCGATAGGAATGGCGAAGCACGCCGCCATGCCCTGGTCGCTCGGAAGGTTGCCTCCCGTTGCAAACAAACCCAGATACAGAGCGTTGATGGTTGCGCCCAGGATGATACCCTGGGTGAGGTCGCCGTAGATGAGACCAAAGATCAGTCCGTAGAACACCGCCTGCGAGAACACACGGCTCCACGGCGTGATGTCGCACACTGCGAGATAGTACAGCGCGCCAATCATCAACGCTTCAAGAATAGCTTCCATCTGCCTTCTCCTCCTTACTTACGCTTTGAACTTAGGCGCGACTTTCGATAGCGGCGTCTCTGCCACATCGGGCACGGACTGGAAGTACACCTCGACACCTGCCTGCTCGATTGCCGCAAGCATCTCGAACTCCTCCTGACTCAAGCTCACCGTTTCGACGGCGTGTTGACGGCCAGGTCCGCCGGGCACCTGCCCGACATTGATGCGCTCGTATCCGATGCCACTATCGAGTGCCTTCTTCGCGAACGGGACCTCTTGGAACAGGATGATGATCCTTCCATCACCGAATCGATCTTTCTCCCATTCCGCGACCGCCTCGTCGAGCGAATAGCAGATCACGCTCGTACCCATCGGCGCAGCCAAGTTGAACAGCTCAACCATAAACGGGTCGGATGCAACCTGGTCGCTCACGATGACGATCTTCGATGCGTTCAGATACTTCGTCCAACGCGCAGCAACCTGACCGTGTACCAAACGGGCGTCGATTCGGGTCATGACAATCGTCCCCATGATCACCCTCCTCCCTTCGTAAAAATCGTGGAGGTTACCAATGCCCTCCTTTGCAGCAATATGCGTGCCACTACTGTTCGAAGGAGGCCATAACTGGCTTTTACAAACCATCTACCAGCGAAAATAAATAGCTTCCTTATCATTGGAGCAAATGGCTCGCGAAGCATCGACACTACTCATGCGAAACGTAGTGGCATGGCATTTGCTACAAGAAAAATGGTTGTGACAGCGCGTCATGACATATGCCTAACGTATGGGAAGTGAAAGAAACCGATGGAATCCCTCGTCTCGTTCCCGCCGCTCTATATCGTTGTCGGCGGCATCGTCCTCGCTTTGTTCTCGTCCTATTACCTGCGTGAATCATCGAAACTTGCGGTAGGCAACTCCACGAGCGATTCATGCCCCGATCCGCTCGCGCTTGCGCGTGCGTATTGCGAACAGGAGAAGCTCTCGTGCTCCATCGTCGAACATACGGGCACTGGCGTTGTCTTTCATATGGGTCGCAACACCCTCTACATCGCACAGAGGGCGGCGCATGCGAGGAACCTCTTCGAATACGGCACGGTGCTGCGCGAGCTGGGCAGGGCGCAGAGCTTCGATTGGCATCGAGGTGTCTACAAAGCGCAAAACCTCGTCGGGTTCATCTTGCGCCTCGCGAGCATGGTGGCGCCGTTGCTCATCGTGATCTGCGCGATTGCCCAATGGCGCCCCGGACTGCTTGCAGGGATCTCCATCTACGCCGGCGGGATCCTCTATGCCCTCATTTGCCTGCCGCTCGAATGCTCGGTCACACGCCGCGCCGAGGCATACGCACGCCGCGAACTTGCACTGGAACCTGAAGCGGCATCGGCGCTTTCACAGCTCACAGGAGCTCTTGCTCTCTCGACGGTTCAATTTCCTTTCCAACCGATCGCCGATCTTTTCAAGTCCATCAAACCCACGACGCATCTCATACATGACGTGGACGGCATCTCGGCCAAAAGCAAAGCAGCATCTAAGCAGAAGAAGCGGTGATCGCGTTCCACGCAGGATACGACTTCAAGCTTGCGCACATCCAGCGCAAGCGGCAATCCTCTAGGCTCCGGCGTGTTGGAAGCATCAGCCCCGCTTGCGTGCAGCAGCGGCGGGAATGCCCATCGCGTCACGATACTTCGCCACCGTTCTCCGCGAGATGCGCACGCCTTTCTCGGCAAGCATCTTCGAGATGCGCATATCACTCAGGGGCTCATCTTTTGCCTCGCCAAGAATGAGGCGGGAAATCTCGTCACACAACTCGCGCTGTGTATGGCTACCGTCGGAGCCTCCAACGCTCCGTGAAAAGAGGCTCGTGAGCGCCAAGCAACCTCGTTCGCACTGTACATACTTTCCGTGCATGGCGCGACTCACCGTCGACTCATGCATGTCTACACGACGAGCGATGTCAGCAAGGGTCATGCTTCTTGGATGCGAGGTAATGCCGCGGAAAAACGGCTCTTGAAATGCAACGATGGCGCGGCAGCACGCGAGAAGCGTGCGTGCGCGCATATTCATACTTTGATTGAGCCAGCGAATCTGCTCGCGATGACGATCAAGATACGCTGAAACATCGGTCGCTTCGGTACCGGGGATGGTCACGGGAAACTCAACGATTCTTAAAGGTTCGGAAAAGCGACCGCAGTACTTCACGTCTAGATCTCTTCCCGTAGTGAATACGACCACCTCGGGAATCGCGAAGGCGATATCATCTCCCGGATAACCGCGAGCAGGCAAAGGGTTCAGCGCCGCAATCGCAGCGCGAGCGATATCGATATCTCGCTCTGAGACACCATAGCGCTCCGCGAGTGGTCGAATGCGCCCGCAGGCAAGGTCATCTAGGCCGTCGACAATGACGCGAGCCTCGAGACTGTCTGGTGGGACTTGCAGCATCAAACATTCGCGAAGATCATGTGCGCCGACACCAGCGGGTTCGAATCCTTGTATGAGGTTGATGCAGTACTCTACTAGCGCGGTGTCCGTGCCGCAATCAGCTGCAAGTTCCTCATGAGAAAATGGCAGGTATCCGCGCTCATCAAGGCTGTAAATCAAGAACTCAGCGACGCGCGCAACAGAAGGGGTGACGTCGAGCGCACCAAGCTGGAACATCAAATCGTCCTGAAGAGATGCGGCGGCGCGGCGCATATCCCACACATCTTCAGCTGCTTCGGAGCTTTCGCGAAGATATCCGTAGTTCCCATCATCATCTTCGGCGGCATCACCCAGCGAATCAGCTTCGAACGCGTCAAACTCGCGTACGCCAGCATCTATCATCTCGTCGACCTGCTCAAGATCGACAAGTGGATTCTCTTCCGCAACCTGAGCTATATACGAAAGAATCTCGATTTCACTCATGCGAAGGATCTGCAGCGATTGCCGCATCTGCATCGACAGGATCTGCGCATGACGCTGCCGAAACTCGAGCTCCATGCCGCTTTGCTGTCTTATTCTCCCAGCCCGCTCTCTATTGCGGCGCACAGCGCCTCGACGGCCTGATCCTCGTCTTCTCCCTCGGCTCGAATAGAGATCTTCGTGCCACAGGCTATGCCGGCGGAAAGCACGTTTAGAATCGACTTGGCGTTGTACTCGCCCTCATCGGTCACAAGCGTAATCGTCGATGAGAACTGCGCCGCCTCGCGTGTGAGCAGACTCGCAGGACGAGCATGCAGGCCGGAGGGGTTGATGACGGTTACCGATACCGTTTTCATACGATCACCTTTCTTCGTTCGCCATATCCAGGAATTGCTTCAGCTTCGGCGTCATATCGACTACCGCGCTCGCACCATCTGCGGACGCCGAGGCACAAATTGTCGCTGGATCGGATCCAGCCTCGCGGTATTCAAGCACAGCAAGCAAAAGCGGCATGCTCATACCGGCCACGGCATACAGCGGGAGCTCACGACCAAGCTTCATGATTGAATTGAACGGGGTTCCCCCCATGATATCGGCGAGCAAGACAACGTTTCCGCCGTATGATGCGACGAGATCACGAAGTTCGCCGAGATACTCCTCTGGATCCATGCCAACGCGCAAAGGCAATGCCTCGACGCGGTCGAGCTCCCCGTAAATCATCGACGTCGCGGAAACGAGCCCCTCGCAAAGCGTTCCATGCGAGACGACGATTACGGCCGGTTTTTCCTGTACAGTCATATCGTTCCCTTCGGTTGAAACCGTTGAGCTGTTCGCCTGTGCTTATAGCAAGATTCATGCCACTACGAGTCGTGCCTCACGAAGCCCCGGCATCAATAGCCTGTCGGAAACTGAGCAGGAGGTAGTACGCCTCCGCCTCAGCGACTTCAAATATGCCGAGTTCGGAAGCGGCGTCTCGAAGCATTCGCAGCAGCGATGGGATGCGGCGCTCGCAACGCGCCCGT
Organism: uncultured Coriobacteriaceae bacterium; assembly: GCA_949298635.1. Classification (GTDB taxonomy): domain Bacteria; phylum Actinomycetota; class Coriobacteriia; order Coriobacteriales; family Coriobacteriaceae; genus Enorma. Next base: position 23,949 of record CASFXG010000005.1, on the reverse strand, counting down.
TCCCGCTCCGAGATTTGAGGCATCTGAACCTCCTCGCCCTCCTCAGCACGATCAAACATACATAAGCAGTGGATGAACAGGCTGGTATAGAGGTCGATGGGCATAGCACCATCGAAATACCCCCGATCGAACTCATCCACGAGGCGCTCTACCGCACCGATCGCATCACGACCTATGAGGTGCGGTGCAAGATTCGGCAGTTGGCGCTCGATGAGCTGCCGCGCATGACCGCGCGTCGTAATTCCAAGGCCGTACTCATCCCAGCTCTGAGCCTCGTCGAAACGCTGGATCTGGCCGAGCAGGGTGTCGATGAGGTGCAGATTCTCTTCCATAAACAAACGATCAAGGGGCAGTACCGGTATCGTGTGCTTGAGCTGCACAGGCAGGTTGCTGATGATGAGCTTGACCCGGTCGCCGTAGGTCGCCATGGCATCGTCGAAGCCGTCAACTGCGCTTGCACATACAACGGTGAACTCATGGGCACGGCGAACGTTCTCCATCAAGATGTTCTTCGCCCGTTCGGCTGTCCCCACCCCCGTCGTGCACAGCACGATGATGACATCCTGTCCCGTGCCTCTCTTCGCAAGAGCATCATCCGCACGCTCGAGATCGAAGCGATTGAACGCAGAGCGCACGTAGGAGTAGAACCGCTGCGCGACGCGCTCCGCAATCTGCGCAAGACTATTCTCGGGGTCAAGCGTAAGCCTTCCCGCCTCCATGACGAGCTCTGTGCTCACACTGGGCAGCACGACGCATTCGACACCCGTTAGGCGCCGAAGCTTCTGCTCGTCGTTCGAAACGGCACCCATGTCGGAAAGGATGAGCGCGCCCTTCACGGGAATGATCTTTGCAAGCAAGGCCTCGATGGCAGCGATGATATCGGGCTCGGTCATGCTGCTCGTCACGTCAACGGCATAGATATGATGCGTCGAGAGCAGGGTGTTCACGAATCGTGCCGTTCCGCTCGCAGACCCAACGCCGAATCCGACGACGATAACCGCATACGTGGTAACGGTAAGGTTGTTTGCAATGCCAAGGTATACCGCAAGAATTGTTAAATCCTGATCGTGCAGCATCGCGCCTAGGCGCCGCTCGAGCTGGGGCTGCAGCTCACCTAGGAATGCCACTTCGTCTGGGTAGCGCTCTTGCACGATCTGGTCGAGCCTCAACAGGCTGCCAGCATCGAGGTTGAGCGTCGCCCTCCGCTGCCTGCGCACTCCCTGGAGATGCCGCGCAAGCGCCGTCGATGTTGCCGTGAAGAAATCCTTATCGAAGTATCTTCCCGCGCGAGCGATAAGCCAGCCAGCGGCCTCTATAACCTCACTAGAAAGCGTGCTTTCCAAGGCGTCGCGCTCCTGCCAGGTGTCGGAAAGCAGTATCGAGATCTCGTTCTCGCAATAGGTCTCGATATCCTGAGCAAGCAAGTAGGCGATGTCCTCCGGCGCAAGCGATAACTCTTGATATTGGCCAACGCGCGTCGCAAGGAAATCGAAGATGTCCTGCCCCGATTCGTCCTCCGCCGCCAGCACCGCACCCTCACGCTGTTGGCCGGGCTGAATCATCATGCCTTCTTTGAAGACCTCGTTCTTGAGCAACGGGTTCAGTCGAGCGACCTCACTCGATTCGTTCACAAACGGCTGCATGATATCGTAGGTATCGATGCGCAGAACATCTATCGTGCGATACGAATCCAAGCGCTCACGCAAAAGCGCGTTCGCGCAGGCAAGCTGTACCGCGTTCTTCAAATCGCCGACATTTGCGCGATATCTTCCGTTCACGAAGCGTCTTAGCGCTTTCCCTGCGATGAAAATCGGCGTCTGCAGACGCGCCGCCTCCCGCGTGAAGCAGAACTCGACCATCTCCACACGCTCGCGCAGCGGCCGCTCGTCCAAGTCGGGCAAGTTGATCTGCACGGGTATGCGCCGCTTGAACGTCGTGAGAAGTGCGCTCGAAGGCTCTTCCGTCGTGGCGCAGATGATCATGAGTTCAGCGGTGCGATCTCGCGTTTCGCCGAGCCTGCGGAACTGTTTCTTATCGATGAGCACGAATAGCATTTCCTGGCCTGTTGGAGGCAAACGATGCACTTCATCGAGGAAGAGGACGCCGCCGTCCGCAGCCTCGACAATGCCTTCCTTCTCTCCCACAGCACCGGTGAATGCACCGCGCGCATACCCAAAGAGCGTCGCCAACAACAGCTGGGGGTTATCGGAATACTCGGCACAATTGAACGTGACGAAGGGGACATCCTTCCCGCCGAACGCCCCGATGCTTTTCGCGTACTTCCACATGGTCTCGGCGAACAGCGTCTTACCCACACCAGAATTACCACTGATGAGCGTATGCAATCCATGGGGCGGATAGGTTATGGCCGCTTTCGCAAGCTGAACCTGAGCTTTCATGCTCCCGTTGGCACCTACCACCAAAGCAAACGGGTCGTCCACGGAAACCGATGCATCACGCTCGTCTACAGTCTGCGCCGGTGAGTAATACACAGGCTTCTTGCCTTGCTTTTCGACATCGCCGCGCTCGTACAGCCGATTCAAATCAGCTGAGGCATCGTTTGGCCAGCATGAAAGAGCTTCAGCGACCTGCGTTGCAGTTACCCCCGCGCCCGTAGACTCGTATTCGCTCTTCACGTATTCAAGGACTCGATCGATTCGCTTCATACGGCGGATCGTCTCCTCTCCTCGTCCGATCAAAGGCGCACGGGATGCGCTTTGCCTATCTGGAAACCACGCCGCGTCCGCCGCATTTCCTCGCATCCCGTTTCGCCCGCACCCACCTAGCAAGCAAGGTTCATGCCACTATGAGTAGGCGTGTGAAACCTGCGATATCGCGCTTGTTGTCGATGTAATCCTGTGGTACAAAAAGGTTGCCTATCTTGTAGAAACCGCACCGCGTCCTCCGCGACCGCGCGCTTACGCGCGGCCGTTTTGTTGAGGAGGATGTCATGGATCTGGGACTTAAAGGGAAAGTCGTCATCGTCACGGGCGGTAGCGAGGGCATCGGCGGTGCCACGAGCCGCTTGTTCGCCGAAGAAGGCGCCAACGTGGTGGTGAACTACTTCGTCGATAGCAACCAAGGGCCGGATTTTGCGCAAGAGCTCGCCGACACTTACGGCGTAGAGACGCTCGCCGTCCGCGGAGATATCAGCAACGAGGACGACGTGAAACGCATCGTCGCCTCCGCACTCGAGCGCTTCGGCACCGTCGACATCTTGGTGAACAACGCTGCCAAGGGGTCGATCCAGAAGGAATTCCATACGCTCACCACCGAGGAATGGCGCAGCGTGCAGGAGATCACCCTGAACGGTGCCTACTTCATGAGTCGCGAGGTCATCGCCTATTGGCGCGAGCATGATCGCGGCGGACGCATCTGCAACCTCGTCTCGAAGTCTGCGTTCACTACGAATGGCTTCAACAACACCTCGTACATCTCGGCAAAGGCGGGCGTCGCCGGACTCACGCGCGGCACAGCGCACGAATATGCCGCGAAAGGCATCTACATTAACGGCGTCGTGCCCGGCTACGTCCAGACCGAACATACCTACCCCGATGGAGACCCGCGCACGGAGCGTAATCGCAAGCTCCTTGCCACCGGCGAGTTCGCCAAGCCCATCGATATCGCGAACGTCATCGCCTTCCTGTGCTCCGACCGGGCTCGCCAGTGCATCGGCTCGATCGTCGATGTGAGCGGCGGCAACATGCTGTAATTGCGCGTCCACCGTCCCCAAGGGGCGTGGCATGCGCGTCGTATCGCCACGCGCCACGCCCCCTCTTTCTGCTGCGGAGCGTGGGAACGTATCCGGATTCTTTAGTTCGCTCTTTTCGATATTTCTCGGCTTTGGTTTGCACAGCGATGCCGAATTCTCGCTCGAACGTCTATACTGCTGTATGGTATGCATCTGCTTCCGTTCGCTCGAATGAAAGTTTGTATCGATGACAACTGCTTCGCCAAATCCGAAATACTTGAATGTCTATAACGACATCAAGAACGACATTCTCGCCCAGAAGTACCGCTATGGCGAGCGCTTGGGCAACGAGAAGTGGCTCTGCGAAACCTACCATGTGGGCACTGCAACGCTTCGTCGCGCCATCGATGAGCTCGTAGCAGAGGGACTTGTCGAACGCCGGCCGAAGAAGGGCGTCTACGTTCGCTACAGCCGCCTCATGGATCTCGACCACCCCTTGAGCCTCTCTGCCGAACTCGCAAGGATCGGCGTCAAGCCTTCATCTAAGATCCTCTACTTCGCACGCCGGGAGATCGACGGTGATCTGCGCAACACCCTGGGGAGCGAAGCAGGCGACATCGCGTTCGAGATTCACCGCCTGCGCTATGCGGACGATGTCCCCATCATGATCACTCACTCCTTCATTCCCGAGCGCTATGCCCCCGACTTTGATCCCTGGCAACTCACTGACACCTCCCTCATTGAGGTGTACCGTGAGCGTTACGGCATCACGATTACCAACTCGGTACGCAAGGTCGTCCCCATAACTGCCAACAAGAAACAGGCCGAGCTGCTCGAAATTCCCGTTCGGTCGCTCTTGCTCGAGACCACGATGGTCTGCACAAAGGAAGACCGTACGCCCGTCGACTTCACGCGGTCGTGGATCAACACCGACGTCACGCCTTACGTCTTCCGCTTCAACTGGTAGACACCAAAACGGCTGTGCCCGCGGCACGGCACTTCAGCTCAATAAAATGCGCCGGCTAGAACACTGCGTCTAGCCGGCGCTTGCCGTAGCTTAGCTATGGCTAGGAGCTACTTCATGAGGGCGTAGATGTTGATGATGTCCTCGGTGGAGAGCTTCTTGAAGTGGCCAGCCATACCGTCCGGGCCGCGACGCACGGTCGAAGCGAGCGTGGGGATGTCCTCTTCCTTCACGCCGAGCTCGCCGTAGTGCACCGGGATGCCCACGGAGACATAGAAGTCCTTGATACGCTTGATTCCTTCCTTGATCATGCCCTCCTGGTCGAACGGGTCGTTCTCGACGCCCCAGACCTTCTCGAAGTAGCGCACGAAGCGGCTGGGATGCTCGCTCCACACGTAGCTCATCCACGCGGGCGTCACGCACGCGCAGCCGGCGCCGTGAGCGGAGTGGTACATGCCGCCGATCTCGGACTCGATGCCGTGCACGGTGCCGTCCACGAAGCCACGGCCGACGCCGCAGGAGTCGTTGTGCGCGAGCACGCTCGCCCAATGGAGCTGGGCACGCGCCTCGTAGTTCATGGGATCCTCGAGCGCGATGGGCAGGTACTTGATGACGGTCTTGATGACCGCCTCGCCCAGGCCGTCGGTGAGGAAGTTATCGTCCGTGATGGTGAAGTAGCGCTCGTGCGCATGGGCCATGATGTCGACCGCAGCGCTCGCCGTCTGAAACGGGGGCAGCGTGAAGGCGAGCTCAGGATCCATGATGGCGATCTTCGGGCGAATCATGTCGTCGTTGAGCGAGCGCTTGAGCACGCCCTTCCCCATGACGGAGCTGTTCGAGCCCTCGGAACCCGTGCCGGGCAGGGTGTTGATGGTGCAGACGGGAAGCGCCTTCTCGACCTTGCCATTGCCGGCGTAGAGGTCCTCCCACATATCGCCCTCGTAGTAGTAGCCCACGGCGATGTACTTGGCGGTGTCGATGACCGAGCCGCCGCCCACGGGCAGCATCCAGTCGACGCCCTCGGCGCGGGCGATCTCCACGCCCTCCTGCGAACGATCCGCGGAGGGATTCGCCTGGATGCCGGCGAAGTCGACATAGGCGAGGCCGGCCTTCTCGAGCGACGCCACGACGCGCTCGATGATGGGCTTCTCGTAGTCGGCACCCTCGCCGTAGTGGCAGAGCATGACCTTGGTGGCGCCAGCCTGCGAGAGAATCTCGCCGACCTCGTTCTCCTTACCACGGCCGAAGACGAAGCGCGTGGGGCTATAGAACTGGAAATCTTGCATGATCTTGTTCCTCCTTGTTAGCGGTTCTTACTGTTCCTGTAGAACGAACGAGCGGATCGCATGTGCGACGCCATCCGCGTCGTTACTCCCGATAACGGTGGCCTGACAGGCCAAGAGCTTGGAGTCGGAATTCTCGACGATGAATCCATGACCGGCGTTACGGATCATCTCGATGTCGTTCTCGTCATTACCGAATGCCACAACTTCGCTCGCGTCTATTCCAAAGTAGTCACACAGCTTCAGAGCGCCGTGCCATTTGTTCACTTCAAGCGGAAGCGCGTCGAACGACGTGCGCATCGAATAGACGAACGTCATCTCGGAATGCGCGGAGGCATACGCTTCCAGCGTGCACCTCTGCCGCTCTGTTGGGTTAACAACAGAGACGCGATATGCATCATGCGCTACAAGCTCGGCCGCTTGATCGCGCGTAAGGCCATCGTGATACGCGAACTCCGGCACATCATATTTCCGGGCAAGGGCGTTGTAGTCTTCATAGAAGACATGCCTGCCTTCACGTGACGGGTAAAACACAGCATCGAAGGTGAAGAGCTTCCAGTCGAGATCCTCCTCAATGCAAAAGTCGATGTAGTCGAGAGCGGGTTTCTGAGGAAGACGCCGCTCGGACAGCACGCGACCATCGTTTGGAAGCCAGACGACCGCTCCGCTGTGAGCTATGACGGGGGTATCGAGACCGAGCATCTTGTGATACGCCCTGATGACACCCGGGCTCCTACCGGAGGCAAGGCAGAAGCGGCACCCGCGAGCGCGCGCTTCTGCGATCACCTCACGCGTATACGGCGTGATCCCCTTACTTGAGGTAAGGAGCGTCCCGTCAAGATCGCAACAGATGACGCTGGATTCCAACGACATAACTAGAAGCCCAAGAGCAGTCCGCCGGTCATATCGACGACGGTACCCACGGCGAGCTCGCACTTGTCACTCGCGAGGAAGGCGCACATGGTGCCGATCTCCCACGGCTGGCCGACGCGCTTGATGGGCACGCGGTTCACGCGGCGCTCGAACTCCTCGGGGTTGTTCTGCTGCTGGTCGAGAAGGGTGTGCGCCAGCACAAAGCCGGGCATCACGCCGTTCACGCGAATCTTGTGCTCGGTGAGGTCCACGGCGAGCGCATGCACGAGGCCTTCCTCGCCAGCCTTATTCGCAACATAGCCCACGCGACCCTTGGTGGTGGAAGTCCTGGTTGCCTTAGAAAGAATGTTCACGATCGAACCGGGCTTGCCGGTGGGGATGATGCGGCGAGCGAATTCGCGCGACATGAGGAACTGACCGGTGAGGTTGTCGTTAAGCGACGCATTCCACTCCTCGATGGTCATGTCCTGAACGAGCTTCGTGCCACCGCGTCCGGCGTTGTTCACGAGAACGTCGACGGTTCCAAGATTCTCCTCGGCCACATCGAAGATCCGCTTGACGTCTTCCTCGCTGCCCACGTTGCCCTTGACGCACACTGCCTTAATGCCGTATTTCTCGGCAAAGTCACGGCACATCTGCTCGGCAGGAGCGGCATCGCTATGGTAGTTGATCACAAGGTTGGAGCCTTCCTGAGCGAACACCTCGCAGATTCCGGCGCCGATGCCCTTCGAGCCACCAGTAACGATGGTGGTCTTCCCCTTCAGATTCAGATCCACGGTATCCTCCTTTGTCGATTTAGCTACCGGCTTGTATCTAATATATACTTTCTGAGCGTAAATATCGATTACGTTTTTACAACTTATTTTGTGACATAGAAACAACAATATTTGATACATTTCCATCAAAAAGTATTAGAATTTGATTCACCCACCTCAGCACCCATGAGTGGCTGTGTTAAACTCGCTACAAGGCGTTTTATCCACTGAGTAGGCATTGGTATGACAGAACAGACCTCTTCTCAACCCCTGTACTATCAGATCGTTCTCGATGTTCAGGCTTCTATCGATAACGGCACCCTCATTCCCGGACAGAAACTTCCAACCGAAAGCGAGCTCATGGCGCGCTACGGCGTGAGCCGCACCACCGTGCGCAAAGCACTTCAAGAGCTCTGCGAGTCGGGTGCCACCGAGCACAGGGGTAAGCGCGGTCATTTTGTTAAAAGCCCTGGTAATAAGAGCAGCGAGATCCGCAACCTCAGCCTTTTCGACGCGGCGCGCGAGACCGGCCGTGAGCCCTCGGCAAAGATCCTCTCCGTAGAGATCACCGACGCCACGCCCGAAGAGGCCATCAGACTCGACCTCAATCCCGGTGATTCCGTAATACGTATGCATCGCCTGCGCATGATCGATAACGTGCCATACGGTTACGGACTCACGGTATTCCCCGCCGATATGTTCGAGGGACTTAATCCCCTCATCTTCGAGCACGAATCCATCTTGCGTATCATGCAGGAGCAGTTCCACATCGACATCGCGTTTTCCTCGCAGGTGCTCACGCCCATCTTCCCCACAAAGGAGGAGGCCCAGCTCCTAAACGTTAGCCAGCGCAAGCCCCTGCTCTCTATCCAGAGCACTACGCACGACCGTTCCGGGCGAGCGGTGAAGTACTCGGATCTCCATGCGAACACCGACGTCATGGACTTCGTCTTCACCTGGAAGTCCGAAGCATCGCACGCCGCGCACGCATAGTTGCACTCAACACGCACTTGCTAGAGATTGCTTCCCCTATTACAATGTACGGTGACAAACCGTACATTGGAGTAGCTTATGCCAACGCTGCAGAAACCTAAAAAAGATAGCCGCCTAGATCTAAGAATGACAGATGAACAGCGCAAGCAAATCGACCTTGCCGCGTCAATAAATGGCGTATCCGTCTCTCAATGGTGTTTGAATCGATTGCTTGACTCCGCTCGCCACGATATATCCGAACAGAATGTCATGCGCCTTTCGACAGAAGCCTTTGAATCATTTGCATCACTTCTTGAACAAGAACCTGACCCAACGTTTGAAGCATTTCGTAAGGAGCAGACCATATGGGAGGCGTAGATTTTTCTGCGCCTCGCATCTTGAGAGCCGACGATAGCGTTGAAGGATTTTCTTCTGGAAACCCTCTCATCGATAACTGGGTGAAAGCTCGGGCACATCATGCCCGTCGTTTAGGCACTGCCGTTGTCTACGCTTCTTTCTGCGAGAGCAGCCTCGCAGGCTTTTACACGCTGAGCGCCAGTTCTATACTGCGCTCCGACGCGACGGGATGGATTGCGCGAAACACTCCAGAACAGATCCCCGTTATTCTTCTCGGAATGCTTGGAGTCGATGTACGCTGGCAAGGACAGGGTCTCGGACGCAACCTGCTTCTCGACGCTACACATCGCGCCATCTCCGCAGCGCAGCACATTGGGGCAAAGGCTCTGGTAGTTGACCCCGTCAATCAAGAAATCGAATCATTTTATCTTCGATATGGTTTTCACCGGATACGTGGCCTTGATCGCCTGTACGCCAAACTCACCCTTGAATGAAAAGCGCCCTTCTATGAAGGGCGCTCCATCATGCCAGAATAACGCATTCGCGCTATGCGTTACTCGTCGCCAAGCGAGGCGCGAATGCGTTGGAAGATCTCCGCGTACGTTCCCGGTTGGCCAAAGAGGCACTGCGTGCCCATCGAGAAACCGTCTACGCCCATGGCCGCCGCACGTACGATAACCTCGGGCGACACCGCACCATCGATGAGAATCTTGTACGGGTTGCCCAACGCCTCGCGCGCATCGACGAGCTTCTGCAGCGTCGTCCAAGCGGAGGGCATGAAGATCCGCTTCTTCGAAACCGGGTTGGCTACGTTTACCATCACGTAGTCCACCAGCGGAAGCAGACCGGATAGTGCTTCGACCGACGCGCCCCAACCGACGGCAAGACCGGGAGCCTTGCCCAACTCACGGATCATGCAGAGCGCCGTAGCAGCGAAGTGCTCCGCCTCGGGGAACACGTAGATGATATCCGCACCGGCCTTGGCAAACTCCTCGATATAGGGCGTTGGATGATAGCAGTACAGGTGCACGTCGAGCAGGGCATCGGTGTTGCGGCGCACGGCTTGCACGTCGCGTATTCCCATTGACCACCGCGGAGCCAACTCTCCGTCGCAAATATCCAGGTGGAAGATATCTGCGCCAGCTTCGGTGAGCTCGCGCACCTCGTCACGAAGGCAGTCGAAATTCGCGCAGTTCATACTCGGACATAGCAGATGCTTCGACATGGTTGCCCCTTTCATTGATTCGAATCGCTCCTACATGATAAAAAAGGCGCCCTCGCACAGGGCAAGGGCGCCTACATCCGACACGTTATTTCGACTAGAAGATGCCGAGGAACGCGCAGACGAAGCAGAGCACCACGATGAAGAGCAGGGCCTTGATGAAGGAGCCACCCTTCTTGAGGTACGCGAACGTGGACATGACGAGGATGAACGGCAGGAGGCCGGGCACCACGCTGTTGATGAGGTCGTTGAGGACGAACTCACCGGTAGCAAGGGTGATCACGGGAGCGAGCGTGATGGAGGTGTAGTTGTTCGCCATAACGCCGAGCATGAACATACCCATGACGCCAGCACCGGTCATGACCTTCTCGAACCAACCACCCTGGAGCAGGTCGGTCAGAGCGTCGCGGCCGCGGGTGTAGCCGAGGTGGAAGGTGATGCCGCCGAGCACGATGGCGTACAGACGGACGCAGGGCTCCATGAGGACGCCGATGAAGCTACCGGACATACCGAAGGGCAGGAACAGGCCGCGGATGAGCGGGGCGATCGTCGCCCAGTTCAGGCTGTCGCCGAAGCCGGCGAACGGGCCCATGAGGCCGGACTTGACGGCGGTGATGTCCTCGCCGGAAATCGGAGCGCCAGCCTTCTTCTGCTCTTCCATGGCGAGCACGACGCCCATGATCACGTTACCCCAGGTCATCTCGGAGATGTAGGGCTGGGTATGACGCTCGAGAGCCTCGGCAAGGCCTTCCTTGTCGTCACCGTAAATGCGCTTGAGCGCAGGATACAGGGCGTTGCAGAGGGAGGGGCCGAACTGGGACTCCATGTTGTTCGAGAAGCGATGGAAGAACAGGACGCGCATAGCGGTCTTGATCTGGAACGCGGTGTCGAAAGCGCCACCAAGGTGCTGCTCGGCAGTCGCGATCTGCTCCTCTTCCTCGTCGTCCTCGTCATCGTCGGTCACAGCGGACTTCGGGAAGGCGAGCATGACGTACACGATGGCGACCATCGCGGCGAGGATGGCGAGCACGACGAGCGAAACGCCGGAAACCTCAAACAGGAAGAAGCCCATGACGAAGAACGGCAGGAGCTCGGTGCGGCCGATCATGGTCGCGCAGAGCACCATACCCATGCCAGGGAGCATGCCGCCGATGGCGGTGAAGCCAGCCATGACCCACGCGGGGATGCTGGACATAATGGCATCGGCTCCCGAGCCGAGCAGGAAGAGCACGGCGGTGATGATAGGCACACGGACGATGAACTGCGTCGCGATCGGGCCGTACATGGCATCGATCTTGAACATCTTGATGTTCAGCGCACGAGCGTCCTTGGGGGCGCGACGGCTCCAGTACACATTGAGCGTACGACGGATGTTGTCAAGGAAGGTACCCAGAACGGCGAACGGGATGGACAGAGCCACCGCAGCGTTCGTGTCGAGACCCGTGGTGAGCGCGATCGGCAGCGCGATGCAGCACGCAAGCGCGGGGTCGTTGGGCAGGTTGCCACCAGCAGCAACCGTAGACAGATACATCGAGTTGATGGTAGCGCCGATGATGATACCGGTCGTCACATCACCAAGAATGACACCGAAGACAAAACCGATAAAGGTGCAGTTCGTGGTGATGTTGCCCACCATACCCATGTCCCACCAGGCGAACCAGTAGTACAGGGCGGCAATAAAGGCAATGCCTAAACTCATGCTTACCTCCTTCAAGGAAACACTGATGTCTTATGCGTACATAAGACTGCTTGCCGAGCAGGCGGATGCAAAGACCCGTCGCTCTTCATGAAGACCTGTTCTCTTCGCAACCACCTTCTTCTATCCGCGCAGCTTCTTGACAACGTTTTCAAGCGTTTCACGCTTGTCGTCAGGAGTGGGCCAGAAGTAGACCTCCACCCCCGAGTCACCGAGATTGACGAGCGTATCGAGCTCTTCGTCGGAAAGGCACACCGTGTTATAGGCCTGGACACGGCCTTCGGCCTTCGGCACCTGTCCGATGTTCAGCGATTCATACTGGAAGCCGGCGTCGTAAGCCTTCTTCGCGCTCGCGATATCCTTGAAGATGACAATGATCGGACCCTTGCCGAACTTGTTCTTGTTCCACTTCTCGATTGCCTGCTTGATGGTATAGACGAAGATCTTCGATCCTGCGGGAGCAGTCATCGAGAAGAGCTTCTGCATGAAGGGATCCTTCGCGGTGCCATCGTCAATCACGATGATCTTCGTGGCGGCAAGCGTGCGCGTCCACCGCGCTGCAACCTGCCCGTGAACCAAGCGGAAATCGACTCGCGTCATCGCAACGTTGCTCTCGGCCATCTCAATTCCTTCCTTTCGATCGAGGCGGATACCTCATTACCTGCACCTTTGATAGAAAAACGAATGATTCTTCTATATGCTTAATCGGCAGCTTCTCTTGTATCTATTTCTGGTCTTAACATACGGTAGTTATAATCCCTTTCTTTTGTCAATATCTTTCCTCCAAATGGTTCTATTTTTTTCTTCTATGGACATGTATATAAGATACATTGTTATCTGTTATTATGCGCTATGACAGTACATTCTAGAGTCATTATTTCTTGGGGAGGGTGGCAATATGTCGACTGTTGAAAAGAGTTCCGCAGGTCAGGACAGTGTTGACCGTCATGAAGAGGAAACGCTCTTCACCTCAAAGTATCGCGCCACAGAGCTAACACTTGATGACGCTAGCGAGCTGTATGGTAGCGTTCGCTTGAAGAGCATGAGCTCTGTTCTTTCACTGGCTATGCTCGTCATTCTTATCCTGCTTGCTCTCGCGCTTCCGGATCAGATTATCTTGCTCGGTATCTGCGCTGTTGTCGTAGCAGGGTTCTCGACGCTCGCGACGAGCTGGGCGCGCGTACAACGCAAGAAGATCGGGAAATCCTCCCTCAGCAAAATCGTCAATACTAAATGCGTCACGACGCTCACCGATAGCTATGTACGCGTGACGGCAGATGGCGAAGAGGTCGGCGCGTACCCTCTGCAAGATCTCAAGCGCGTTCGCGCGAATGAGTTCGGCTGCCTTGCAGACTTCGGCGGTAAAAACGTCGCATACTTCCAACAGAAAGGCATGAGCAGATCGAAGTTCGGCAACCTGATTAGCTCGCTCGACGTCATCCTCATGGCGAACAAGATGGCAAAGCATGTCAAGAAGCCGAAGAACATGCCCGTCGTCGATGAGGCTCAGGAGGCGGCTATCGCCAACGGAGCTGCGGAGACACCTGAGACAGATAGCGAGTGAGACGGTCGTTCCCGAATCGACCTTGCTTCTAGCTGGTCTTTTCTTCACTTTGTATCTTTTTCATTTGTTGGATAAATATGAAACTAAAACATTTTCTAGTTTTATATTGACACAAAAGAGAACTGAGAAATAGTCTATGTGATGGATTGAGAGACAATGCGGTTACTCAATCACCTGTGGTTCTTATTGTGAGATGGCATTTTCGCCATCTCGAGAGAAGGAGGAATCCATGCTCGTACCCATGACCGAGATCCTGCAGAAGTCCCGCGAGGGGCACTACGGCGTCATCGCGCCCAACATCTGCAACGAGGACAGCGCTCGCGCCGCCATCGAGGCTGCCGCCGAGACCAACTCGCCCATCATTCTCGATCTCATCTATTCCGCCAGCCCCGACATCACCCTTCTCGCCCACATCGTGAAGTACCTCGCCGACCGCGTGAGCGTGCCCGTGGCGCTGAACCTCGATCACGGCGGCGAATTCAAGCAGCACATCGAGGCTGTTCGCGCCGGCTTCTCCTCCATCATGGTCGACCGTTCCTCGCTCCCCTATGAGCAGAACGTCGCCGAGGTCGCCGAGCTCGTGAAGGTTGCACACTCCGTCGGCATGAGCGTCGAGGCCGAGCTTGGTCACGTGGGCACCGCCGCTGACGGTGACGGCCAGACCTCCGATCTCTATACCAACGTCGACCAGGCCGCCGATTTCGTCGAGCGCACCGGCTGCGACGCGCTCGCTGTCGCCATCGGCACCGCCCATGGCAAATATCCGGCTGGCTATGTGCCCCATCTCGACTTCGACCGTCTGCATGAGCTCTATAACGCCGTCGAGGTTCCGCTGGTTCTGCACGGCGGCTCCGGCTCCGGCGATGACAACCTCGCCCGCGCCACCCGCGAGGGCATCACGAAGGTCAACGTGGGCACGTCGCTCTTCAGCGCCGGCATGCAGAACCTCGCCGACCACGTGGGTGAGCTCACCCGCGCCAACCTTGGCTACAAGATGATCTCTGACGCCTACAAGGCCGAGCTCATCCGCCACATGGAGCTCGTCGGCCAGGTCGGTAAGGCGTAAGGGGGAACCACCATGGCAAACGCCCCTGCGATACTTGTTCTCTCGCACGGCCCCATGTGCGAAGGACTCGTCGAGTCCGTGAAGATGGTGTACGGCAACGTCGATGGCCTCGAGGCACTCCCTCTGCGTGAGGGTGATAACCCCGAGGAGTACGAGGAGAAGTTCCTCGCGCTTGTCGACAAATACGATGGCAACGTGTTCGTCTGCGTCGACATCTTCGGCGGCACCCCGTTCAACACCATCATGTCGTGTGCGCGCACACGCAAGTTTGCGGCGATCGCCGGCATCAATATGCCCATGCTCGTCGAGCTGCTCGCCACGCGCGACACGCTCGCCGGGGAAGATCTTGCGAAGGCGGTCGTCGAGGCCTTCCAGCTCGTCGACCCCAACCTCTGCGGCATGCTCGCCGCCATGTACGAGGGCTAATGCACTATCCGCGTCCGCTGCAGCACCCCGCAGCGGACGCCCATCCCGTTCAAACCGTTCCTTAGATGGGAGTAATCATGGCAGATTGCAAGGTAGTCATGCTCACCGACGCCTCGATGACGCTTGAGAAGGTTCAGGCCGAAGACGCTCAGAACGAGTTCGCGCGTCTCGCTCCGTTCGGCGCCGAGATCGCCTACGTCGAAGGCCAGAAGGGCCTTTCGCGCCACGAGTTCTCGCTCTACGCCTCCAAGGTCGAGAAGGAAGGCCCTGAGGCGTTCCCCACCATCCCCGAGCTCCTCGCCGAAATCGAGGATGCCGACGTCCTCATCGTGAACTTCGCCCCGGTGAACGCCGAAACCATCAAGGCTGCTAAGAAGCTCAAGCTCATCGCCGTCACGCGTTCCGGTGCCGAGAACGTGAACCTCGAGGCCGCCACCGAGGCAGGCGTCAAGGTCACCGTCTCCCCCGGCCGTCTCGTCGAGCCCGTCTCCGATTACACCGTCGGCATGATGATCGCCGAGTCCCGCAACATCGCGCGCATGAGCATCACCGCTAACGGTGGCAAGTGGCTCGACACCGCGCCGAACGTTGGCTACATCAAGAGCCTTAAGGGCCAGACCGTCGGTATCATCGGCTTTGGCATCATCGGTCGCCGCGTTGCTGAGAAGCTTCGCGCCTTCGGCTGCAAGATCGTCGCCTACGATCCGTTCCTCCCTGCAGAGGTCTTCGAGCAGGAGGACGCCCGCAAGGTTGAGCTCGATGAGCTTATGGAGGTCTCCGACTTCGTGTCCGTGCACGCACGCCTCACGAAGGACACCGAGGGTCTCGTGAGCGCCGAGATGATCGCAAAGATGAAGCCGCATGCGTTCTTCGTGAACACTGCGCGCGCCGGCCTTGTCGATATGGACGCGCTCGTTGAGGCGCTCGCCGCGCACAAGATCGGCGGTGCCGCTCTCGACGTGTTCACCGAGGAGCCCATCCCCGAGGGTCACCCGATCCTCGCGCTCGACAACGTGACGCTCACCCCGCATCGCGCTGGCAACTGCAGCAACCTCGCTGCGCTTTCGCTTGCCATCGCGCTCACCGAGGTCGAGAGCATCCTTAAGGGCGAGCCGCTCGCGCATCCGAAGAACTAGTTCGAGTTTTCCGAAGGGGTCATCTCCCACCCCATCTCATAGCCCCCGTGCGCTTTCCGGCCGCTTCTCCACACGGCCATCCGTCATCAAGCTCCTTTCCCCATGACGGAAGCGCGCGGGGGCATTTTCGTTGTCCACACCGCGTCGCCCCACCATCCGCCGTGAGCGGTACCTGGAAGAGGCATGCCCGAACCATGATTGGAGCCCCTCGGTTGACTGACCATCATAAGAACCTCCTTGCCGCCATTCCGCCCGCCGAGCAAGCACTCGAAACGCTCACCGCCGAACGTTTCCTCACCGTAGGAACCGCCACCGGCGACCTTGAGGGGCTGTGTTTCGACCGTACGGGCGATCTGTTCTTCACCGCCATCCAGACCGGGCGCATCTATAAGCTTGATATGAAAACGATGCACCTACGTGTATTCAAAGAGCTTGGCGGCGACGTACGGCCGTGCGCGCTTAAGATCCACCGCGATGGGCGTCTGTTCGTAGCCTGCGCAGATTCCAACGAAGGCGGCAAGGTGCTTGTGCTCTCGCCGGAAGGAGAAGACCTCGCAACCGTTGCCCAAGGCTGCGGCTATATCATCGACGACCTCGTGTTCGATAGCGAAGGCGGCTTCTACTTCACGGATCTTGCCGGCTCCACCGCCAACCCCAACGGCGGCGTGTACTACGTCGACCCGATGTTCGAGCATGTAAAGCCCGTACTCAAGGGTCTCAACGGGGCAAACGGCGTGGCGCTCTCGCCCGCTGGCGACATGCTCTGGGTTACGGAACACGGTGCGAACAAGCTGCACGCCGTGAAGCTTGGTACCGACCACGTGAGCATCCCGTTCAGCTCGTCCTCTGTCGCCTACTATTTCTGCGGCTGGGAAGGGCCGGATTCTTGTAGTGTCGATAGCGAGGGGAATCTCTACATCGCGCTGTTCAGGCAGGGGCGCTATCTTGTCTTCAACGCTATGGGCGTACCGGTGAGGCAAATCCTCATCCCCGAACGCGCTGAAGGCCGCATGCTGCTGACCACGCACCCCTTGTTGCGCCCGGGTACCCGCGAGCTCTTCCTCACCGCCTCCGACGACGCAACACACGAGACGGCGCTGTATGTGTCCGAAGGCCTCGCACCGGCGTATACGAGCTTTCAGTTCCAGTGAGGCACGGCCCTGGCCGCAAACAGTCCGACGGCGGGCGTCTGCGTCTCCGGCGGGCGTCTCCACGATGAATACCTATCATTTTTGATAGATATACCTATCAAAAATGATAGGTATATCTATTATAATTGCGAGGGACAAGCCATGAGAAAGGCTGCGCATATGTACCAGAGAGAGTTGTCCTATCGACTGGCAAAGCGCTTGCGCGAGCCAAGACACTTCATGCAGATCGTCATGGGACCCCGTCAAACAGGCAAGACAACCGCCATTCAACAGGCGCTGCAGCAAGTCGGCCTACCCTATCACGTGGCATCGGCAGATGCCTCGGAACAATCTCCTGCATGGATTGAAGTCGAGTGGAGGCAAGCCCGCAACGCAACAATGCGAGGCCAGGCAATACTCGTTCTGGATGAGATTCAAAAGGTTCCCGAGTGGTCCAACACGGTCAAGGCGCTCTGGGACGAAGACAGCTGGAACGGCACTCCTCTGACAGTCGTGCTTTCTGGCTCGTCCTCCCTATTGCTCGCCGAAGGGCTCACGGAGTCACTCGCAGGCCGCTTCGAACTGTTGCGCTCTACCCATTGGTCGTTTTCTGAAATGCATGATGCTTTCGGCTATACACTCGATGACTATCTACACTTCGGCGGGTATCCGGGTGCTGCAAGCCTCTGCCAAGACGAACTTCGCTGGCGCTCATATATGCGTGATTCGATTATCGAGACGACCATCTCGCGCGACATCTTACAAATGGAGCACGTAAGGAAACCCGCCCTTATGCGGGCTCTGTTCGATCTTGGTGCTCAGTACTCCGCACAAGAGCTTTCCTATCGGAGAATCTTAGGTCAGCTCGACGACAAGGGAAATACCGACACCGTCAAGCACTATCTCACGTTACTCGAGGGTGCCGGCATCATGTCTGGCTTACAGAAGTATCATGGCAAACAAGTTATTTCACGCGCAAGCTCTCCGCGACTCATGGTGCACGACCCGTCACTTATGACCGCCTCTTGGAGAGAGAGCGGAAACCTCTTGCACGATCCTGCTCTCCGCGGTCACCTTGTCGAAACGGCCGTCGGCTCCACGCTCATCGCGCGCTCTCAGCTGGAGAACTTTGAACTCTATTGGTGGCGCGAGGGTAATCTCGAAGTCGATTTCGTGCTCAAACGCGGAGATGACATGATAGCTATCGAGGTTAAAAGCGGACGCATCAAGAAAAGCGGCATCGGCGAGTTCTGCAAGCGCTACAAAACTGCCCGACCGATCGTCGTAGGCGCGCGCAATGCTCCTTTGGATGCCTTCCTCGCCGGAGAGATACCGCTGTTTTAATGAGGCCGGGCGAATGTTGCTGATGCAATTACTGTAGCGCCTCCGCGTTCTCCCGTCATAATGGCAATGTATGGCGCTATATAGATAGCGTACTAACGATACGCCCTTCATTGAAACGGATACCACCCGTGTCATCACCCCATAAGCACAAGCATCCAGCAAAGGCCGCGAGCCGCGACGCCCGCCCTTCCCGTCCCCGCCGCGATCCCGCCGGCCCCACGGCGCTCGGCCTCACGCGGGCGGACTTCTTGCCCGTAACCCGCGCGGACATGGAGGCGCGCGGCTGGGAACAGTGCGACTTCGTCTATATCTGCGGCGACGCGTACGTCGACCATCCGAGCTTCGGCCAAGCTATCATCTGCCGTCTGCTCGAGGCGCACGGCTACCGTGTGGGCGTCATCGCGCAGCCCGACTGGCGCGACCCAGAAAGCATCGCCGTGTTTGGTAAACCGCGGCTGGCGTTTCTCGTCTCTGCCGGCAACATGGATTCCATGGTGAACCACTACAGCGTGTCGAAGCACCGACGCCGCACGGACGCCTACACCCCCGGCGGCGCCACCGGAGCGCGGCCGGACCACGCAACCATCGTCTACGGCAACCTCATCCGCCGCGTGTTCAAGGAAACGCCCATCGTGCTTGGCGGCATCGAGGCGAGCCTGCGGCGCCTTGCGCACTACGACTACTGGCAAGACCGCCTCAAGCGCTCCGTGCTGCTCGATTCCGGCGCGGACATGATCATCTACGGCATGGGCGAGCGCCCCATCGTCGAACTTGCCGAGGCGCTCGACGCCGGCCTTCCCATAAGCCAGATCACCTACATCGACGGTACGGTGTGGCGCACGCGCTCGCTCGACGAGGCCTACGACGCCGTGGTACTGCCCAGCTGGGATGAGCTTTCCGCCGACCCTCTCGTCTACGCACGGAGCTTCAACACGCAACACCAGAACATGGACCCCTTCAGCGGAAAGCGCCTGGTGGAGCCCTATCCCCACAGCGTGTTCGTGGTGCAGAACCCGCCCGCGCGCCCGCTTTCGCAAGCGGAGTTCGACGAAGCGTACGACCTGCCCTACACGCGCTGCTACCACCCAGATTACGAAGCCGCCGGCGGCATTCCCGCGCTCAAAGAGGTCAAGATGTCGCTCATCTCGAACCGCGGATGCTTCGGCGAGTGCAGCTTCTGCGCACTCACATTTCATCAGGGGCGCATCGTGCAGACGCGCAGCCATGAATCGCTGCTCGCAGAGGCGAAGCGCATTACCGAGGAACCCGACTTCAAGGGCTACATCAACGACGTTGGCGGCCCCACGGCGAACTTCCGCCAGCCCGCCTGCAAGAAGCAGCTCACGCGCGGCGCCTGCACGAACAAGCGCTGCCTGTGGCCGAGCGTGTGCCGGCAAATGGACGTCTCGCACAAGGATTACGTGCGGCTGCTGCGCGAGCTGCGGGCGCTTCCCGGCGTGAAGAAGGTCTTCGTACGCAGCGGCATCCGCTTCGACTACCTCCTCGCCGACCCCGACCCCAAGCAGACCTTCCTGCGAGAACTCTGCGAGTATCATGTTTCCGGCCAGCTCAAGGTCGCGCCGGAACACGTGAGCGACGCTGTACTTTCCGTCATGGGCAAGCCGAGCCGCGCCGTGTACGACCGCTTCGTGGACGAATATCGCCGCATGAACAAGCAACTCGACAAGAAGCAGTATCTCGTGCCGTACCTCATGTCGAGCCATCCGGGTTCGACGCTCAAGGAGGCCGTGGAGCTTGCCGAATACGTGCGCGACATGGGCTACATGCCCGAGCAGGTGCAGGATTTCTACCCCACGCCGTCCACGATGTCGACCTGCATGTACTACACCGGCGTCGACCCGCGCACCATGGAGCCCGTCTATGCGCCGAAAACCGCGCACGAAAAGGCGCTCCAACGCGCGCTTATTCAGTATCGCAAGCCCGAGAACTACGACCTCGTGCGCGAGGCGCTGCAAAAGGCCGGCCGCACGGATCTCATTGGCTTTGGCCCGAAGTGCCTCATCCGCCCCACACGCCCGCATGCCGCGCGCAGTGGGACTCCGAGACCCGGTGCCAAAGTCTCACCGGGCAAGCGGAGCGGCGGAAACAGCGGAAAAGCTCACGGCAGTTCCGACAAGCGCGGTAGCAACGCCCATGGCCGCAACCGTGCCGGCCAAGGCCGCGAAGCCAACCGCGGCGGCCATCGCGGCTAATGTGGGACTTTGACACCAGGTCTCTAAGTCCCACATTCGCGTCCTCGAACATTGCATCAGAACTCACTCGAAAAAAGATCCAGCAGTCTCGAAGCATTGCCGGGCAAAAGGTGTTGCAATACTTACAATTTTTACGCGTATTGCAACATCGCACATACGGATTGCTTTCATACACTTTCGCTAGAAACATTCCGTGAACGGAGGGTCATGATGCTCACAGTGCCTACCGACCCATCAGCAAAAGAAGACAAGCGCTACTGCATGGATCCGCGTCTCACAGAGCGCCAGCGTGCAAGTTACGTGGGACTTTGACACCAGGTCTCTAAGTCCCACATTGCGAACGCATGCCTTAGTCATCGAGCTGCGCGCAGGCTTTTTCGACCATCTCGCGCGTAATGGTTACCGAAGCATACGCACGGCGACGCTCTCGACGCAGCCAAGTGCCGACCTCATCGGGCGTCATCGTAGAAATGCGCGACTGGGCGAAACCGCCTTTGTCACGCGTGACGATCCAGTCCGCGCCAATCTTCTTCGCTGCCTGGTACACCAAACAGTCCTCAAAATCGTCCCATGACGCTTGCGCAGCGTTAAGAATATCTTCTCCGTCTATCGACACAACGTGCAGAAACGATGCCGACGCACAAAACGCCCGTTGGATATCGGCAGCCGGGATATGACGCGACAACACATAGAACACGTCGGTAAACGACTTCGCCGAAGCCCAAAGCTCGAATTCCCCATACCACTCCGCAACCCGCAGCGAGTTGCACGCCTCGAAGAACGGCTCGCGGCGACCGAAATAATCGATGAGCACGCAGGTATCAAGCAAGAGCTTCATAATCTGCCTCTCGTGCCGCCGCGATATACGACTTGTAGTCATCATTGGCAATATCATCCCACGCGGTAGCAGGCATATTCACCGTCGACTGTGCGATAGAGGCCACAAGTGCGTCGAGCGATGCCGCGTCGGGCATGGAATCGCTTCGATTTTCTTCACCAGGCTCTATCTGCGGGAGCTGTCGCTTCGCTATGACATATTCGTAGGCGCTACGGATAAGCTCGCTCGGTGTGGACCCCAACTGCGCAAGCACCTTGTTACCCTGTCGACGGATCTCCGGGGCAATGCGCGCGGAAACGAGATCGGACATGAGTGCTCACCTTCTCCCATCAGCATCTCATTCTAATTGTAATACGTATTACATATCATGCAAGGTCTACGAATTACGTGGGCTCAGACAACACGAGCCTCGCCTCGTCCATCATCCTCGGAAATAGGTACAGATATTGCTCGAAAATAGGTACAGATATGGCTCGAAAATAGGAGAGAACATCCTCGAAAATAGGATAAGATAACCTCGAAAATAGATTGCATACAGTTGCAGAGAATCACAGAGGGACTGCAATGAACCTGAAACCAAGCGGGTATCTCCCGCGCCTCACGGATCCCATCATCGACCGTCGAATGAAAGCATTCGGCGCCGTCGAGGTCACAGGCCCGAAGTTCTGCGGCAAAACATGGTCAAGCCTGGTACATGCGCAAAGCATCGTGCACCTAGACGATCAGGCATCCCGGCGCATGGCGGAACTCGACGTCAACCTTGCCCTTGAGGGAGACCGTCCCCATGTCATTGATGAATGGCAGGACGTGCCCCAGGTGTGGGACGCCGTGCGGCGGAGCATAGATGCGAGCGGAAACGAACGAGGACAATACCTGCTAACCGGCTCATCGACGGTAGATAAATCTAAAGTCTCCCATAGTGGCGCAGGAAGAATCGCAACGGTACCCATGCGAACAATGAGCCTATTTGAGAGCGGAGACTCCTCGGGAGCAGTGTCGCTTCGAGGGCTGTTCGAAGGTGACTTTACCAGCGGCGCGGTTACAACAGATGTTCGCGAGTTAGCGCGTCTTATCTGCCGCGGCGGCTGGCCCGCAGGCATCGACAGCGATGCCCCCCTCGGGGACGTGCCCGCACAATACCTCAACGCGCTGTTTTCCGTGAGTGCAGTCAAAAACGGACTCGACGCTCGCCTTGCCAGAATGCTCGCCCAATCCCTTGCGCGAAGCATAGGGACATCCGTCACATATCGCACCATGTATGCCGACATAAACGAGGGGGTCGTACCAAGCAACGCAGACCCTTCGTTCTTTCGAACCGAGCTCTCCCCCTACCTTAACTTCTTTATCTCCCAGTATTTCATCGAAGAACAACGGGGTTGGGATGCCCCCATCAAATCGAAATCGCGGCTGCGCTCAAAGCCTAAACGCACGTTTGCCGACCCGTCACTCCCCGCATCGCTGCTCGGCATGAACCTCGATCGGTTGCTGCGCGAAACACAGGTCTTCGGTACACTCTTCGAAGAGCTCTGCGTGCGCGACGTGCGCATATACTGCACGGCATTGGGGCTGATTCCCGAGCCCGCCGTGTACTACTACGGCGACGCGGACGGTTTGGAAGTCGATATCGTCATCGAGCTGCCCGACGGCAGGTGGGGGGCGTTCGAAGTCAAGCTCAGTGAGGAAAAGGTGGCAGCGGCGGAAAAGAGCCTACTCCGGTTGAAAGACAAAATCGCGCGCAATCCCGCAGCGAGGAACGCCGAGCCCTCGTTTTTAGCCGTGCTGGTCGGAAAAGCCTCATACACGTGGAAGATGCCGAGCGGCGTGTACGTCATCCCCATCACGGAATTCGGGGCGTAGGGAGATAGATAATGCACGTTTGGGACGGGTATAAAACGTGCGCCAAGAAAGCGGTGGCCGGCTGCATATCCGCCACCGACCACCGCTCAGTCAATCGCTGTTTTTCTTCACGCAACTCCCAGCGCTAGTCCAAGTCCTCGCCATTTGACGCGATGACCTTCTTATACCAGTAGAAGCTGTCCTTGCGAATGCGATCGAACGTGCCGGTACCGTCATCATGACGATCAACGTAAATAAAGCCGTACCGTTTATGCATCTCGCCGGTCGACGCGCTCACCAGGTCAATGCAGCCCCACGGTGTGTAGGCGCGCAGATCGACACCGTCGGCAATAGCGGCCTTCAGCGCCTCGATATGCGCACGGAGATACTCGATGCGATACGGATCGTGGATGGATCCATCCGGCTCGACAATATCCGTCGTTCCCAACCCGTTCTCCACCACCATGATGGGAATCTGATAGCGCCCATAAATCTCGTTGAGCAGGTAGCGCAGGCCGATAGGATCCATCGACCAACCGTACTCGGAATACTCGAGATACGGGTTCTTCACACCGAGCGACAT
>CASFXG010000004.1 GCA_949298635.1 uncultured Coriobacteriaceae bacterium | reverse complement strand
TCTGCATGACCGGCTGGTGGGGCATCTACGTGTCGAAGAAGCGCGACGACATGCTCTGGCCGGATATGACCTGGGTGTTCATCATCGCCTACGACCTGTGGAACTTCTGCTACACCTACAACTGCCTGCCCACGCATGCCTGGTACTGCGGCCTGGCGCTGCTGCTCGCCCCCACCGTAGCGAACTTCTTCTGGAACAAGGGCGGCTGGATCCAGAACCGTGCGAACACGCTCGCGCTGTGGTGCATGTTCGCCCAAGTGTTTCCCATGTTCCAGGACTACAGCGTCTTCTCGACAAACTCCGTGAACGATCCCACCGTGAACCTCGTGGTGTCGGCGCTCGCGCTCGCGGCGAACGTGGCGGCGCTCGCCTACATCATCTACCGCGCGAAGAAGCTCGGCGTAAATCCCTATAAGCAGGAGGTTTTCCGCGGCACGCGCGATTTCGAGAAGGCCATAGCACGCGCTGACCTTTCCGTGGAAGAGAAAGCATAGCGAGCTGCCTCGGTTTGCTCCGGCGGCACCTCGCACGAGCCGACATCGCGCACATGCATGATGGAACGGGACGGGTTTCACGGCCAAAAGGCTTGAAGTGAACCCGTCCCGTCCGTTCCCATGCGCTCCCGTGATAGGCATTTCGGCTCTTGTGGCCATTTTTGACAGCTTGGTGACAGCGATTCTGCGGGAAGGCGGGTGCGGTTCTCCCATAGCTGGGATAACCGAGTGCGCTTCCAGCATGGTGGGCGCATGGCACACCTCTTTTCGCAGGATCGCTGTCACCAAGCTGTCAAAAATGGCCACGAGGCGGCTCGGTTACGTACCAAGCCGCCCCGAAGCGTCAAATCAGCCCTCCGCGGCGCAACGGAAAAGGCATCGCACGCGCCAAAATGCTCGTGAGGCGTTACGCGACGAAGAAGGTGCCGTCCATGTCGACGTCGATCGTCACGTCGTCGCCCTCGTGGACGCGGCCGTCAATGATCGCGCGGGCGATACAGTCCACAACCTCGTTCTGGATGAGGCGCTTCAACGGACGCGCGCCATACACCGGGTCGAGGCCGCCCACCGCGAGCATCTGCTTCGCGCCCGGGGTGACCTCGAGCGTCATGCGCTGCTTCGCGAGACGCTCACGCACGTGCGCCAGCTGGATATCCACGATCTGCTCGATCTGCTCCATGCCAAGCGGGTGGAACACCACGATATCGTCGATACGATTCAGGAACTCCGGACGGAACGTGGCGTGCATCGCGTCGTCGACCGCTTCCTTGAGGCGTTGCTCGTCCTTGCCGGCGTATTCGGCAATCGCTTGCGAGCCCACGTTCGACGTCATGATGATAATCGTGTTCTTGAAGCTCACCTGCCTGCCCTGGCCGTCGGTGAGGCGACCATCATCGAGCACCTGCAACAGAACGTTGAAGACATCCGGATGCGCCTTCTCCATCTCATCGAGGAGAATCACGCTGTACGGGCGACGGCGCACAGCCTCGGTGAGCTGGCCGCCCTCGTCGTAGCCCACGTATCCCGGAGGCGCGCCGATGAGGCGCTGCACGCTGAACTTCTCCATGTACTCAGACATGTCGATGCGCACGAGCGCGCGCTCGTCGTCGAACAGACACTCGGCGAGCGCCTTGGCGAGCTCCGTCTTGCCCACGCCGGTTGGCCCCAGGAAGAAGAAGCTGCCGATGGGCTGGTCGGGGTCGGAAAGGCCCGCACGGCTACGGCGCACGGCAGCTGCCACCGCGCGCACGGCTTCATCCTGGCCGATGACACGCTTATGCAGCTCCTCTTCGAGCCCCTGCAGTTTCTCGAGCTCGCCCTGCATCATCTTCGCCACAGGCACGCCCGTCCACGCGCTCACGACCTCGGCGATCTCGTCCGATGTGACCTGCTCGTTCAAGCCGCCGCCCTTGTCCTTCTGAGCCGCAACCTCTTCTTCGGCCGCCGACATTTCGCGCTCGAGCCCCGGAATCACGGAATAGCGCAGCTCGCTCGCGCGGGCAAGGTCGCCGTCGCGCGTCGCACGCTCCTCCTCGCTGCGAGCCTCATCGAGCTTGCCCTTGAGTTCCTGTACGCGGTCAATGGCGCCCTTCTGGTTGAGCCAGCCGGCCTTCTGCACGTCGAGCTCTTCCTGCACCTTCGCGATCTCTTGACGCAGATTCTCCAAGCGCTCCTTCGAAGCGTCATCCGCCTCCTTCATAAGCGCCTGCTCCTCGATCTGCATCTGCGTGAGCTGGCGCTCCGTGGCGTCGATCTCTGCCGGCATGGAATCGAGCTCCATGCGCAGACGGCTCGCCGCCTCATCGACGAGGTCGATGGCCTTGTCGGGCAGGAAGCGGTCGGCGATGTAGCGGTCGGAGAGATCCGCTGCCGCAACGAGCGCGCCGTCCGTGATGTGTACGCCGTGGAAGATCTCGTACTTCTCCTTGAGTCCGCGCAGAATCGAGATGGTGTCCTCCACGCTGGGCTCGCTCACGATGACCGTCTGGAAACGACGGGCGAGCGCTGCATCCTTCTCGATGTACTTGCGGTACTCGTCGAGCGTGGTGGCACCGATGGCATGCAGGTCGCCGCGGGCGAGCGCCGGCTTCAAGATGTTGCCAGCGTCCATGGAGCCCTCGGTCGCGCCTGCGCCCACAATGGTGTGCAGCTCGTCGATGAAGAGAATCACACGACCCTCGGACTTCTCGACTTCCTTGAGCACGGCCTTCAGACGGTCTTCGAACTCGCCGCGGTACTTCGCACCTGCCACAAGTGCGCTCATATCGAGCTCGATGAGGTCCTTGTCACGCAGGGTGCTCGGCACGTCGCCCGCCACGATGCGCTGGGCGATGCCCTCCACGATGGCGGTCTTGCCCACGCCCGGCTCGCCGATGAGCACAGGGTTGTTCTTCGTGCGGCGGCTGAGCACTTGGATGGTGCGGCGGATCTCCTCGCTGCGGCCGATTACCGGGTCGAGCTTGCCGGCGCGTGCCAGATCACAGACGTTGCGGCCGTACTGCTCGAGCGCTTCGAACTGCATCTTACCGTCTTCCGTGGTCACGCGGTCATCTCCGCGCAGCTCCTGGTAGACCTCTTCGATGCGCTCGCGCGTGACGCCCGCGTCCTTGAGCAGGCGGCCGGCGTCACCCTTGTCCTCGGCAAGCGCCATGAGCAAGTGCTCGGTCACTACGAAGTTGTCCTCCATCTTAGAGGCCAGCTTCTCAGCACGATCAAGCACGTGTACGAGATCGTTCGAGAGCCCCATCTGCGTGACGCCGCCCGTCACCTTCGGCGCGCGATCGATAACCTCCCGCGCCGCACGACCGAGCTGCGCCGGATCCGCACCGATGCGCTCGATGACGACGGAGATGTTGCGTTCGCCCGCCCCGAGCAGCGCGGCGAGCAGGTGCACCGGCTCGACGGCACCGGCCTCGGCGTCGCTCGCGATCCCGATGGCGGTCTGCAGCGCCTCCTTCGAAGTCATTGCTAGCTTGTCGATTCTCATGAGAATCACCTCTCTCGGCAAACACAAATACCCCATGTAAAATAACCCCAGGGGTTTTTAACATTCGGGTTTCTGCATCGCCTCTCCCCGCCCTACGGGGCGGTCCTTCTTCTGTCGAGGGTATTGTTTCCTTGCAACGATGGTTCTATACATAAATCTAAGTGTCTCTATATAAGATTTTCTAAGCCGCGCTGCAGAAAGGGGTTGGTTGGGGACGCGTTCCAACCAACCCGTTCGGTGACTCATTTGGGGATGACTCATTTGGGGACGGGGTTACTTGAGTCATTTGAATCGGGCAAACCCGTCCCAAATGGGTCGTCCCAAATGAGCCGCCCGGCAAAATTCGACGAACGCGGGCTTCATGATGCAGTTTTATCCTTTACAACGCGTCGTAACGGATAAATCTGCATCATAATGCGCAAGAACAGGCGGCTGCGCATCGAACTGAAATGCCCTCCGAGGGCTTAAATCCCGGGCTGAAATGGGTTGAAGCGAACACGTCCCCAACCAACCCATTGCACCCTCAGTTGCTCTACTCTGTTGATATATACTTGCGATATGTCACTAACTCGAAGGAGGCTCTATGGCTCGCCTCAGTGTCGACTACCACTCGCCCGCACTCATGCGCACGACCACGCTCGACGTGATCTTGCCCATTGATAGCCACGACGACGCACTCGCCCTCGATGCGCTGCGCCGCAGCGATCCCGACACCTGGGAACGCACTCCCTATCCCGCAGCGCGCGAACCGTTCCCCATCCTCATCCTCTTGCATGGGATAACCGGCAACCATCGCGACTTCATCTCCGAAACCCGCATCCGTTCCTGGGCGGAGCGGCGCGGCATCGCCGTGATCATGCCGTCGGGCTACAACGCGTTCTATCTCGATCAACCCGCGACACATAACTATTTCGGCCGCTTCATAGGACAGGAACTTGTGGAATTCGCCCGCCGCGTCTTCCCCGTCTCTTCCCGTCGCGAGGACACGTTCATCGGCGGCATCTCCATGGGCGGCTACGGAGCACTGCGCAACGGCTTCAAATATGCCGAGAACTTCGGCGGCATCATCGCGCTTTCGTCCGCCATGATAGCGGGCAGATTCGACGACGTCATTTCGGACGACCTCTTCTTCTTGAATCGTCCGTTCCTCGAATCGACCTTTGGCGACCTCGAGCACGTCGCAGATAGCGATAAGGATCCCGCACGCCTCGCGGCGGATGTCGTCTACTGCGACCGGCCGCGCCCGCGCGTGTTCATGGCATGGGGAACAAGCGATCCCCTGGCGAACCCGAATCGCGAGCTCGCTGGACGTCTGCAAGGCACTGGCATCGATGTCACGCAGCTCGAGCTCCCCGGCGGGCACGATTGGGAGTTCTGGAACACCGCCCTCGTCCGCGCCCTCGACTGGCTCCCCGTCTCAATGGGTTGAATGGGTTGGTTGGGGACGTGTTCCGCTCAACCCATCCAAGTCTTCTCATGGGTTGAGCGGAACACGTCCCCAACCAACCCACACCCCCTACCTGCCCATGGCAACGCGTAAGTAAGAAGGAGAAACCCATGGCTCTGCTCCGCGCCGATTTCTACTCCACCTATCTCCAACGCAACGTCATGCTCACCGCGGTAATTCCCGTTGATAAGATGGACGGCGAGAAGCGCGCGAAGGGGCGTCGCGGGCCGTACCGGACGGTATACCTACTGCACGGGCTTTTCGGACGCGACGTGGACTGGATCGACCGCACACACGTGGTCGAAACCGCCGAAGCACGCGACATCGCGCTCATTATGCCCTCTGGCGAGGACGGGCTGTATCTCAATAAGCCCGAAATCAACGAGTGGCACGGCAAGTTCATCAGCGAGGAGCTCATCGACGTCACGCGCCATCTCTTCCCTCTCTCACGCAAACGCGAGGACACCGCGCTCGCAGGCATCTCGATCGGTGCGTATACCGCCGTGATCAACGGCCTTCTGCGTCCCGACCGGTTCGGCAGCATCATCGCGCTCTCGGGCACGTTCATGCGCGATCGCATTCTCGAGGCCGTCGACTCGCATTCACCGCGCAAACGCAAATACTACGAGCGGTTCTTCGGCGACCTCGACACCGTGATTGGATCTGAAAAGGATTACGTTGCGCTCGCCGAACGTTTCAGCGATGACCCCAGCCTACCCAAACCGCGCTTCTACGTTGCGTGCGGCGAGAGCGACAACCTCTGCCAAAACAACCGGGATTTCGCCGAACTTCTGCGCCGAAACGACTTCGACGTCACCTATTGGGAGCCCGAAATCGGTGGGCACGAGTGGCCGTTCTGGAATGCATGGATCGACTGCGCACTCGACTGGTACGCGCCCGGCGAGATGAAGCCCACCACCGCCGGCGGCGACTACTCGGCGCTCACGAGCCTGCGCGCACCGGACAAAGACATCCCCATGACGGGCGAAAATCCAGACACCCTTGGCTAAAAGAGCTGGAATGGATTGGTTGGGGACGTGCTCCTTTCAACCCGTTCGGTGACTCATTTGGGGACGGGGTTACTTGAGTCACTTGAATCGAGCAAACCCGTCCCAAATGAGTCGCCGATACGGTGAACGCGGGCTTCATGATGCAGATTTATCCGTCTAGACGCAGCTAAATGGAATAATCTGCATCATGAAGCGCGAGAACGAGGCTCTGAGATCCGGACTGAGCCCATTGAGAGCGAAAAGGGGTTGGAAGGAACACGTCCCCAACCAACCCCTCCGCATTTATGCGAACTGCGAGTTGTAGAGGTCGGCATACGCGCCGCCGGCGGCGAGCAGCTCCTCATGCGTGCCTTGCTCGATGATCGTGCCATGATCCATCACGAGGATGAGGTCGGAGTCCACGATCGTCGAAAGGCGGTGTGCGATCACGAAGCTCGTGCGCCCGCTCGTAAGCGCTTCCATCGCGGCGACGATAGCCTTCTCGGTACGCGTGTCCACGCTCGACGTCGCCTCGTCCAGAATGAGAATCGATGGGTTCGCGAGCAGCACGCGCGCGATGGTCAAGAGCTGGCGCTGCCCCTGGCTGATGTTCTCGGCATCGTTCGCGAGCTCGGTGTCGTAACCGTGCGGCATCGTGCGCACGAAGAAGTCGACTTGCGCGGTCTTCGCCGCCTGCACGATCTCCTCGCGCGTCGCGCCGTCGCAGCCGTACGCGATGTTCTCGGCAATCGTCCCCTCGCGCAGCCACGCGTCCTGCAGCACCATGCCGAAGTTCCGACGCAGATCCGCGCGGGTCATGGCGTGCGTGTCCACGCCGTCGAGCGTGATACGGCCGCCGTCAATCTCGTAGAAGCGCATGAGCAGGTTGATGAGGGTCGTCTTGCCGGCGCCCGTCGCGCCCACGATCGCCACCTTCTGCCCCGGCTCGGCAACGAAGCTCACGTCGTGCATGAGCGGGCGCTCGGAGTCGTAGCCGAAGCGAACGTGCTCGAACGCCACGCGCCCCCGCACCGGATGCTCCACCTCGGCGGGCTCCACGGGATCCGGCTCGATCTCGGGCTCGTCGAGGATGTCGAATACACGCTCCACGGCGGCGAGCGCACTCTGCAGCTGGTTCATGGTGAGCGAAAACTGCGTGAGCGGCTCGGCCGCGGTGTTCACGTACTGGAAGAACGCCTGCAGCGTACCGATGGTGAGCTGCCCCGCGATGAGGAAGCTCGTGCCCAGCAGCGCGAGCGCTACCTGCGAGAAGCGCACCAGGCAGCGCACCATGGGACCCACGACGTTCGTCATGAAGTCTGTGCGGCGCATGGTGTCGGCAAGCGTCTGCGTCGCCTCACGAATGCGCGCGGAACTCGCCGCTTCCTGGTTGAACGCACGAATCACGATGCGCCCGGAATACGCCTCTTCGACATGGCCGTTCAGGATGCCCACCGCCCGCTGCTGGCGCGCGGCGAGCACGAGCGTGCGCTTCGCCACGAAGCGCGTCATGACCATGGCCGCCGCCGCGAAGACTAGGAAGACCGCCGTGAGCACCACGTTGTAGCGCAGCATCATGAGAACGGCGCCGATGACCGAGCCCACCGCCATGAGCATGGAGAGCAGGCCGCGCTGCAGCACCTCAGACACCTTGTCGAGGTCATTCGTCGCGCGGCTCATGATGTCGCCGGGCTTGTTGGCGTCGAAATACTTGAGCGGAAGCACGTTGAGCTTCTGCGCGATAGCATGGCGGAGCTTGAGGTTGAGGCGTTCGGCGAAGCTTGCCATGGTAAACGCCTGAAGTGTGTAAAACGCCCATGCAACCGTCCAGATGCCCAGGAAGATGAGGCATTCGCGCCCGCCGGTGTCCCAACCAATGCTGAACGGCTCGCCCGCGGCGAACGCATGCTGGATGTTCGCCCACAGCAAGTCGATGAGGTGGGCGCTGTATGCCGGCGCCGCGATCTGCGACACCGTGTAGCACACGATGCTCACAACCACCACGGCGAAGCGCCAATGCTCCCCGCGCGACGCCTTCCACAGGCGCCGCACCACGGCGAGGGCATCGCGCGGCACTTCGGCATCCTGCTCTGCGCCCACGTCCTCAAGCTGGTCGGTCGCTTGCTCGACAAGCTCCTGAGCCTCAAGTTCCTCCGAGCGGATGGTCTCGTTCTCGCGCGGCATGCTACTCACCTCCCTTCACGGTGCGGGCTTCCGTGGCAGCCGCCTGAACACCGGCCGCCTCGCCCGCCGCTCCTTCGTCCTCGCCCGCGCCCATGAGCTCTTCAAGCTCCTCCGCACGCAACTGCGAACGAGCGATCTCCTGGTACGCGGCGCACGTGCGCATGAGCTCGCGATGCGTGCCCAACCCCTGGATGCAGCCGTCCTTGAGCACGATGATCTGGTCGGCATTCACGATGGTGTTGATGCGCTGCGCGATGATGAGCACCGCAGCGTCAGCGACCTCCTTCGCAAGCGCCTGGCGAAGCGCGGCGTCGGTCTTGAAGTCGAGCGCGCTGAACGAATCGTCAAAGATGTAGAGATCCGCCTTCTTCACCAAAGCGCGCGCGATGGAGAGGCGCTGGCGCTGGCCGCCGGAGAAGTTCGTGCCACCCTGCGCGACGCGCGTTTCCAAGCCGTCGGGCAGTTCG
Source organism: uncultured Coriobacteriaceae bacterium (assembly GCA_949298635.1). Classification (GTDB taxonomy): domain Bacteria; phylum Actinomycetota; class Coriobacteriia; order Coriobacteriales; family Coriobacteriaceae; genus Enorma. The sequence continues at coordinate 42,952 of CASFXG010000004.1, read as the reverse complement.
CGCACGAAGCTGGATTGCGCCACATCGAGCGCATGCCAAAGCTCCTCATCGGTGGCGTTCGCGTCGCCGTACCGCAGGTTCTCGGCAATCGTCCCACTGAAGAGCCAGGCTTTTTGCGGCACGTACGAGATGCGGTCGCGCAGCGCCTGCTGGGTGATGCTGCGCACATCGACGCCGCACACCTCGACCGAACCGTCGCTTACGTCATGGAAGCGCAGCAAGAGCTTCGCAATGGTAGACTTGCCCGAACCAGTGGGGCCGATGATCGCCGTCGTGGTACCGCGACGGCAGAAGAAGTTGATGTGGTGGAGCGTGTCCTCACTCGCATCGGCGAACTTGAAGGACGCGTTCCCGAAGTGTGCCACGATGTCTCGGGGCTCGCTCGTCTCCGCGCTCCCGGCGGGCGCATCGCCCTCGGCATGGTCGTTCGGCAGCGAACGCGCCTCGCCATCCGCGATGCTCGGAACGCAATCGATCACCTGGCGGCAGCGCTCCAGACACACGAGCGCGCGCGGCAGGGTGAGCGCGCAAATCTGAGCCATCATGAGGAAGAACAGGATGAGCATGGCATATTCGACGCACGCTGAGATGGACGCGATCTGCATAGCGTGCGCGCCCACGCGATTGCCGCCGAGCCAGATGACCGAGACCTCGGCGAGGTTCATGATGAAAAACGACGAGCAGTCGAATGTCGCGAAGAGCCAGTTCACCTTGATGGCGCTATCGGCGTATGCAGAGAACGCCTCGTCGAGGCTGTCCCGCTCCACCCGTTCCTTGCCAAACGCGCGGATGACGCGCACGCCCGTAATGCTCTCGCGCAGGCGCACGTTCATGCGGTCGATAAAGCGCTGAAGCTTCTGGAAGATGACGGCGGCCTTCTTGACCGTGACGATCGCGATGATGGCGACCACGATGATGAAGCCCGCGAGCATGATGCCCATCTGCCGGTCTATCGACCACGCGAGCGCAACACCGATCACCGCGGCGAACGGCACGGGCAGCATCATCTGGATCGTCATGGTTATGGCCATCTGGATCACGTTCACATCGCCTAAGGTGCGGGTAATCATGGAACCGGTGCCGAATTGCTCGAAGTCGCCACCCGAGAACGAAAGCGACGCCTCGTAGACGGCATTGCGGATGTCGCGTCCCACCTTGGTGGCAAGGTCCGCGCAGAAGTAGTTCGACACGAACGCGCCCGCGCCCGAGAGCACGGCGGCGGTGAGCATGAAGAGCGCCTGCTCGATGATGTAGTCGAAGTCGCGCGAGCTCACGCCGATGTTGATCATGTTCGCCAAAATCGTGGGCACGAGCAGCACGCCGAGCAGATTCACGGCAAGCGCCGCAAGCACGGCGAAGGTCTGCAGTTTATATGGTTTGAGGAAGCGTAGAAGCATTCTCATAAATCGCTGTTCCTTTTCCTCGGGGTGGTTTTGGTTGCATCCGTTCATTCACGATAAGCCGGCTGACGCGCCGGTATATTGGCAATTGCCTGGCACCGCAGGTACCCGACTAGGTATTGGGATCGTTTGGCGAGCAAGAGCTGATCTGCTCGTCGAGTGCGCTCGCATAGCGTCGCACGAGGTGAATGAGCGTTCGCTGCTCTTCGGGGTCGAGCGTCTCGAAGGCGCGCCGCTCCGCCAAAATCGCGGGGATGATGCGCTCTTCGGCAAGCTCCTCGCCCGCCTGCGTGAGACGCGCAAGCTTGTTCTTTCGGCTGCCTTCCACGAATGAAAGCTCGACGTAGTCCTGCGTTTGCAGGCTCTTAAGCGCAGAGTTGATCGTTTGCTTGCTGTACGACCAGGACATGGTGAGCCGCGCCAGCGGGAGCTCCCCACCCGCAAGCACGAGGTCGTAGAGCATCCAGTAGGCACAATCCGACAAGCCGCAGCCGCGCGCGTACGCGTGGTAGAGCTTGTCGATCTCGTTATACAGCAGATCGAGTTCGAGCGGCGCCCCATGGAGGTCTAGCTGTCGAGCCACATCGCTCTTCTTGGAATCCATGGCTGCTTTCCCCTCTCTTGCGCTGCGCCTTCTTCCACATCGGGCATTTTAGTCCGATTTCGGATTATCGTCAACGAATATCGTTTCCTTTTTCCCAAGCCGCTTCAAGTGTTCGTTTGACGCGATTTGGGAAATACACCCCCAGCGCACCCACTCCGAGACCAAAATGCGCTCTCCCCGTAATCGCAGAAAACCGCCCGGAAAGGCACCTGAAGGCAGGAAACAAAAAACGGCGGGCGTCGAATCCTGACACCCGCCGCAGGCATTGCCTTTGCGCAGCCAGATTAGAGCGACCAACCCTCTTGGATGGACTCATAGAACTTCGCGTCCGAGAAGAGGTCGTGAATGCTCTTGCCATCGTGCCACGGAAGCTCAACAAGCTCGGACATCGTGGGCACCAACTCGGAGCAATCCGTGAAGCGCCCCTTTTCGTTCAACTTGGAGCAATCCTGCACCCTCCAGTACCCATCGGTGTGGGTGATGTAGTACTGGCCATCATCCACATCCATGAATACGCGCGTCTTGGAGCGCAGGTACCCCAGGAACCCTTCGAAGTCTGTCTCGAACGCCTCCTCGGCTTTGAGTCCCATGATGTCCTCCCTTACGTCAGGCGTACCGAACGGTAAGCGCCGGGCCAATAATCCGTCTGGTTTTAGTAAACCCGGGATGTGCTTGCGCCATTCACTCAATTAGGTGGGCGGTACAGTGAGACGGGTGGGCGGGCAAAACACCAGGAAAATGCTTCCCAGGCTGCAGATTCTCCACAACCCCATAGATGTCCCAAAACGCTCCTGTCCCTTTTTGGGACATCCGCTATTCCACGGTCACGCTCTTCGCGAGGTTGCGCGGCTGGTCGACGTCGCATCCGCGCATGAGCGCGACCTCACGCGCGAGCAACTGCAGCGGAACCGTCGCCGTGATGGGCGTGAACGCGTCGCGTACCTCGGGGATATAGATCACGTGGTCGGCGATCTGCTTGATGTCCTCGTCGCCCTCCGTTGCCACGACGATGATCTTCGCCCCGCGCGCCTCGCACTCCTTGAGGTTCGAAACCACCTTGTCGTAGACGGGGCTCTTCGTGGTCACCGCGATGACCGGGAACCCGGGGTCGATGAGCGCGATGGGGCCGTGCTTCATCTCTCCCGCGGCGTACGCCTCCGCATGCAGGTAGCTGATCTCCTTGAGCTTGAGGGCGCCCTCGTTGCTGATAGCAGCGCCCATGCCGCGTCCGACGAACAGCGCCGAATGCGCATCCTTGCAAGCGAGCGCCGCCTCGTGGATGGCCTCTTGCTGCGTATCGAGAATCCACTGGATCTGCTCCGCCGTATCGCCGAGTTCGCGGAAGAGCAGCTTCACCTGGCGGGTATTCAGCTTGCCCTTGACCTGCGCGAGCAGAAGCGCGAGCAGCGTGAGCGAGACCACCTGGCCAATGAAGCTCTTCGTGGAGGCGACGGCGATCTCCTTGTTCGCCTTCGTGTAGATGACGCCGTCGCTCTCCCGCGCAACGGGTGAGCCCACCACGTTCGTGATGCCGAATACCTTGGCACCCTTGATACGCGCGTCGCGGATTGCCGCGAGGGTGTCAGCGGTCTCGCCGGACTGCGACACGGCAACCACGAGCGTCGTGGGCGTGATGATGGGGTTGCGGTAACGGAATTCGCTCGCCGCCTCGACCTCGCAGGGAATGCGCGCCCAGGACTCGATGAGATTCTTGGCGATGAGGCCGGCGTGGAAGCTCGTGCCGCATGCGATCACGTACACGCGGTCGATGAGGTCGAGCTCCTCATAGGTGAGGCCGAGTTCGTCGATGTCGAGTTCGCCGGCACCGGAAAGGCGACCGACAAGCGTGTCGCGCACCACGCGCGGCTGCTCGAAGATCTCCTTGAGCATGAAGTCGGGATAGCCGCCCTTCTCCGCCATGTCGATGTCCCAGTCGATATGCGTGACGGCGGGCTCGATGGCGTTGCCGTCGGCGTCGGTGTAGGAGATGCCCTCCGGCGTGAGACGGGCGAACTGGCCGTCTTCGAGCACCACGACGTCGCGCGTCGCATCGATCACCGCGATGACGTCGGAGGCAACGTAGCTGCCGGTCTCGCCCTTGCCAATGATGATGGGGCTGTCCTTGCGGGCGACGGCAATCACGCCGGGCTCGTCGGCGCAGATCGCGGCAAGGCCGTAGGCGCCAATCACGTGCGTGCACGCCTCGCGTACGGCAGCGAGCAGGTCATGCATGCCGGGCTTGCCGTTGCCGCCCTCGTATGCCTCCTCAATGAGGTGGGCGAAGACCTCGGTGTCGGTGTCGCTCGCGAAGTGATGACCGCGCGCCTCGAGCTCTTCGCGGAGCTCGGCGAAGTTCTCAATGATGCCGTTGTGGACGATGGAGATGCGACCGTCGCAGCTCGAGTGCGGATGTGCGTTCGCCACGGAGGGACGGCCGTGCGTCGCCCAGCGCGTGTGGCCGATGCCGCAGGTTGAAGCGTGATCGAGGTGCGCAAGCTCGGACTCGAGGCCAGAGACCTTGCCTACGCGGCGGAACACGTCGATGCCGTCGCCGCCAGCTTGTTCAAGCGCGACGCCCGCGGAATCGTAACCGCGGTACTCGAGGCGCTTGAGACCGCCGATGAGGATGTCCTTCGCCTGCTCGCTACCGGTATATCCAACGATTCCGCACATGGGCGCATCCTTTCGCAAGAGTCTATTCGTAGTGCGGCGGCAGGGTCGGGTCGTGCGCGAATATCGCAGCCGTGCACGAGGCGCCACCAAACAGCCGCATGGGCAGCATTCTATCAAGCGGTTATGCATGGCATATGGTGAGCTGGTATGCACTTTATGATGCCAGAATATCGCCCGAAACCACGTGTTCCGGCACATTAGTAGGCTTTCCTGCGCAATTATGGAGACGCCGACACAATCTTGTCGCAACCCCTTGCATATACGAGATGAAAGTCGTAGAGTACTTGTTTGCGCAAAGGCGCAACCAGATAATGCGGGGTGGAGCAGTCTGGTAGCTCGCCGGGCTCATAACCCGGAGGTCGTAGGTTCAAATCCTGCCCCCGCGACCAAACATGTACAGCTCGGAGGTCATACGGCCTCCGAGCTTTTTTGTTTGGATGATGAATGGATGATGCTTGGGTGATGCGCGACGGCGTGCACACTATCCAAGCGATACCCCCGCCTCTCTTCCCGACAAGAGAGGCTAGCCCGAAAAAGAGCCATCGGAGCGCTCCTTACCACACGTAACGTCTTGCGAGCTCGTCGAGCTCACGCCGCCCCTCCATCACCTTTACGAACATGGGGCTGGGAGTTCCGAAGCTCGGCGGCTCGAAAAGCATGTCTGGATCCGGCAGCCACTCTCCCTCGTCGTCGTAGCACAGATCTTCTACCGCGCGCCCGATAATCGACTGCAATCTCTCGAAAACCGGGTGCCCACCAAGTAGGCAGCGCTCGCGCTCGAGAGTCCGCGTCACCGAGTCCGCAAGCTGCGCGTGAAAATCGCCGGCAAGCACGCCGCGCACACCGTACAGGAGGCTGGAGACGGGCGCGGCCGATGGCGGATACACCGTCGAGGGCACAACGCCAGACACAAGCTCAGGAGGGTAGCCGCGTACATCGTATTCTTTCCAAACGAACTGATCCGTCCGTTCGAACATCTCGAAAAAATCGACAACCTTCCGGTAGACCCGTGCGAAGGCGGCCTTCTGCAGATCGGTCATGGACGATACCTGCCCTTCCATCTCGTCTCCCTCCAGCTTGAGCAGCGCGTCCACGTCGACTCCGAGCGCGACGGCGAGGTCGCACACCTTGCCGGCATCGCTTGGCGCATGGTCTCCCCGCCGCCACTCCTTCAGCGAACTCACCGAGACGTGCAGCGCCCCCGACAAGCGCTTAAGCGTTTCGAGCACACCGGGTTGGTTCCTTCCGACAAGCGCGGCGAATGCCCGGTGGTCGAACGTGTACATGCGCCCGTCGATCGTGTACCGCATACGGCTCCTTTCCACGCATTCAGGATAGCGAGCCGCATGCCCTGCAAGAGGGCCGAACGAGGGGCGAAGATCACCAATGCGACAAGCGGCATATTTCTAGGTCGAACGCAATGCTCTCCGGGTACCCGTCTCGCAGCAGTCTCGTGAATACATAGCCTTGCCAGAGGAAAGCGCTTGTCATACGCTAAGCGAGCTTCCTCTCATGTGAAACGAAAGGTTCCCATGGACACGTTCATGCGCGTTGCGCTCAATGTTCGCGAGATCGTGCGGAAAGACCCTGTACTCGTCGTCGCCGTGGTGCTGGCGCTCTGCTCGTGCGCCGCCGTTCCACCCGACGCCGCCTATGCCGAATACGTCGACCTCCGCACCATCGGGATGCTCTTCAGCCTCATGACCATCATGTGCGGACTCTCGCGGCTCGGCGTGTTCCGCATCGCGTGCCGGCATCTGCTGAGCGTCGTACGCGGCCCCCGACGCCTCGCACTTGCGCTCACCCTGCTCGCATTCTTCTCGAGCATGCTCATCACGAACGACGTTGCTCTCGTGACGTTCGTCCCCTTCGCACTGCTGGCCCTGCGCTCGCTCGATTCCCCACGCCATGCATGCTTCACCGTGGTCATGATGACCATCGCGGCGAATCTCGGCAGCATGCTCACGCCCGTGGGTAACCCGCAAAACCTCTACCTCTACAGCGTGTCGCACATGCGCATTGGCGAGTTCGTGCTCCTCATGTTGCCCTACGCCGCGGCTTCGCTCGCGCTGCTCGTGGCCGCGATTGCGTTGTTCGGCAAGATTCCCGAGCGTACGCGAACATCGGCAACACGCGGTGCGAAACCTGAGGACGACGAGCACGCCGATGAGATCCCGCAGCTCGCAACCGACGCCGACGACCCCGCGCCCTCCGTGCTCCGCGTGCTCCCCTGGGCGGCGCTCTTCGTACTCGCCCTGCTTTCCGTCGCACACATCCTCCCCTATCAGGCAATCGTTGTCGCGACGATCGCCGTGGCGCTTATCGCGGATCGCCGAGCGCTCGCGCACGTGGACTACGCCCTGCTCGTCACGTTCATCGCGTTCTTCGTCTTCGTGGGCAACGTCGGGCGAATCGAGATGGTGAGTGCCGCGCTCGCACAGCTCATCGATGGCCACGAGCTTGCCGTCTCCATCGCCGCGAGCCAAGTGCTCTCGAACGTGCCTGCCGCCATCTTGCTCTCGGGCTTCACGTCGAACTTCGCCGCGCTCATCGTGGGCACGAACCTCGGCGGCCTGGGCACGCTCATCGCCTCCATGGCGAGCCTCATCTCCTACAAGCAGGTAGCGCTCGTGCTGCCCCGCGAGAAGGGCCGCTACTTCATGCTCTTCACCATGTGGAACGTCGCGTTTCTCGCTATCCTGGCTGCCTTCGCGCTCATCCTCGGATGATAGAATCCAGCCAGACTGGTTTTTATCACGGTGGGGAGCCTCATGACGTCATTCGAAGCATTCGCAGCGTGGGAGCTGCGTCCTAACCGTACGGACGCCATCGAACTCATCGAGGAGCAGTCCGCCGCGCGCGTACCCGAACTCGTGCCGCTTCGCTACGAGCGCATGGGCGTCTCGCCGTTCGCGTTCTTCCGCGGGTCTGCCATCATCATGGCGCACGACCTCGCCGGCCAACCCACGACCGGCATCGAGGTGCAGTGCATCGGCGACGCGCATATCGCGAATTTCGGCATCTTCGCGAGCCCCACGCGGCACCTCGTGTTCGACGTCAACGACTTCGACGAAACCGCGCCCGGCCCTTGGGAATGGGACATCAAGCGTCTTGCCACGAGCATCGAGATCTGCGGCCGCGACCGCGGTTTCTCCCGGCACGACCGCCGCGATGCCGTGCGCACCTGCGCGAAGCAATATCGCACGTCAATGAAGCGCTTCGCGCAGATGGGCGAGCTCGACGTGTGGTACGCGCACCTCGACGTGGAACAGGCGATTGATACTGCCGAAAAAGAACTTGGCGGAAAGACGGCGCGCACCATCCGGCGTGCGGTGGAGAAGGCGCGGGAGAAGGACAACCTCCGCGCCGCCGATAAGCTCACGTACCGCATTGGCGACACGCTGCGTTTCGATGCGCGCCCGCCTGAGCTCGTGCCATTCGGTGACCTACTCGAAACGCAAGGCTATACCGATGGCGAGGCGCTGTTTACGGCGCTGCAGGAAATGCTCGAAAACTACCGCCTGAGCCTCGCCCCCGATCGCCGTGCCCTGCTCGACCGCTACCGCGTACTCGACGGCGCCCGCAAGGTCGTGGGCGTGGGCAGCGTGGGCACGCGCGCCTGGGTCGTTCTGCTCGCCGGCAAAGATGCCGACGACCCGCTGGTGCTTCAGGTGAAGGAGGCGGGCGAATCGGTGGTCGAGCGCTTCTGGCACGCCGCGCCCTACGCGCACCATGGTCAGCGCGTGGTGGAGGGGCAGCGGCTTGTGCAGTCGACCTCCGATATCCTCCTGGGCTGGACGGGCATCGAATCGCCCGACGGCACGCGCCGCGATTACTATGTGCGCCAGCTGTGGAACGGGAAGGGCTCGATCGATCTTGAGGAGATCGGCGCAGGCAGCCTCGAGGCGGTGGGGCGTCTCTGCGCGCATGCGCTCGCACACGCCCATGCGCGCACGGGCGACGAGGCCGCTATCGCCGCCTTCTTGGAAGACGATGATGCGTTCGCGGATGCTCTCTGTGCATTCTCTTCGGCATATGCCGACCAAAATGAGGCCGACTACCAGGTATTCCTTGCTCGCCACCCGGAATAGGCGTGTACCCGCCGCAAGGCCGACGCAACCCACAACGTCGACATTTTCCGCCAGTTTTTCCTTTCTAAGCAGGAAAAGTGGCGGAAAATGTCGACGTCGTCAACCGCGGTGAGAATCTCAGTCCTGGACGGAATTTATCACAAGCGCGGTGAGAATCTGAGTCCCGGACAGAATCTATCACTAGGCGCGGGCGTTTGCGCTAGAAGCGTCTGCGGGGGCCTCGGCGTGCTGGCCGGTACCATAGCGGACGGCACCCATCCGCGACCACTCAGGCTCCTCATCCGGCAGCGAGCCGGCCTTCTTGGTGAAGAGTTCCTTCAGGCAGTTGTATGCCACGATAAGGCCGAGCACCATGAGCAGGATCGCGAACACGAGCTGCAGACCAGAGGTCGCGATAACCGCCACGCCACTCGTTTGCAGCGCAGTAATGCAGCCGAGCGTGGACTGCACGAGCGACGTGAACGTGGAGCATAGAAGGAACGCCACGGGCACGTAGAGCATGAAGCCCTTGCGGCCGGTGCACTTGCAGAACACCGCGAGCGTGATCATGGTCATGCCACCCAAAAGCTGGTTCGATGCACCGAAGAGCGGCCAGATGTTGGTGTAGCCACCGAAGGCGAGCGCGAGGCCCAGCGCCAGTGTGAGCACGGTCGCGACCCACGTGTTGCCGAAAACCTTCGCCGCACCGGTCGCGTTTGCAGCAGCAGACACGTCCTCAGCGGCGTCGTTGCTCGTGGCGAAGAACTCCTGGAACGAGAGGCGACCAATACGCGCCACGGCATCAACCGAGGTCAAGGCCAGCGCGGAGACGCACATCGTCATGAAGACCTTCGCAAGCGTGGCGTCGACGCCAAAGGCAGCCATGCCGTTCGCAACGCCCGTGGAGAAGATCGCGAAGGGCGTTCCCACCGCGGCGCCACCGGTGCCGCCGGTGTTCATCGTGGTAAACATGATGCCCGCGACCACGATGGCGAGCACGCCCACGAAGCTCTCGACGACCATCGCGCCGTAGCCCACAGGGAGCATGTCCTGCTCCTTCTCGACCTGCTTGGAAGAGGTGTTCGTGGAAACGAGGCTGTGGAAGCCGGAGAGCGCGCCGCACGCGACGGACACGAAGAGCAGCGGGAAGACGTAACTGCCGTTAGCCGCGAGGGCGGAGAAATCGGCCACCATGGGAGCGGTGATCTGCGCCTCGCCGCGCACGCCGAGCACGAAGATGCCCACCACAGCGCACACGATCATGAGGATCATCATGATGCTCGTGAGGTAGTCGCGCGGCTGCTTGAGCGTCTGGATGGGCATGGCGGCCGCGAACAGCAGGTAGACGGTGATGACGGCAAACCAGCCGAGCTTATCGAGATACACCGGGAACTGCATGCCCACGGCGAACATCGCCACGAAGAGCGCCACGGCAAGCACGAGCTCACGCCACCCGGTGAGACCGAAGCGACGGTTGATCCAGCCAAAGGCGATGGCCACGAACGTGAAAAGAATCGAGATGGTGCCCGCAGCGCCACCGGCATACGAGGCAGCGAAGTCCACCGCGCCGGTCTGGGCGTTTGCAACCGTCATAAACGTGCCAGCCACCATGTCGACGAACGCCGCGATGACGATGATCGTGAAGAGCCAACTGAAGAGCAGGAACAGGCGGCGCCCCGTGCGGCCGATGTACTTCTCCACGAGCTGCGCGAGGGACTTGCCATTGTTCTTAACGCTCGCGTAGAGCGCACCGAAGTCGTGCACCGCACCGAAGAAGATACCGCCCACGAGCACCCACAGCACCACGGGCAGCCAGCCGAACATCATGGCAGCGATGGTGCCCGTCACAGGGCCGGCGCCGCAGATGGAGCTAAACTGGTGGGAGAACGCGGTGAAGCACGAAGCGGGCGAGAAGTTCTTGCCGTCTTCCATGCGCTTCGCGGGCGTAAGCGCCTCGCGGTCGATGCCCCACGTGCGCGCGAGCCACCGTCCATAGAGCAGGTAGCCGGCGGCGAGCACCACCGCTGCTACCACGACGACGATCATTCCGTTCATATCGATCCCTTCCCCAAGAAGTCAAAGCCGCGTACAACGCATTCCCGCGTCGCGGTCGACCGATATGAAAAAGGGAGCCCTGCATATCCTGCGGCTCCCCATCCGGCCGCCCGCAAACGCGCGGGCAGCATATGCCAGCCCGCGCTAGATAATAATCTCGCCTAGGATGTTGCGTAGCTGTGCGTGCATGGCAGTGATTCCTTGATGCCTGGCGCCAGCTCGTGCCGGCGCGTACCGTTTGGTCGAAAGGGATTGTGCCGCTTTAGTTTGGTGGAGTCAAATCGTGTTACGAATTTGTTGCGAGCGAAAATCTGGGTGGGACTTTGGCACCGGGTCTCAGGTGGGACTATGGCACCGGGTCTTATAGTCCCACTTTCATCAAGGCGCAGGGTGGGACTATAAGACCAGGTGCCAAAGTCCCACCGAGACGAGCCCGTGCGTTAGGCGAAAAGTGCCTCGGCGGCTTCGAGCTGGGCGTCCGTGCCCATGAGGGCGACGTGGTCGCCGGGGCAGAGCACCGTATCCGCGCCTAGGAAGAGCTCGAGGTCCTCTCCGCGACGAAGTGCCACAGCCTGGGCGCCAGTACGCGCCCGCAAGTCGAGCGCGCCGAGCGTCGCAGCGGCGGCCGCGCTCCCCGATACCACCTCGACCCAATGCAGATCGACTTCGGCGAGCGACGCCATCATGCGCTCCGCCGCCCGCATGCGCTTGAGCCGCGCCCCGTCGCCCAGCGCCTCGTACCCGCTCGCGCGCAGGTCGTTCGCGTACTCCTGAATCTGCCGCGGACGGTAGCCTAAATCGAGCAGCGTATGCCGCATGAGCTCGATGCCGCCCTCGAGCTCCGGACGCACCACGTCGTTCACGCCCGCCGCAACGAGCGCCTCGACGCCGTCGACGGAATCGGCGCGCGTCACGATGCGCAGCGTCGGTGCCAGAGAGCGAGCCTCTCGAGCGATGACTTCGGCCGCAGCCTCTCCACCGCCCGCAATCACGAGCACGCGCGCCGCGCCGAGGTGCGCATGCGCGAGAATCTCGGAATTCGCCGCGTCGCCCACAAGCACGGGGATGCCCTCCTCTTCGGCCTCCTCCGCAACCGGCAGATCGCGCTCGACCAGCAGGCAGGGAACCTCCAAACGCACGAGCGCCTCGAGCACGCTCTTGCCGGCGTGCCCGTACCCAACCACGACCACGTGGTCTTCAAGCAGCGATTCCTTCGGAGGCTCGATCGCGCGGGCATGTCGTTCGTACAGAGCTCGCACGATGGGCACCCCGGAAAGCCGGTGCTCCAACGGCTCCACGAGCTTGAAAGCGAACGAGTTGAGCGCGATCGAAACCACCGCGCCGCCGAGGATGAGCGTGTACTGCTCCTGTGAAAGCACGCCGAGCGCCATACCCGTCTGGCCGATGATAAACGAGAACTCGCCGATCTGCGCCAAACCAGCAGCCACCGTGAGCGACGTGGCGAGCCCTATAGACATCACCGCGCCGAGCACCATATTGATCGCCCATTTCCCCAGCATGATGAGGGCAACGAGCGCGATGAGCCCACCTGCGTGCGCCGCGAGCACGCCGGGATTCACCATCATGCCCACCGAGGCGAAAAAGATGATCGAAAACAGATCCTTGAAGGGGATCGCCTCCGCTGCAATGCGGTGCGAGAGCTTAGAGCCGCTCACCACCACGCCCGCGAGGAACGCCCCGAGCGCCACCGAGAGGTCGAAAAGCAGCGCCGCCGCCATCGCAGTGCCGAGCGCAATAACCACCACAGCGAGCTGGAAGAGCTCGCTGGGACACAGCCGCGCGATGCGGACGAGCAACCACGGCAGCACGCGCGACCCGATAACGAGCATGAGTGCCACGAACGCAACCGTCTTCGCCAACGCCTCGGCAAGTCCCGCCGCGAGCGCCGGTGCAGAGGTCTCACCCGGGCCAAATACCACGGGCAGCACCACGAGCACGACGACCGTCGCAAGGTCCTCCACGATGAGCCAACCCGTCGCGATGCGCCCGCCGCGACTCTGATAGAGGCCGGCGTCGGTGAGGTTCTTGATGAGCACCACGGTCGACGCGATGCTCACGGAGAGCCCGAGCATCACGCCCGCCTCCGCAGACCAGCCGAACGCCCGCGCAAGCCCGAAGCCCGCAAGCGTGCCGAGCGCAATCTGCAGCACGGCTCCCGGCACCGCGATGCCCTTGACCTCGTTCAAGTCTTTCAACGAGAAATGCAGGCCGGTGCTGAACATCATGAACATGACGCCGATTTCCGAAAGCTGGTTCATGGCATGGGAGTCGCCAATGAAACCGGGCGTGAAGGGGCTCACGGCAAGTCCGCCCACCAGGTAACCCACGATGGGCGGCAGATGCAGGGCGCGCGCCACGAGGCCGCCGGCGAATGCGGCGACGAGGGCAAACACGAACGTCATGAGCAGAATGGTGTCTCCGTGCACGAAGCCTCCTGGAACATCGTACAGGGGGCGCAGCGCGCACCGCCCCGAAATGGTAGCTATGTCTCTCTTACCCCAAACAGAAGGGCACTACAGCGGCATCCAGGAATGTCCCAAAGAGGGACAGGTGCGTTTTGGGACATCACCGGGGGCTTCCGACAGGGGGGCTATGTAAAAAAGCCCCTGGGGTAATTTTACCTGTCCGATGCCGGATGTCCCAAAATGCACCTGTCCCTCATTGGGACACCCGGCAGGCTCTCAGCGGTCACGAAGATCGTACTTGCGCACGATGCGGGCAATGCGATGCGTCCATGGCACGTAGAGCAGGCAGAGGAAAAGCACTGTGGCGCAGGCATGCATGAGGTCGAAGGGCAAGGCCGCCGCCACGCGCACGGCAACGCCGGCAACCGTGATCGGCCTCAAAAACCCGATGACATCGTAGGCATTGATCACCGCGGCATAGACCATCGTGAGGCAGAACCCTGCCACGACGAGCACCGCGCGGCGTGGGCTCCCGTCGCGACGGGTGAATGCGCCGGCATCGGCGAGGACACCGCCCAGATATCCAACAAGCCCCCAGGCATACATCTGCCACGGCGTCCACATGCCCTGACCAAAGAAGAAGTTGCTGGTAAAAGCTGCAAGCGCTCCCACCATGAAACCGCTTCTGCGTCCCAGGGTCGCACCCGCGATGATCGCGATGGCGCACACCGGCTTGAAATCCGGCACCGGCGCGAAGACGATGCGCCCCGCCGCCGCGAGCGCGGCGAGCACCACGGTGGGCATAATCTGTCTCAACGCGGGACGCTCGGCATCGAACCCGGCGAGGAAGAGGGCGAGTACGAGCACCACGACCGCCAGCATAACCAGCGCGGCCTGATCGATGTCGAGCAGCACCATAGCGCCCATCGTGAGCGGAACCGCCACCAAAAGCGGCGCCTCGAGCGCGCGCAGCACACGGGGAAGCGTGCGCGTGGGCTCGTCCGTCCGCTGCTTGTTATGGCCGGTAGTACACATTGCCCTCGAAAAACTCCCCACTCGGCTCCGTGCAGGCGATCTCGCCGTCGAACAGCATCGATACGGTATCGGCGACCTGCTCGACGAAATCGAGGTCGTGCGTCGCCATCACGACGGCGACCCCGCGCCCCCGCAGTTCGACGAGCACGGAAGCGAGTGCACGTCGCGTCTCCAAGTCGAGCCCCTTGGTTGGCTCGTCGAGCAACAGCAGCTCCGGCTTCACCAGCAGGAGCTTTCCCAGCGCCAGGAGCTGTTGCTGGCCGCCGGAGAGGTCGTAGGGGTGCCGCCACTCAAGACCGGCCAAACCCAGGCGCTCAAGCATGGCGAGCGCATCTACCCGTTCATAGCCCGCAGCGCGCGACCATTCCATGAGCTCGTCGATCACGGTCTCCACGACGAACAGGGCGCGGGGGTCTTGCGGCAGAAGCGCTTTGGCGGCTCGCTCGATCCTGCACGTACCCCTCTGCAGCCTGAGCGTGCCCGCCACGATGCCTAAAAGCGTGGACTTCCCGCAACCGTTGCCGCCCACGAGCGCATGGATGCTGCCGCCGTGTGCCGTGAAATCCATGCCGCGCAGCACCCAAGAGCCTGCACGGCCGTAGCGAAACCACGCGCGTTCGAGCCGCACCGCAGCAGCGGGACGCGCGGTCCCACGCACGCCCTCGCGCGAAGCGAAGCCTTCCCGCAACGCGACCCCTTCACCTGCCCCGGCACCCTCCCCGGGGCGCTCGCCATACGCGCAGCCCCCGTCGAGCGCGCCGCCCGGAACAAGAAGCTGCCGACACTCGGATAGCTCGTCCAAGCAGGCTAGCTCCTCCACGCGTCCGCCCTTCATGCGATACGCGCAGGTTGCATAGTCGAGCATGGGTCTCGGCGCGTGCGTCGCCACCACCACCGTGCAGCCAAGCTCGCGGTTCACGCGGAAAAGCGCATGCAAAAAGTTCTTTTCGGCAATCGGATCGAGCTGAGCCGTGGGCTCATCGAGCAGCAGCACGCGCGGCTTCATGACGAGCGTCGCCGCGAGCGCCAGCAGCTGCTTGCGTCCACCGGAAAGCTCGTCGCACGACGCATGGAGCCAATCCTCCATACCGAAGAAATAGCAGGTCTCGGCCACAAGGCGCCGCATCTCACCCTGGCTTGTGCCGAGGTTCTCCAAGCCGAACGCCATCTCGTGCCACACCGTCTCGCAAACGATCTGGTTGTCCGGACTCTGAAACACATAACCCACACGGCGCGCGGACTGCCCAACACTCAGCGCACGAGGGTCTTCGCCCAGCACGAAAAACTCGCCCGAACACGCGCCCGCCGGCGAGATCTCTGGCTTGAGCAGCGAAAGCAGCGTCGACTTTCCCGATCCCGTCGCACCCACGAGCAACGCGAAGGCACCTTCCGGAACTGACCAATCAACATGCGTGAGCACCGGCTCGCTCGAGCTCGTATACGTAAAGGAGCAATCCCGCACCTCAATGGCCAGCGCGCCCCCATGCGACGATTCCCGCAGCTCACGCTTCCACAGCCCGTTCTCCCGCAGCCCACTCATCGGAACCTCACCGCCTCGCGAACATGCAGCAGCGCGGGGACGAGCATCCACACCGCGTACGGTACATAGCCCCACCACGGAACAAGTCGCGACATCGTAGGAAAGAACGAATACTGCGCCGTGGCAACGACGCTTATCGCGATGCAAAGCGAGGCCCCGAGCATAATCGCCGCCAGCGCCGCCGCATCCGCCGGCGTGAACCGATAGCGCGCATACGTACTGCGGCGCGGCACGGCTCCCCAGCCGCGGGCGCGCATCGCATCGGCGGTCTCAAGCGAATCTTCCATCGTCCAGCCCATGAGAACCGAGGTCATGCGTAAACGGCTGCGAACCGCCTCCGTCGCGCCGACGCCACGCGGTTCCGCGACGCCCTGAACCGCTGCGATGAGCCTCCCCTGCCGCACGAACCGCGGAATGAGGCGCATGCATTGCGAGATCATGAGCGAGACCACGGGCAGTACGTTGCCCAGAAGCGCCAGGATCTTCTCGGCGGGAAGCATCGTCGCCGCCGCCTGAAACCACAGGGCGCTCGAGACGAACAAGCCGCCCATGGCAAACCCGTAGCACAGGCTTTCGAGATAGATCGCCCGGAGGCCTATGCGCGCAACCTCGGTCGAGCCGGAAGCCGAAAATAGCGGGTTGAGCACGGCGATCACGGCGACGAGCGGAATCTGCCAGCGAAGTGACGCCATGCTCGCCCGTACGCCGCGCACGCAGGCGGAATACGCAAACGCCCCGACGAACGAAATGCCGATGAGCACCGGCTGCGCGGAGGCCATGGTCATGCCGAGCGTCAGCACCAGAAACGCCGCAGGCACCGCCGGGTGAGCGGTATCGAACGCGGTATGTTGCGGGAGCGTTGCCACGACGGCTCTCTTCCTGCGCGGTTCCAAACGGGCGTGTCTTTCAAGCTTACCAGTGTATCGAATGTACCGCGCTCGGCAACGCGCTGGCAGCGCAACGTACACACCACATCGCGCGCTGTGGCGTTTCGTCGCGATAACGCACTCCCGCCGCCAGACGCCGCCCGCTGGGTTATCATCGGATATGGTGTTTCGACGATAACAGGCGCATAACGATGTGCCGCGCTTGGGGGAATACATGAACGCAACCGCTATCATCCTTGCCGCAGGCGAGGGCACCCGCATGAAATCGAATCATGCCAAGGTCTCCCATGCCATCCTCGGCAAGCCCATGATCTGCTGGGTTGTCGACGCCGCGCTTGGCGCCGGCTGTGAACGCGTGGTGGTGGTCGTGGGTAGCCACGCCGACGAGGTGCGCGGCATCATCGATGCCACCTATGGCAGCTCCCAGGCCGTTGTCGAATGCGTCGAGCAGGCCGAGCGCCTGGGTACCGCACACGCCGTGCGCATCGCGCTCGAAGCGACGGACATCGAAGCGGGTCCCGTGGTCGTGCTCAACGGCGACCTGCCGCTCATCCAGCCCGAAACCATCAGGAACTTCGCCAACACCGTCGCTACGGGCGACGTCGCCGCGACCGTCCTCTCCTTCAAGCCACAGGATCCCCAGGGCTACGGACGCATCGTCCTCGATACGGACGGTTCACTCCTGCGCATCGTCGAGCAGAAGGATTGCACCCCCGAAGAGGCGGCGATCGGCGAATGCAACGCCGGCTGCTACGCGTTCGACGGCGCCCAGCTCAAGGCGCATATCGGTGAAGTCGGATGCGACAACGCCCAGCATGAGTACTATCTGCCCGACATGCTCGGCATCCTGCGCGAAGCGGGCGAACGCGTCGCATCGTACTGCTGCGAGGACTACCGCGACGGCCTGGGCGTGAACAGCCGCTCCCAACTTGCAGAACTTACCGCCGTCGCGCGCGACCGCATCAACGAGCGCCTCATGGCCGAGGGCGTCACGTTCATCGATCCCGCGCAGGCGTGGATCGGGCCGGACGCAACCGTGGGCCGCGACACGGTCATCTGGCCGCAGACGCACCTCATCGGCGCCTGCGTCGTGGGCGAAGATTGCGTGCTCGGTCCCAACACGCGCCTCACGAACGTGCACGTCGGCGACCGCTGCTCCGTAGACGAGACGGTCGGCATCGACGTGGTGCTGGAGAACGACATCACGTGCGGTCCCCGCGCTTACCTGCGCCCCGGCACGCATGTCCTCGACGGAGCGCACATTGGCACGCATGTCGAGATCAAGAAATCGACCATCGGCAAGGGCTCGAAAGTCCCCCACCTCTCGTATATCGGCGACACTACCATGGGTGCAGGTGTGAATATCGGCGCCGGCTCCATCACCTGCAATTACGACGGCGTGAACAAGCATCCCACAACGATTGGCGACGACACGTTCATCGGATCGGACACCATGATGGTCGCGCCGGTGAACATCGGATCGCACGCGGTCACCGGTGCCGGCGGCACCATCACCCAGGATGTTCCTGACGGTGCGCTCGCGGTCGAGCGTACTGAGCAGCGCATCATAGAAGGCTATACCGAGCGCAAGCGCGCCCGTAAGTAGCAAAGCGTTTGGCAGGCACCAGGCAGCTCGAAAAAGGAGAGGAACAATGCCAGAGAACGACCCGAAAAAATCCTTGCAGATGGTGAAGACGCTTCGCCTCTATTCGGGAACGGCTAACCGCCCGCTCGCAGAGAAGATCGCCCAGATCCTGGGGGTCGAGCTTTCCGGCCTTGCGCTCGAGAAGTTCGCGAACGGCGAGATCTACGCGCGCTTCGACGAGACGGTGCGCGGTGCCGACGTCTTTTTCATCCAGTCCATTTCCGGCAACGTGAACGATGCCCTCATGGAGCTGCTCATCGCCACCGATGCTGCCAAGCGCGCGTCCGCCCGCACCATTACCGCCGTCATCACCCACTACGGTTACGCGCGCCAGGACCGCAAGGCCGCCCCGCGCGAGCCCATCACCGCGCGCCTCGTCGCGAACCTGCTCGAGCGCGCCGGCGTCGACCGCGTTATCACGCTCGACCTGCACCAGGGCCAGATCCAGGGCTTCTTCGACATCCCGGTGAACCACCTCTCCGCGCTGCCCCTCTTCGGCGAGTACTACAACTCGCTCGGCTTCGACACCGATAACCTCGTCGTCGTATCGCCTGACGTAGGCCGCGCCAAGGCTGCCAAAAAGCTCTCCGACATGCTCGATTGCAGCCTCGCCATCGCGCACAAGGGTCGCCCGCGCCACAACGCCGCCGAGGTCATGGGCATCATCGGCGACATCGAGGGCAAGACCTGCATCATCAACGACGACATGATCGACACCGCAGGTACGCTGTGCGCAAGCGTCCGCGAGCTCAAGAAGATGGGCGCCGGCGACATCTACGTCTGCGCCACCCACGGTATCTTCTCCGGCCCCGCCATCGAGCGCCTGAACGATGCGCCCATCGTTGAGTGCGTCGTCACCGACTCCATCCCCGTCGAGGTCGGCGGCAAGATCAAGACCATCACGGTCGCAAACGAGTTCGCCGACGCCATCAACGCCGTATACTACGAGCAGTCGGTTTCCCAACTCGTCGGCGGAGACTTCGCGCTGTAGGGGACGTACGCCCGCAAGGCCCATATCGTATTTTTCATCAAGGGGATCGGGAAGCAATTCCCGATCCCCTAATTGATTGACTGCAACAATTCGGCTGGCGCTACTTCAACGTTGCATACATCACGGCTTTGATAGTGTGCATACGATTCTCCGCCTCTTGGAATACCCGCGACTGCGACGACTCGAACACTTCGTCTGTTACCTCCATCTCAGCCACACCATATTTCTGAGCGATTTCAGCACCAATTGTGGTATTGGTGTCATGGAAGCTGGGAAGGCAGTGCATGAAGATTGCTTTGGGATTGGCTTTGGACATCATGTCCGCCGTAACCCGATAAGGCGTCATGATCTTAACGCGATTACCCCAAAGTTCATCCGATTGTCCCATGCCAACCCATACATCCGTGTACACAGCATCTGCATCGCGCATTCCCTCGTCGATATCGGTTGTAAGCGAAATGTGCGCGCCGGTCTTCTTCGCTATCTCGCAACATGCAGCGAATACGTCCGGGTTGCACATCGGCTCAAAAGCCCCATCGACGGCCGGGCCACAAACGCAAAAATCTATACCAAGCTTTGCGCAGATAATCATCAGCGAATGGCCCGTGTTTCCCGCCTCCATACCGACATATGTCAACTTTCGCCCCGAAAGATCGTTTCCGAATTCCTCGCGCATTGTCATAATATCCGCAAGCGCCTGCGTGGGATGAAAGTCGTTTGTAAGCCCATTCCAGACCGGAACACCCGCGCAACGAGCGAGCTCTACAACGTTTTCATGCTCGAAACCTCGGTACTCTATGCCGTCATACATGCGTCCGAGCACGCGAGCTGTATCCTCGATGGATTCCTTCTTTCCCATCTGCGATGAGCCCGGTTCAAGATAGGTTACGCCCATGCCAAGATCCATAGCGCCCACTTCAAAAGCGCAGCGCGTACGTGTAGAAGTTTTTTCGAAGAGCAGCACGATATTCTTACCTTCGAGATAACGATGGGGAACACCGCTGCGCTTTAAGCGTTTGAAGTCAGTTGCCAGGTTGAGCAGATGCTCGATTTCTGCTGAAGAAAAATCGAGCAGGCACAATAGATTACGTCCCGATAAGCTCTGTCCCATAAACAATCTCCTTTCTCGTAAATGCACGCCATAGTTAGATACAGCTGCCAATCCGCAAAGCGCGCGCAGATGAACGGGCGCGGCGACGGACTACCGGCGTCACAGCTCCTCGCGTTCGAAAGGCATGCTCATGCAGCGCGGGCCGCCGCGACCACGCGAAAGCTCAGCCGAGGGGACAACAAGCAGTTCGAATCCTTCTTTCGCAAGCGCTTCATTCGTAAAGACATTTCGCTCATACACACAAACCGTTCCCGGTTTTACGCAAAGGGTATTTGATCCATCGTTGAATTGCTCGCGTGATGCCTGGACTGGATCTCCGCCCGCGCAGGGAACAAGACGTACACGGTCGACGCCTAAAATCCTCTCAAGAATGTTTGCAAGTGATCCCTCGAGCAACTCGATAGAGCATGTATCCGGCTTAGCCCCTCTGGTAATCTTATAAACGCCAAGCGTCCGCTCGATTTCCGGATAATACGTGAACGCATCATAATCAATCTGTGTAAAGACAGTATCCAAATGCATGAAAGCGTAGCTCTTAGGGATCTTGAACGCATATATCGTCTCGATTTCACTTCCCATGTTGCCCCAGAACATACGCCGAGCAAGTAAATCGATGGCACCCGCCTCCGTGCGCTGGGAAAGACCGATCGCCAGCGTATGCGCATCGATGTTCAGCACGTCGCCTCCCTCAGCGTGGAACGGAAGGTCGTTCGTATACCAACGTGGAACATCACAGTACATTGGATGGTAATCGAAGATTGTCTCGTAAAAAGGAACCTCGCGATTACGCTGCGGCCAATACATACGGTTGATGTTGACGCCGTGACCTATCACCGAAATGGGGTCGCGTGTAAATACCAAACTATCGAAAGGAATGACCAGCAAATCGTCTGGCTTTCCCAGCTCCCCTTCGAAGGACGAGAGCGAATAACTGTCCGCATGTGGCACGTCGATGTCTTTATATTGCAAGCCCTCGATCATACGCATAACCAACGCACGAGAATCTGTAATGGACTCAAGCAGTGCCCTAATAGCATCAAGCAACAAGGGGTCGCGCACATCTGAATATTTAAGATACTTCTCGATGAGTTCTGACCGCGCCTGGCATCCGCCTGCATCAAGCGACTC
Source organism: uncultured Coriobacteriaceae bacterium (assembly GCA_949298635.1). Classification (GTDB taxonomy): domain Bacteria; phylum Actinomycetota; class Coriobacteriia; order Coriobacteriales; family Coriobacteriaceae; genus Enorma. Next base: position 21,387 of record CASFXG010000004.1, on the reverse strand, counting down.
AGCTACAAGATCCTCGAGGTACAGTACCTCAACGCCCTCTTTTCGCATCAAGTCAGTAAACGCATCGTGTTCTTCTTGAGCGCGCCGGACAAACGTCGCATCATGGCTAAACACTCGATCAAAATCTTCGACGCGATAATTGCCCGTCTCCCAACCGACGCGATGCACAAGTACCTTCTTGAGCGTCCCAATCTCGCTATGGACGCATAGTCTCTTTTTCTGCATATCACACCCTCCTTGGCTCATCCTGACAGCACGTTGCCATAATCATCCCTATGCAGGGATAAGGCCTGATATCGCTGTGAATACAAGACCAGCGATGACTACGAGGGCGAAGAATTTCCAAACTGCCTTCCACCATGTTCCCAGAGAAATCTTGCATATTCCCAAGCCGGCAATGAGTACGGCGTTCGTCGGGATAAGGAAGCACATTGTGGACTCCGCCATGGTTACAGCAGTTACCGCCGCCTCTGGGTTCAACCCCATGAGCTCGGTCAAGGGGCCGATAATCGGCATCGTTAGCGACGCAAGCCCTGATGAGCTGGGAACAAGGATGGTCAGGAAGCCAAGAATGACGTACATGATGCTCGTATAGATAATCCCCGGCACACCCGCAAGGGAGCCTGCAAGAGCGTTCAAGATGGTATCGATAATCATGCCATCCTGAGCGACGATGAGAATCGCGCGAGCCATGCCAACGACCATGGCAGCATAGGCAAAGTCTGCAAATCCCTTAATGAATTCCTCGGCGATTTCACTCTCAGAAAGCCCACCGACAATGCCAGAAAGGATACCCATAGCAACAAAAACGCCGGATATTTCATCCATATACCAGCCCTGCGAAATAAGCCCCCAGATGATCAGGGCGATCCCTGCTACGAAAATAACCAGGACTCCTTTTTGCCGCCCTGTAAGCTCAGTGTTTGCCAACGCATCGGAAGAGGCGTCGTGATACACGCTATCCGTCTCGCGTGTATACGAAAGCGCTGGGTTTTTCTTCACACGTACGGCATACCGCGTCACCCACACAATTGCTAAGCTTGTAAGAATAATCCATGAAATTACGCGAAGCCATAGCAGGGGATTTCCTTGAATTCCAATGATGCCCTCAGCGATGAGGACGCTAAAAGGATTCATGGTCGATGCCGTATATCCAATCTGAGGGCCCACGAACACGATCATGAATGCCGTCATGGAGTCGAAGCCCGCCGCAATCATAATCGGAACAAAGATGGCGAAAAACGGAATCGTCTCCTCCGACATGCCGATCACGGTGCCGCCAATTGAGAACAAAAGCATGGTAATAGGTATGATAAGCACGTCTTTGTTGCGCAGTCGCTTCACTATGCTCCCGATGCCCGTCTCAATAGCACCGGTTTTGTTGATCACCGTAATCGCTCCGCCTACTAGAAAGATGAAGGCGATGACATCTATCGCATCTTGAATTCCTCGCGTCGGAGCCATAAGCACTTCAAAAATACCTTGGCGCAAATCGAATGGCTCGCCGTCCTCAACGCCCGACTTATCCACCGGAGTGTAAGTACCAGCTACCGTAACTTCACGGATGCTCCCACCCGCTTCAACTTCCGTACGTTCAAAAGCCCCCGAAGGCACAATCCATGTTAGGACGGCAAATACTGCAATGAGCACGAAAATGATCGTGTAGACATGTGGTAAGTGCAGCCTAAACTTCCTCGCTCCCTCACTCATCCTATCAATCCTCCTTTCAGTCAACAGCGCCTCGCTGACCATGGTTTTGCGCTGTATTCCGTCACCCCCATTTCACCAAGGCGTGTTGCCAAACAAACTGCGCAATCTCTCCGTTGCGGTAAATTCGCTGTTACGCCGTACAAACGGCAAGGCATGAGTAGTGAAACGTCCACTTTGAATGGGCTCGCGCCATAAAACGTCTCATGCCAATCACTCCACCGGCAGTTGAACGCGATTGCGGCAAATGCCCATCAATCTATACGCGGGTGAATCTTCCCTTGTTTAGAATGTGCGGTAGAGGATCGACGAGCACGTGGAGGTGCCTATGGAGCATAAATCGACTGAGATCCAAAGCGAAATCGGCAAACTTAAAACCGTTCTTGTGCACGCCCCCGGAATAGAGGCTACAAATTATGACTTCATAGATCTTGAGCGGGTTTTTGGACGCGCCTCCTTCTGTCTGGAACGCGCTCAAGCAGAGCACCGGGCATTCGTTCGGCTATTACAAAACTCCGGCGTTGAGGTTCTTTACCTTGAGGATCTTGTAGCGCAAACGATGACCGACCATGATATCCGCGAAGCATTTATTGAAAACTATCTTGCAGAAAGCGGCTTGCACGGCGTCGAGCTTCTCGATGCCATCAAGCGACGAATTACTGCAATCGAAAATCCTCTCGAGCTTGTCCTCACAACCATGCAAGGCCTTCATGTGCGAGATGTCAGCATACCGCAGGAACATCGTGGACTCTGCGCCGCTTTGAACGCTGGAAGTGACAAAGATATGCTGCTTGTCGACCCGATGACAGATCTCTTCTTTACGCGTGATCCAGCGACTCTATTCGGTTCATGCGTTCGTGTCAATCGTTTATTTTGGAAACAAAGGAACCGCGAAGCGCTCTACTACCACACGCTCTTCTCACACCATCCCCGATTCAGAGACACCGTCATTGTCAACGGACACGACAGCGCTTACTTTGCTGAAGGCGGTGACACCATGACACTTTCCCCCACCAGCTTGCTCATAAGAATCGGACTGAGAACTCATCCGGCAGCAGCTGATAGCATTGCGCGAGCATTCCTCACAAGAGATGGGGTGGGAACCGATGGCCGACGTGCTGCGTATGCTCTTCGCTTTCCGTCAGACGGATCTCCCGACCACCTTGATTGCCATCTCACGCAAATCAACGAAGAAACGTTTGTTTGTTCGAAAACCATCGCGGACCAAACCGAAGCATTTAAGCTCACCTGGCAGTCCAACAGCGACGGACTTCATGTCGACGCCCTTGATGAGGGACTCTCGGGAATCTTAGCAGATGCTCTAGGAATACCCGCTGTTAGGCTGATTGTCTGCCAAGCGAATCAGGACGGGGGCGATGAGCTCGAGCGAGGCGGCGCCTCGGTGCTTTCCCTCGAACCGGGAAAGGTGTGCTCCTTTGAACAAAATGATGTAATCAATGCGACTCTTTCCGCTGCTGGATTCGATGTACTTACCTTCCCCTCTTCCGAACTTACAAGATCATTCGGCGGGCCACACTGCCTATGCTTACCGCTAGAACGAGAGAGTGTATGACGACTACACTAGGAGATAACATCCGCGCGTTGCGTCTACAAGAGGGTTTAACGCAAGATGATTTAGGTAAGTCCCTCGGCGTAACAAGAAGGACAATCGAACGCTGGGAGACCGGCGAAACAGCCATGCACGAGAGCCGCCTTGCATTGCTCGTTTCGCAATACGGAATATCGCGCGATGATATTCTCAGCGAAAAACACGGACTTGCTGCACGGCGATTTCTTCATAACGCCTATCGGATTAACCCTACCTCGCCCGAAAATGGCAACGCGGAAGTCTCCGCGCCAATTCTCAAGTTTATGCGCCGTGATAGTGACATCGTCCTTGCGCGAGCAGGAAATGCTTCCCTCCCCTCTGATGTACTTGCCCGTCATCCTAAATCATTCTTTGTCAAACCTCTCGATAACAGCATGACGCTAAGCTATCCGCGTGATGCGCTTTTGCTTGTTGACACGAAGCCTACCCCTTGGAACGGCTCAACGATAGTCGTCATCATCGATGGAGCCGAACCACTTATCAGGCGCTTCCAAGGAGGCAACGACAGCATGTTGCTGACCGCCAACCCTCAGCGAGGAATGTATCCCGACGTAGCAATAGATCGTCGAAGAGCAAGGGTGCTCGGAGTTGTCGTATGGTACCGAGCGTCGCGCGATCTCCTGGGGTATTAGCGCTAACCACTTTCAAGTTTTCTTTGGAACGCTCTCTGTCATCCTGTTTTATGGTGGCACAATTCAAATATGCACGATTGTCAGAACAGGAGTTGAACCACTAAAGCAGTGGCGAATGTTGTTCTAGCAGTAATCATGCGGTTTTGTTGAGTAAATCGTCCCTGACGAACACAGTGACAAACCAATGCAGCCTGTACTTTGGGAAAGTCGGTATACCAATCGTACATATCTGAACTGAGCCACCTTTTTTGCCACAAAGCAATCAAAACTGCTGCCAAGCAAACTGGGTCAAGCTATACGGGAGGCAATCCGACGCCTCTCCGCAATTCATTAAGCCATTTTGCCTGCCTCGGACGACACCCATTGATGTAGTACCGAAAGCGCTTGTCTGCCGCCTTGTAAATCGCTTTCGCAATCGCCTCGAGCGTCACGATATCGCGCATCTGGTCGCGATTGATTACAAGCACGGTAACGCCCATGCCCTTGAGACCGTTATTGCGCTGGCCATCGTGTATGCGCGTGTTTTCATTCTCGTGGCCTGCTCCGTTGTACTCCACGTCAATCTTCGCAGATGGGATAAACGCATCGCAAATGGCATACGGCACGCTCGACGCCATGCGGACGGCATTTGCATCGAAATCAAGTCGGAAGTTGAGCGCCGCTCCTCCCTTAGGCAGCGCTGCACACGCGAAGCCGCCGTGACGCATAGGCGCACCCAACATGCCATACATCACCGTTTCGCACGGCGATGCGGATCCCGGAGCCGCAATACGCACCGCTTCGCGAAACACATGATAGCCGCTACTCTTTGCCCAGCGCGATAACGCACGCAGCTCTGCCATCGAAAGCGCGGGATCGCATCGATAATGTGCCTGCTCCACGTCTCTCTTCGACCGCTCGCCTGGCCATACCCCGCCCCAAGCAATTGGCAACGTTGCCTCGGGAGGCAGCGAATAGGTGCCGAGGAACTCCATAAGCAACGCGAGCACCTCGCCGAGCGACCGACCACGCGAATACAGCAACGCAGCAAAAGCAGGAGAACACGCGTACACGCCGGGAGCCATGCGCATTAAAGCTCCTGTAGGAAGTGCTCCGGAAACCACATGGCACGTAAGCAGCTCTTTGTTCCTACGAGCCTTGGGATCCGCCACAAGAACGTGCAATGGTTCGCCTTCGCCATGTTCCCATGCCCCCATGCGAGCAAGCTCGTCGTAATCGACCTGATCGACATTGGGCACACAGCCCTTGAGCGCCCGGCGCTGCTCAACACGGCCAACCGCATCCCACGGCAGCCTACCATACGCTCGCCGCGCCGCTCGTATTGCCCTCAAAGAAGGGATATGTGACAGGACCAACGTCTCCATAGCGAAACGCTATCATTTCAAATACACCGTGTCTACGCTGGGGTTTTATTGTTGTATTTCCTGTGATTTCGTCAGAAATGTGTCAGATTTTAGCAAGGGTGGAAAACTTGCTACAATGCCGCAAGCCATCCACATGTGTACGTGTTTTCCTCACATAAGCGCACGATACCGCCCATGAATACGAAGGACGCAGTATGCCACAACCGCAACCTAAACCTATCCGCATGATCGCCGGCTTGGGAAACCCCGGCGAAGAATATGCGAGCACCCGCCACAATGCGGGCTTTCAAACGGTCGACGAACTCGCGCGACGCGCCGGCGTGACGTACTGGAAGAACCAGCTCGGCGCCGAAGTCGCCACCACGCGTGTGCGCGACGCCGAAGCGGAAGGGGGCGTGCGCGAGGTCGTGCTCGTAAAGCCTCAGAGCTTCATGAACACGAGCGGCGGCCCCATCTCCAAGCTCTGCCGCGAGTATAAGGTCGCACCCGAGGAGCTTCTCGTGGTCCACGATGAGCTCGACATCCCCGAAGGCGATGTGCGGGTGAAGGTGGGCGGCGGGCACGCCGGCCACAACGGCCTGCGCTCCATCATCGACAAGCTCGGCAGTCGCGATTTCAGCCGCATCCGCTTCGGCATCGGCGAGCCTCCCGGCAAGATGCCCACGGCCGATTTCGTACTCAAGCAGCTGCGCAACAAGGAAGCCGAGGCGTTCGCCGATACCGTCCAGCGCGCGGCCGATGCCTGTGAGCTTGCGCTCATGCACGGTGTGGTCTACGCCCGCGATCATGTGAACGGCGCCGCTGCGCAGAACGGCAAGCACTAGGCACGGCACAGAGCATCCCGGGCAAATATAGGTAACGTGCGCGGCCATCCACCCCACAACCATTCAGCGAACCTTATGTGACGGTAGCAGGCTCTCCCTAGGTCTTGTGCATAACACAACATATAATGAGGACGATGTACTAGCATTATCCACGGCGCTATTGCGCAGGCAGATATAGATGCGAGAAAACAATGCTGCTGCTAGAGGAAACGAGCGGTGTTCCGCTTACCAAAGAAATCGTCATCAAATATAGCCCAGTCGTCGAGATGGTCGCGAGCCTTCATGCCCTGTCGGCTCCCGAGCTCCATCCGAACCGCAGCCATTGGACAAAGAGCACTCTCGCTTCCATGGATACCGACCTGCGCGACGAGCTCCTATTTTTCTCTGACCACACCATGAACTGGGCGTTTATCATGGACCTCGTGGGTTACATCGAACAAGGTGAAGTCACGAGCATGAAGGCGTTCCTCGCGCATCTAGCCAACATGAGTGACGTCGATTTCTGCTACGGTATCTTCTCCGGCCTTGTTCCCCGCCGTACGCTCGCTCATAGCATCACAAGCACCGACCACCTCCTCGAGCAGAACTCGGAAATCTTTCGCTACTATGTCCCCGAGAAATTCGCTCGCTATATCCTCGACAACCTAGAGGAATACCGCCATCGGCTCGTTTCCGTGCTCGATCGGTATTGGCATGAGCACTTTGCTGACATCTGGAACACCATAGGCGTCTCCGAAATCAGCGCGCTCGCAACTGAGCGGAAGCTGCTGGAGCTAGACGGCCCCGCGCAGTATATCGAGAACTGCCACGAGCAGGTGCACGTCGACAGAACTGGCATCCGCGTAGGCCGGCAACTCGAGCTGTTCTACCGCAATGATGAGATAAAACGCATCAATGTGATCATCACATCGTTTCTCACGCCACACTTCATGATTAACTGCATCGATGGCTGTCTAACCATATTCAAGGGCGTCACGTTCGGACAGGCCACGGCAGAAATACCTCCGGAAATCGAGCTATTCCTTAAGGCCATCGGCAGCCCCATGAAACTTAAAATCCTCGCCGAACTTAACGTCTCTCCCAAGACGACCAAAGAGCTCGCCGATATTCTCCAAGTCGCACCGAGTTCCATATCGGTGCATCTCCGCGCTATGCGTGATGCGGATCTCGTGTATCCACAGCGCATGAAAAACGAGGTGTACTACAACCTGCTCTACGAAAACTACCAGGCGCATCTTTCGTTCTTGGAACACCTGCTCGAGACGCCGTAGCAAGTGAAGTGGCAAGCGGTCCTCGACAAACGGAAGTGAGGTGAAAACACTCGTAGAAGTCTCCACCCCACTGCTCAAACTCGTCGCCAAGCCCTCAACGATACTCTGTGTGCTCAGTCGAATTCTGCCAATGCTGCAGCAAGTTCATCGAGGCCGCGACGCAAAATCTGCTCATGAGCGCAATATCCCAAACGCGCACCGCACGGGAGGTCGAAGCAGCCGCCGGGTATGAGCAGCGTCTTACGTTCCGCGGCAAGTCGCTTGCAAAACGATACGTCGTCCTCGGGAATGTCGAGACGCATGAAGCCGGTCGTCACGCCACGTGGTTTCTGCCAGCTCACACGTGGCTGACCTGCAATCCACGCGTCTGCAATCTCCAGGTTGCGCATAACAATCTCGCAGTTGCGCTTGAGGATGCCTTCGCGGTTGCGTAACACGTATACGCCAAGCGCATCGTTGGGAACGCCGCAGCTCACCATCGTGTAGTCGCGCAGCCGCCGCACACGCCCGGCAATTTCGTCGTCGGCGACAACCCAGCCGATCCGAATTCCCGGCACCGCATACGCTTTGGAAAGTGTGCAGGTCACGATAGCCTTTTCGTATACATCGATCATCGATGTATAGTTGACAGACTCATCGAACGGGCGAAACGCTTCGTCGCACAGGACGTATGCCCCGACCGAGCGTGCAATGTCTGCAATCTCCTCGAGAAGCGGCGTCTCGAGCACAACGCCCAAAGGATTCGAGGCGTTCACGAGCACAATGAGCTTCGTGTCCGGGCGAACCATCTGCCGCAACTCCCCGATATCAGGCTGCCAGGCATGCTCTTCGCGCAGACGCCAGAGCTCGACCTCTGCTCCGAACTGCCGCGCGAGCACCTCGAGCGGCTCGTAAGCGGGGCTCTCCACGATTACGTGGTCACCAGGCTCGATGAGCGCATACATTGCGTTGAAGTTTGCGCCGGTACCGCCGTTCGTCTGGAGGATGCGGTCGGGCGCGACCTCGCTCTGGTACAGGCCAGCGACACCCTGCTTAAACTCCGCCGACCCCTCAATCCAGCCATAATTGAGAAGCTCATGCGCACCCGTCTGGCGTAGAGCAGCAGCGCCCTCTGGATCGATCGCCAGAAGTTCCTCTTCCGTAAACGCCGCTACCATGGACTCACAGATGTTAAAGTCAACGTGTTTCTCGAGTCGATTCTGCCAGTCCTCGTACCGACTCGTCATGATGTCCATCATGCCTCCTCTCTCGAATTGCCCGGCACCGAGACTCCAGGCTGCCCGGTTCCCTGTCCTGAACCGGCGTGTTCCCGAACCATCGGGCCGTCCAGCGCGCCCACATGAAGGCGGCGCGACGCGACAAGGCCATCGCGCCGCGCCGTCAGACATCGGGACGGAGCTATCCGCTCGGGCGCCGCGCGCCTAGACCATGCCGTTCAGCATCATCCAAACGCCGCCGATGGCCATGACAACGGAAAGACCCACGAGCAGCCAATCCTTGCCCACAAAGACCTTCTCTTCACCAGATGCCCTGCGTGCCATGTAGTACAGCGGGATGCCGATGACCCACAGCACGCCGCACAGCATGACATAGGAGATACCGGATACGAACATGGCAACGAGGTAGTACACGAGGCCGATCAAACCCAGGATGAGGTTCTTTACCGCACCCGGTTCATCGCGGTGGTCGAGCGTATACTTGACCTGCTGGAGGTCGATGAAGATCCACACGATCAGGATGGCCGACGAGCTCAGGCTGAAGCTGAAGTTGTAAGCATCTTCGGTGAAATGCATCGAGACGAGCAGGATCTCGCACAGGATGACGGTGAGGAACAGTGAGAACGTAGCCACGCCGTTCTTGTTCTTCTTGCCGAAGATCTTAGGCAACGAGCCCTCGTCGGCGAGATAGGTCACGGACTCGGTGGGCATGAGCGTGTAGGCAATCCAGGAGCCGAAGATCGAGATGATAAGCGCCGCCTGCACGAAGGACGCGCCGACAGGCCCCATGAAGATCGTGTACATTTGACCGAGCGAAGGCTCGCCGAGGGCGATGAACTCATCGGCGGGCATGATACCGTAGGGCAGAATCGCGACGATGAACTCGATGAGCGTCACGAGCGTGAGGCCGACGACCGTCGCCGAGCCCGCGACCTTCTTGCTCACGGCGTGACGCGAGAGCAAAGCGACGCTCTCGACACCGATGAACACCCAGATGAGGGAGAGCATCGAATCGTTGACCTGAGCGGCAACGGAACCGAGGTCAAAGCCGGTGCCCGCCGCCTCCATGTTGCCGGCGAAGTTCGTCCAGAAATCGGTCGTGAACACGCCGAAGCTGAACGCCGTCGCGCCGATCACGATGAAGAGCAAAAGCGGAATGATCTTGATGATTGTCACAATCGTGTTCAAGCGCACGCTCTGCTCGACACCGCGGTTCACGAGCCACGCGATAACCCACATGACGGCGCTCGCCACGATAATCGACGGCCAGCTCGTGCCGGTGTCACCGAAGACCTCAGGGAAGAACGTGCCGAAGGCGATCATGGTCATAGTGGCGAACGAAACGTTACCTACCCAGCCGCTAATCCAGTAGCCCCAAGCGCTCATGAACTCGGCGAACTTGCCGAACGCCCGGCGGGCGTAGCAGAACAGGCCGTCGCCCTCAGGATCGCGCTCGAGCAGGTTCTTCAAGCTCAGCGCGGAAACGAGCGTGCCCACGTAGCAGATCGCAAACGCGACAATCGCGGCGCCCGGCGAGGCGACCGTCCCCAGCTGGTAGGAAAGGTCGTACACGCCCGAGCCGATCATCGAGCTGAAAATCGTAATGACAAGTACCCAAAAGCCCAGTCCTCCGCCGGATTTCTTCTCTGTCGAAGTGGATTCAGCCATAGCAACCACCTTCCTATTCCGGCACGCCCCCTGACATGCCCTAAGCCCCACCGCGCCACGCGGCAAGACACTTGCAAACTGCGAGCGCCCCCGCCAGCGACCGTACTACCGGCCGTGTGCGAGGGCGCATCGTGTAACCGGCGCTACCGCCGGCTGGGCGGCGATGCGCCTAGACCCAGTCCCCGTAGTGGGTTCCGGCAACCTTGTCGATCGTCTCGGTTGTAAGCGCCTCGACCTGGGCGGTGTAGTACTGCTGCAGGGCTTCCTGCTGCTTGCGTACACGCGGATACATGTAAGCGGCAAGCAAACCCTTCTGCGTATGGAAGCGGTTAGCCGCCTGCTCCATGAGCAGCGAGTGCGGGCCGTCCCAGACCTCGTTCGAGATCTCGTAGCCACGGTTGCCCGGAAGCGGGTGCATGACCTTGACCCACTCGGGACAGGCGGCAATAAGCTCCTCATTGATGGAGTACTTGGGGAAGAATTCCTCGATCTTCTGCGGCTTGAGGTGATCGGAACCGTGATACCACCAGGCGTCGGTGAGCAGGAAGTCCACGTCCGCGGCGTACTCGTACGGATCGTCCGTCTGGATGTACTTCCCGCCAGATTCCTTGCAGAACCCCTCGACGATCTCGACGTCCTCGGGCAGCATCTTTGCGCGCTCGGGCGCGGCCGCGATGAACGTCATGCCCATCTTGGCGAAGAGGAACGTGTCGGAGCGGCACACGCCGCCCAGGTGGTAGTTCTCCTCGGAGGTGTCGGCGGAGTTGTCGCCCACCCACATGACCTTCACGTCCTCGAGCTTCTTGCCGGCGGGCAGATTCTCCATGATCGTGAACAGGTCGCAGAGCGCCTGTGTGGGGTGCATGGAGACGGAGGTCATGCCGTTGAACACCGGCACGGTCGCCCACTTGGCAAGGTCGACCACGGCGTCGTAGTTCTCGTTGCGGCACTCGATAGCATCGCACATGCCCGAGATGACAAGCGCGGTGTCCTTCATGGTCTCGCGACCCTCGCCCACGTGCATGGTCTTGGTCTCGAGGTAGAGAGCGTCGCCGCCGAGCTTGTCCATGGCGGATTCGAACGAGACGCGCGTGCGGGTGGAGGGCTGATCGAACATGAGGGCGATGGTCTGGCCCTTGAGCAGCGGAATCTGGATACCCTTCTGGTCGGCCTCCTTGAGAATGCGGATGACCTCGAGGAGCTCTAGGTATTCATCCTTCGTGAGGTCACGAACGTCTACGAAGTCCTTCTTCTTAATCATCTATAGTCCTTTCTACAGGCGACAGGGCATGGACAGAGTAAGAGCAGGCGCCTCGGCGCGACGACGCGTTCCCGTCGCGCCGAAGCCTGCACGGACCAGAGAGGAGCCGTGTGCGCTAGAGGTCTTCGCGCACGAGCGGCATGCTCATGCAGCGCGGGCCGCCGCGCGCGCGGCAGAGCTCGCCGGAGGGAACCTCGAGCACCTTGATGTCGTGCTGGCGCAGGACATCGTTCGTGCGCCAGTTGCGGTCGTAGGTGCACACCACGCCGGGGGCGACGGCGAGCGTGTTCGAGCCGTCGGACCACTGGTCGTAGTCCGCCCAGAACGGGTCGCCGCCCGCGCACGGGATGAGGTCGACCGCGGGCAGGTGCAGCAGGCGCTTCAGGGCCTCGTCGAGCTCCTCCTCGGCGCAGGAGACCCTGAGCTCGCCGTCGGAGCCGAGCGTGAGCTCGTAGAGCTTGAGGCCGCCCATGATGCCGGGGTAGTACGTGAACTTGTCCACGTCCACGGCGGTGAACACGGTGTCGAGGTGCATGTAGGCGCGGCCCTTGGGGATCTCGAACACGACAACCTTCTTGAAGCTGTCTCCCGAGGCGAGCGCGTTCTTCGCGAACTCCTCGATCGCGGCCGCGTGGGTGCGGCAGCTGTGGCCGATGGCGATGACCTCGGGCGAGAGGATGGCGATGTCGCCGCCCTCGATGGTCTCGCCGTGCGGGTCGTTCGTGTGGAGGAGCTGCGCGCCGCCCGCGAACTCGGGGACGTTCTCGAAGACGTGCTTCCACACGACGGCCTCGAGGTTGCGCGTGTCCTGCACGAAGCGGTTGATGGTGAAGTTCGAGCCCACCGAGCAGCCGGGGTCGCGGCACATGATGAAGTTCGCCGAGGTGTGCATCGCATACGGGTCCTCGGGGGTCTCGTCCGGGAGGACGTCCGCCAGGCACGTCGGCTTCGGGATCCCGGCGAGATCCTTCTTCTCGATGCCCGCCATGACGGTGCGGGCGAAGTCGTGCGCGCTCATGGGCATGAGGTAGGCGGCGATCTGCTCGCGGAGCGCCGGGTCGTAGATGAAGTCCTCGGTCATGTACTCGTCGAGGAACTTGCGGCGATCCGCCTCGTCGCCGAGCGACTTCTCGAACATGTCCTCGAGGTAGACGACCTCTGCGCCGATGCCGCGCAGGTGGTTAGCGAAGACGTCGTGGTCGCGGCACGCCTGCGCCGTCCACACGACATCGTCGACGAGCTGGTACTCTCGCGAGTCCGGCCGCACGGCGTCGAAGTACCCTTCGGGGCGCGAGATCATGATCTTCTTGACCTTGCCCACCTCAGAGTACACATGGATAGAACTCATGGCTTCTCCTTTCAGCATCTCTTCCAATACAACTAGATATTAAGCAATTAATTAATTAGCTAATATCTAATTCGAATAGTACGCTCTTTACGTTCGGGGGGGCGTTCGACCCTCCCTGAACGGTCACTTTCTTCGGTGAATGGAGTTAATTATTTCTTAGAGCAATATTCGTAATAGCTTATATTCCTTGCATTTGTACTCAATTTGACTGCTATGACCACGTTGACCACCCCTGCACCAACTCCATTCAGGATGAGCCTGTTGTATGACATAGCCAGAGCAACTTCTATCGGCTATGTTCATGCGGGGGGGGGTGCAGCCTTGGACAGAAGCGCCATTTTCTTGAAATCCGGTTTCCCTGCGATCTGTTGCAATTTCCCCGCCGTCGCTCTCTGCTCATTTCTCTCTTCAAGACCCGTTATGCACCCGTTCAACTTGCTATAATTGAACCTGTATGCACCGGCGTGCGCCGCACGGACGCACGTCGTCATGGGTTGCACATGGGTCTCATGCGCCGCGTTCGCATGGCGTGTCGAAGCCCACAAAAAGAGAGGGGTTCTATGTACAAGATCCTGAAGAAGACGCAGTTCTCGGAGAAGGTCTTCGAGTTCCGCGTCCACGCCCCGAGGATGGCCAAGAAGGCGCATGCCGGCCAGTTCCTCATGGTGCGCATCGACGAGACGGGCGAGCGCGTGCCGTTCACCTTCGCCAACTGGAATCCGGAGGAGGGCTGGATCGAGTTCATCTTCATGGTCGTCGGCAAGACCACGGAGTGCCTCTCCAAGCTCGAGGAAGGCGACGAGATCCGCGACATCACCGGGCCTTTGGGCTGCCCCACCGAGGTTGAGGGCGACCGCGTGGCCGTCATTGGCGGCGGCGTCGGCCTGGCCATCGCCTACCCTGTTGCCCGCACCCTCTGCGAGCAGGGCAAGAAGGTCTCCGTCATCATGGGTGCCCGTACGAAGGACCTGCTCATCCTCTTCGAGCAGTTCGCCGCGCTGCCGCTCGAGGACCTCTTCGTCACCACGGACGACGGCTCCATGGGCGAGAAGGGCGTCGTGACGCTCCCGCTCCGTCGCCTCTGCGAGACGGACGCCATTGACTCGGTCTTCTGCGTGGGTCCCGTTCCCATGATGAAGTTCTCGACCCTCACCTGCCGCGAATTCAAGATCCCCATCGTCGCGAGCCTGAACCCCATCATGGTCGACGGCACCGGCATGTGCGGCTGCTGCCGCGTCGAAGTGGGCGGCGAGACGAAGTTCGCCTGCGTCGACGGTCCCGACTTTGATGCGAACCTCGTCGACTGGGACGACCTCGCACATCGCCAGGCCAGCTACAAGGCCGAGGAGGCCGCTTCCATCAAGCGTTATGAGGAGGACTGCGCATGCCAGAAGTAAAGTATCGCCCCAACATCGGCGCTCCCCGCACCCCTGCGAATGAGGAGCCTGCCGCGGAGCGCGCTCGCGATTTCCGTCCGGTCGACACCGGCTACACCAAGGCCGACGCCATCGCCGAGGCCAACCGCTGCCTCGACTGCAAGAAGCCGCTGTGCATGGAGGGCTGCCCGGTAGGCGTGCACATCCCGCAGTTCATCGAGAAGATCCGCGAGGAGGACTGGGCGGGCGCCCTTTCCACCATCAAGGCCGATAACCTGCTGCCTTCCGTCTGCGGCCGCGTGTGCCCGCAGGAGAACCAGTGCGAGGGCAAGTGCATCCTCGGCAAGAAGGGCGACCCCGTCGCCATCGGCCAGCTCGAGCGCATGCTCGGCGACATGGCCGACGAGGTGGGCGAAGCGCCCGAGTGCAAGCCCAGCAACGGCCACAAGGTCGCCATCGTGGGCTCCGGCCCCTCCGGCATCGCCTGCGCCGGCGAGCTCGCGCGCGAGGGCTTCGACGTCACCGTGTTCGAGGCGTTCTTCACCGGCGGCGGCGTGCTCACCTACGGCATCCCCGAGTTCCGTCTGCCCAAGGACATCGTCAAGCGCGAGATCAAGGGCCTGGAGGAGCTGGGCGTCCACTTCGAGTACAACTCCGTAGCCGGCCGCCTCTTCGATGCCGAAGAGCTCTTCAACGAGGAGGGCTTCGACGCGCTCTACCTGGCCGTGGGCGCTGGCCTGCCGCGCTTCCTGCACGTCGACGGCGAAAACCTCCCCGGCGTGTACTGCGCGAACGAGTACCTCACCCGCACGAACCTCATGAAGGCGTACGAGTTCCCCGAGTACGACACGCCCATCCGCCACGGCAAGAACGTCGTGGTGTTCGGCGGCGGCAACGTGGCCATGGACGCTGCCCGCACGGCGCTGCGCCTGGGTGCCGAGCACGTCACCCTCGCCTATCGCCGTACCGAGGCCGAGATGCCCGCCCGTAAGGCCGAGGTCCATCATGCCAAGGAAGAGGGCGTCGAGATTCTCGAGCTGTGCAACCCGCTGCGCTTCCTGCCAGGCCCGGACGGCTTCGTGTCCACGATCGAGCTGCAGCGCATGGAGCTCGGCGAGCCGGACGCGAGCGGCCGTCGCCGCCCGATCCCCGTGCAGGACTCCGAGTTCGCCATCCCCTGCGACGTGGCCGTCACGGCTATCGGCACGCGCGCAAATCCGTTCGCGAAGCTTTGCGCCGACGTCGAGCTTAACCGTTGGGGCCTCATCGAGACCGATGAGGACGGCCGCACGTCGAACCCGAAGGTTTGGGCTGGCGGCGACATCGTGACCGGTGCCGCAACCGTCATCCTCGCCATGGGCGCCGGCAAGAAGGCTGCCGCGTCCATCAAGAAGACGCTTCTGGGCGAAGAGTAACATTCCCTTTGGGCACGTAACACGAAGCGGCTCCGAGCGAACATGCTCGGAGCCGCTTTCTCATGTCCCAAAAAGGGACAGCCCCTTTTTGGGACACGCCAGCCAATAACCCCCGTTCCAGATGTCCCAAAATGCACCTGTCCCTTTTTGGGACATCGGCTATTTGACGTCGATGGTGACCTCGACCTCCTGGACGGGGACGTCGTAGAAGGGGTCCTCGCGGCGGCCGAGGAAGTCGAGTGCCTGGTCGGGGAAGAGGGTGTAGTCGAGCACGTCCTCCTCGCTCTTGGCGTACTTCGCCACGGCCTCGCGCGCGGCGGGCAGCTCCGGCTCGAGCAGGTCGGCCGGGCGGCAGGTGATGGGCTCGTCGCCGCCGATGATCTTCTCGCGGATCTCCTGGGAGATCTCCACGGGCGAACGGCCATAGAGACCCTTCACGTAGTCGCGAATCTCCTTGGGAACGACCTTGTAGCGCTCGCCGGAGACCACGTTCATCATGGCCTGCGTGCCCACCATCTGCGAGAGCGGGGTCACGAGCGGCGGAAAGCCAAGGTCGGCGCGGACGCGCGGCACCTCGGCGAGCACCTCGTCATACTTATCGGAAACGCCCAGGTCTGCGAGGTTCGAGATGAGGTTCGAGAGCATGCCGCCGGGCACCTTGTACAGGAGCGCCTTGGGCTCGACCTCCATGACCTTGGGATTGAGGCCGCCCTCGGCCTTGAAGCGGGCGCGCACGCCAGAAAGGTGCGCGGCGATCTCCTCGAGCTTGTCGATCTTCAGGCCGGTCTCGTAGCCCATGCCCTCGAGCGCCACCGCCATGGACTCCGTACAGGGCTGCGAGGTGCCACCCGCGAAGGCGGAAATCGCGGTATCGATGATGTCCGCACCCGCATCGACGGAGCGCAGGAGCGTCATCTCGCCAATGCCCGCCGTGCAGTGCGTATGGATCTCGAGCGGTAGATCCACGGCGTTCTTGATCTCGCTCACGAGCTGATAGGCCACGCCGGGCTCGAGCACGCCTGCCATGTCCTTGATGCAGATGCTGTCCGCGCCGGCCGCGGCCATCTCGCGGGCAAGGTTCACGAAGTACTCGACCGTGTGCACGTCGCTCGTGGTGTAGCAGATCGCGGCCTGCACCTCGCCGCCGGCCTCCTTGGCCGCTCGGATCGAGGTCTGGAGGTTCCTCGTGTCGTTCAGCGCGTCGAAGATGCGCAGCACGTCGATGCCGTTCTCGACGGACTTCTTAACGAACTCCTCGACCACGTCGTCGGCGTAGTTGCGGTAGCCCAGCAGGTTCTGGCCGCGCAGCAGCATCTGCAGCTTCGCGTTCTTCACATGAGAGCGGAAGGTGCGCAGGCGCTCCCACGGATCCTCGCCCAGGTAGCGCAGGCACGAGTCGAACGTCGCGCCGCCCCACACCTCGAGCGCATGGTACCCCGCCTCATCCATCGTTTCCAGGATCGGCAGCATGTCCTCGATGGGCATGCGCGTGGCGATCTGGCTCTGTTGGCCGTCGCGCAGGACGGTCTCGGTAAACTTCACCTGCTTCGTCATGGTTGGCTATAACCCCCTTGGTCAATGATGCGTGCAATCTCCGCCTGCATCTCGTCGACGGTGTGCGCACGCGAGCGAGCACATGCCTTGGCCTCGTTCCCGCATATCAGGCAGGTACGCGGCGGAAAACCAAGCTCGGTTCGAGAGACCGAGCGCAGCATGTCGCCAGCTCGCGCAAGCACATCTAGGTCGCCGAGACGCCCCAGAGGATGCGTCTCCTCGATTTCCACCATACGGCGCTTGAGCTCGGCCGCCGGAAGCTCGACGAGCGCGAAGTACTCCTGCCCCGTCGCACCGCCCAGCGAGCGCTCCTCAAGCAGGCGAACATCTGCAAGCGCAGCCTTCGCCTCGTTCACCAGCACATCGAACACGCGCTCCAATGCCGCGCTCGTCTTCACCGGTCCGGGAATCGATAGGGTGAGGCACAGCAGCGCCTCGGAATCACCCGCCGCAGCGAGCATCGCGCGCTGGTAAGATACGCGACGCTCGCGGGCGGCAAGCATGTCGGGGAGTGCTACCTCAGGCCCCGCAAACACGACGGACGCATGGCTGTCCGGCAGGGAGACACAGCAACCGGATTCTTCGACCATGGCACTCCCCTCTCTAAGACCGTCGCAGAAACGCCTGGGTTAACAGTAACAACAATGTTGCAAAGGAGCTTGCGAAGAGGCCGCGCACAGGCCGAAAAGCCAAGCCTACGCGCGGCGACCTCGTTACGCGCAGTTGTACACCGTATCGATAAGCGTACCGTCGCGGTACTCAATGAGCGCCACGGGCTTATCGCCGAACTTGATGGGCTCGGGCTCGCCCACGATCGCGTAGGCGCGGTCGCGAAGCTCCTCGATGGAGACCATCGGCACGCCGCAGCCCTTGATGGCCTCGATGAGGTCCTGGCGCGCCGGGTTCACGGCCACGCCGACCTCCGTCACGAGCACGTCGATGCTCGAGCCGGGGGTGACGACCGTCGTGACCTTGTCCACAACCGTTGGGATGCGGCCTCGGATGAGCGGTGCCACGATGATGGCCATCTTCGAGCCGGCGGCGGCATCGCAGTGGCCACCGGAAGCGCCGCGGATCACGCCGTCAGAACCGGTGATGACGTTGACGTTGAAGTCCGTGTCGATCTCGAGCGCGGAAAGGATGACCATATCCAGACGGTTCACCATGGCGCCCTTGGAGAGCGGCGACGCGTACATCGAGGCGTTGATCTCGAGGTGCGTGGCGTTGCGGGCGAGCGACGCGCCAGAGGGCGTATCGAAGTCCTGCACGTCGGTAATGGCGCCCACAAGACCCTCGTCGAGCAGCTCGACCATGGAGTTCGTGATACCGCCCAGCGCGAAAGAAGCCTTCACGTCGTTCTTGATCATGCCCTCGCGGAGGAACCGCGTCACGGCGAGCGAAGCGCCGCCGGTGCCGGTCTGGAACGAGAAGCCGGGCTTGAAGTACGGCGAGGCCATCATGACCTTCGCGGCGTACTCGGCGATGATGAGCTCCTTGGGGTTCTTCGTGAAGCGCGTAGCGCCCTTCGCGATGCCCTTGGGGTCGCCGATGGCATCGACCTTCACCACGTAGTCCACGTCGGACTGCGGGATGGAAATCTTGGTGTTGATGTAGGGCACCAGGTTGTCCGTCACCAGCACGACCTGGTCGGCGTACTTGGCGTCCATGAGGGCGTAGCCGAGAGAACCGCACGCAGACGGGCCTTCGAAGCCGTTGGCGTTGCCGTACTCGTCGCAGCAGGGAGCGCCCAGGAACGCGACATCGATGTGAATGTCGCCGCGCTCGATGGCGCGGGCGCGGCCACCGTGGCTGCGAATGACCACGGGGTTCTCCATGATGCCAGCGGAAATGGCAGCGCCGAGCTTATCGCGCAGGCCGGAAGACGTGATGTTCGTCACCACGCCATTCTTGATGTGCTCGATGAGCGGCTCGTGGACGTTCGCGATCGAAGAGGGCGCGATCGAGATGTTCTTGATGCCCATGCGGGCGATCTCGTCGAGCACCATGTTCATCACGTAGTCGCCCTCGCGGAAGTGATGATGGAACGAGATGGTCATGCCGTCGGTGATGCCCGTCTTCACGATGGCATCGTGAATGGAGTCGAGAAGCTTCGACTCGCCCGGCGTACGGGGGCTTACGGTGTGCGTGGCCGCCGTATAGGGCTTGACGTTCTCAAATTCGGAACCGTACACGCCAAACTGCTCGGCGTAAACGTCGGGGATCTCCCGACCAATCTTGTTGAGCGCCATTAGAGATCCTCCTCCCCAATAAGGCCAGATGCCTTCGCGAGCGTGATGGTACGCTCGGCGCGAGCAATGACCGGCTTATCGACCATCTTGCCGCGCACGGAAACAACGCCAAGACCCTTTTCCTCGGCCTCGCGAGCTGCCCAGACGATCTCCTTGGACTTCTGGATCTCCTTCTCGGAGGGCGCGTAGACCTCGTTCACCACGGGGATCTGGCGCGGGTTGATGACGGACTTGCCGTCGAAGCCGAGCATCTTGATGTGCTCGACCTCGGCGCGGAAGGCGTCCATGTTGTCGACATCAGAGAACACCGTGTCGACGGCCGCCACACCGGCGATGCGAGCGGCGTGCAGGATCATCTCGCGCGCGAAGTACAGCTGCATGTTGTCGCCATAGGCGCGGAAGGTCTTGAGGTTCGTGACGTAGTCCTCGGCACCCAGGGCGATGCCACACACGCGCGGAGAAGCGGTCGCGATCTCGACGGCGTTCAGCACGCCCTCGGCAGACTCGATCGCGGCGAAGATGCCCGTCGAGCCAACCTCGCGGCCGCAGGCCTTTTCGACCTCGGTGATGACGGCGTCGGCGTCGATGACGTCCTGCGCGCGCTCGGTCTTGGGCAGACGAATCACGTCCACGCCGGCGCGAACCACGGCGTCGATGTCGAGCTTGCCCACCGTGTTGAGGTCGTTGATGCGAACGATGGTCTCGCAGTCGCCATAGTCGAACGTCTTGAGGGCGAAGTGGACGAGCGCGCGCGCCGTGTCCTTCTCCTTGATGGAGACGGCGTCCTCGAGGTCGAACATGAGCGAGTCGGCACCGTAGAGGCCGGCGTCGCGGAGCATCGCCGGGTTGGCACCCGGCATGAACATCATGGTTCTCCTTAGGCGTTCCATGCGTCGATCTCCTTCCAGTCGAACGCGCCGTCGTTGCCGGCAGCGCGATACACGGCGGCGATGGTGCGCGCCTGCACCGTGCAATCGAGCGCACCCTTGTCGACAGCCGTCACGCGGACGCCGGTAACGCCCAAATTGGTGAGCGTCTGGGCGATGACCTCACGAATGCGGGCGCCAAACGCCTTCTCCACACTGCTCTCGAGATTAATCTCGACGGCGTCGCCGCCAACGGGATCGATGGTGACCATGATGTCGCTCGATTCCGTGGTTCCGGCAACAGCTTGCTGCTTTAGCTCCATAGCTACCTTCACTCCAATCCCAAACTCACATTCAGACGAATACAACGAATCCAACGGAGCGCCTGTCGTGCCAGCGTCTGCACCCGCAGTGCGATGGGCGCTCAAAGATAGACGTACCTTAGTTGGCGCTCTTCGGCGCGAAGATCTTCGACAGCGCGAGCGACACGAGGTAGATGACGATCATGACCACGAAGATGCCGCCCCAGCCGATGCCTTACATCAGAAGGCCGAGCACGAGGCCGCCGGCGACCACCGAGGCGATCTGCCCGGCCACGTTCGCGGCGCTGGCCTGCATGAGGATGAAGTTCTGCGGGTCGGCCTCCGTGGCGAGCTTCTGCACCACGCGGGAGCTCATGGGGAAGGCGGAGATGCCCGCCGCGCCCACCATGGGGTTGATCTTCTCGCGGCGGAAGATGTTGAGCACCTTGGCGAAGAGCACGCCTCCCACCGTGTCCATGACGAAGCCCACGAGGCCGAGGCCCATGACGATGAGGGTGTCGAACTGCAGGAAGTCGCTGTATTCCATCTTCACGGAGACGCACAGGCCCAAGAGGATCGAGATGAGGTTCACGAGCTCGTTCTGCGCGGACTTGGACAGGTTGTCGAGCACGCCGCACTCGCGGAGCAGGTTGCCGAACATGAGGAAGCCCACGAGCGGGAGGCTCGCCGGGGCGATGAGGCCGGCGATGGCGCAGATGATGAT
>CASFXG010000003.1 GCA_949298635.1 uncultured Coriobacteriaceae bacterium | reverse complement strand
GCCGTACGCGCCGCCCTTCACGCGGATCTCGTTCCACAGGTACCCATAGGAGAGCGCGTTCGCCGCCACGCTCCAGCTGCCATCGACCGCAAGGCCGAGAGCGCGCGGATCAGCGGCTTTGCCGAGGTAGCACACGTCGCTGGGGATGATGAACGCCTCGTGCTTGTCTTCGGGCGCCGGTACGAAGAGCTCTTTGGCGGGTGCGGTGCGCGCCTCGAGGCCGAGCGTTCCGGCGCACGCCCAGTAGCGCGCGTAGTCCTCGTCCGAGCCGGTGAAGCTTGCGATGGTGCCTGTGCTCGTGAAGATGCGGCGCTGCAGGTCGCGGAGGGTATCGCACAGGCTATCGATGCGGTCGTCGAAGTTGTCGAGCAAATCGCGCAGGAAGCGGTAGAACTCCACGCCGGCGAGCTGGTCGGAGACCACTGCGGCCGGCGAGACGTAGGTGAGTGCGCGTCCGAGTGCCGCTTGGTGGCCGGCGTTCAAAAATGCCTGCTCCATGCCGATGCGCATCTGCGTGAGCACGTCGCGGATGCGACCGGTGTCTTCGAATAGCGTCTCCGCCCAAACCTCACGCGGAATGTTCGCGAGCGCGTCGATCTTCTCCGAAAGCGCGCCCGCAGAGACGAGCAGCAGCGGACGCGCAAGGTGCCAGTTGCTCTCTTGCAGGTACACCTCGGTGGTAAACGAGAGGAAGCCGAGGTTGGAGCCAATGTAGCTGTCGAGCTCGGCCGCCGTGCGCTGTGCTGTGGGAAGCTGCTGCATGAGGCGGCAGAGGATCTTCGCATAGGGAAGTTCGGCGAAGCTCAGGTGGCTGAGGTCGAAGTACGTGAGCGCATAGGCAAGCCGGTGCGTGGCGATGTGGTGGTGCAGGCACGGCAGGGGCGTCGTCTCGTCCAGCTCGAAGCGCGGTTCGGGGCGGGCGTCGCCAATGTCTGCAACGTGCAGGCGCGGCAGCTTGGCGCGATCTTCGGGCGCATCTTCGGCCTCTTGCTGGCGGCGCAGCTCGGCGACCTGGTCGACGACGTTCTGCAGATCGGCCTCGGTCATTGCGGCCTTGCGTGCCTGGAGCTCTGCCGCCTCGCCAGGATCGCTATCGGCTGCACGCTCCTCGACCGGCACGAGCTCCACGAGCGCCCAATGCTCGCTGTTCAAGACGAGCTCTTGCAGCAGGTTTTCGAAGAAATCTCCCTCGAGGGCATCGCGCAGATCCGCATAGACGGTGCCGAGCCTGAGGGCATCGGTGGCGGCAGCGTCGTCGTAGAGCCAGGTCGAGAGGGCATCGCACGCGAGCGCCACGCCGTCTGCGACACCGTAGTCGCGCTGACGCAGCGAGTACTCGTTGTTCGAGATCACGGCCTCCAAGCGGTCGCGCGGAACACCGTGCTCCACAAGGTCGCGACAGGTTTCCTCGATCACACGGCGCAGCTCGCGCGCGGCGTCGGGCTTGGCATTCTGCAGCATGATCATCTCGTAGGGCTGCTGGCAGGCGTTCGAGGTGTAGCTCGTCACGTTGCCGCCAAGGCCGGCCTCGATGATCGCCTTCTTAACCGGTGCCTCGTTGGAGCCCAAGATTGCTTCAAACAGCACGTCCGACGCGACGGTGCGGAACACGTCGAGCGCTTGGCCGATCACATATGCCATGCCAGCGAGCGCGTTCTCGGGCGTGGTCTCCATCTCGACGCGCCGGTAGTCGCAGACGATAGGCTGCTGCATGGGCAGGGGATTGGGTGCAAGCGCGGGCTCCTCGGCACCCTCCGCGCGCTTGGTTGCGATGCGCTCGCTTGCAGCGTTCGCGCGAGAGAGGTAGCGCTCGTCCAAGAACGTGAGCTCGCGGCGCACGTCGGGGAAATCGCCGTAGAGCACGATATAGCTGTTCGCAAGGTTGTAGTGGCGTGCGTGCGTGTCGAGGAACTCGTCGTAGGTGAGCTGCGGGATGCAACGCGGGTCGCCGCCAGATTCGAATGCATAGGGCGTGTTCGGGAAGAGTGCGGCGTTCATGGCATCGTCGAGCACACTCATGGGGTCGGAGAGCGCGCCTTTCATCTCGTTGAACACAACACCGTTATAGCGCAGCTCGCCGTCGCACAGGCTGGCGCCCTCGGGAACGTCGAGCTCGTAGTGCCAGCCTTCTTGCTGGAAGATGGTCAGCTTGGTGTAGATCATGGGGTTGAGCACGGCGTCCATGTAGACGTCCATGAGGTTCAGCAGGTCTTGCTCGTTCGTGGATGCGACGGGGTAGACGGTCTTGTCGGGGTAGGTCATGGCGTTCAAGAACGTCTGCATCGAGCTTTTGATGAGGTCGACAAACGGCTCTTTGACCGGGAACTTTGCCGACCCGCAGAGCACCGAGTGCTCGAGGATATGGAAGACGCCGGTGCTGTTGGCGGGCGGCGTTTTGAAGGCGATGGCGAAGGCCTTGTTTTCATCGTCGCAGGCGAGGTAGAGCAGGCGCGCGCCGGATGCCTCATGGCGCAGCACGTACGCGTCGGCGTCGAGCTCGTCGATGGTTTCCGTGCGCTCAACAATGAAGCCGCAGGTGGTGGTGCCAGGTGTAAGTGCCTCGCATGCTGACGTGCGGACGGAAGATACGTCGGCTGCGCTGGTGGCAGGCGAGGTTGCGGTGGTGTTCGTGGACGCGGTGCTCATACGACTCCTTTTCGTTGGATGTTCGGCAACATGCGTACGGATTCTGTTATACCCCCTTGCTCGGACAGCGCAAGCGGGAGCGGGGATTTGGATCCTTGACAGAAATCCTTGTAATAGAGGCGTCCCGATTCCCAGATCGCGTCAAATGAACAGTTTTCGGGGGGATTGCGAAGTAGCGCGAACATGCCTAATCCTTGTACCTGCAGTTTCATCCAGTGAAATCGCCCGGCTACTTCGGCGGCACCGTGAAAACTGTTCATTTGGAGCGATTTGGGAAACGGGGCTCTTCTACGAGAAGTGGGATTTTGAGACCTGGTGCCAAAGTCCCACGAACGATTCGAATGCTCGCCCTTGAGAACCTTATCGTGCAAAAATGCGGAAAAGTCTCAATAAGGCGCTTTCAAGATCGTCTAGTTGTGTAAAAGGCGAGATTTGACTCGATAAGCGGATTCGCACAGCGTGGCATGCGGCGGTGAAGAGAGTGGCTGCGCGATGCACGCGAGCATCTGAGTCCTGGACGGAAATTCTCACTTCGCATTGTGTGGCGAAAATATGCAGCACGATGCGCGGCGAGCAGCGCGCGAAGCGTTGGGAACGAGTTTCCCAAGCGGATGCTCCGGCGGGATAAAGCGGCTTCGCCGAGCATGGACAAAGATTGAAATTAACTATGTCTACCTGCCAATTTATACGGTAAGGTTACATTTTGTCGAACGTTGCGAGACGTGCGGACGCAGTATGCCGAAACACATGGGGAGGGAAGTGCCGTGGCGCTGGAAGCAGATCAGATCCTCGAGCGCGAGTTGGCGGAGGAGCACCTTGGCACCGATGCTGTTTCGCGCGCCTGGCGTCGCCGCAAGCGCGAGAAGGCGAATGCGGAAGGCGAGCGCCGCGCGGTCTCGGGCGTGCTGGCTACGCTTTTTGGCGGCCTGTTCTGGGGTTTCTCCGGCACGTGCGCGGACTTTCTCTTCGAGAACTACGCGGTCGACACGCTCTGGCTTGCCTGCATGCGACAACTGGTTTCGGGCGGCATCTTCCTCGTCGTCATCCTCCTTACCCAGCGGGATAAGCTCTTCGCGCTGCTGCGCAACAAGCGTGATATGGGCATCCTCGCCGTGTTCGCCGCTTCGGGCGTTCTCCTCAACCAGCTGGGTTACCTCATGACGATTCGCCTCACCAATGCGGGAACGGCGACGGTGCTGCAATGCCTGCAGCTGATCATCATTATGGTGTACGCGTGCCTCACCACGCATCGTGCGCCGCGCAAGCGCGAGCTCGCGGGCGTGGTGCTCGCGCTTGTGGGGACGTATCTGCTTGCGACGGGCGGCAATCCGTCGAATCTCGCCATCCCGTTCGAGGGCTTGGTCGTCGGCCTGCTTGCTGCTGTTGGCGCGGCGTGTATGTCCATCATCCCCGCACGCCTTCTGCGCGAGTACGGCGCATCGGTCGTGACCGGTATGGGTATGCTGCTTTCAGGTATTGTTACCAGCGCATTCGTTCAGCCTTGGGCGCATATGCCCGCGCTCGACGGCATCGGCTGGGCGGCGTTCATCGTGCTCGCGGCGGTGGGGTCGTGCCTGGCGTACTCGCTCTACATGCAGGGCGTGAAGGACATCGGCTCCATGCGCGCGAGCCTCATCGGCACCATCGAGCCGGTTTCGGCGGCCGTGACGAGCGCCCTTGTGCTGGGCACGGTCTTTACGGGTACGGATATCGTCGGCTTCGCCGCGATCATCGTGATGGTGTTCCTCACCGTCTAGGATGTTAAATTACCCCAGGGGTTTTTTAACATCAGCAGAGAGAAGAAAACCGCCCCGGGAGCTACCTCGCCTTGCGAATAAGCTCCCGGGGCGGTTTGTGTTGTAATGTCGAAAAACCCCTGGGGTTATTTGACGTTATACAGGTCGGAGAATTTGTTCTGCAGGTAGGTGCAGTAGAACGCGGCGTCGAAGGGTGCACCGCACGCCTCTCGCAGCAGCTTGACGCCGTCCTTGCCCGCGCCCCAGCGCCAGATCTTCTCGCGCAGCCAATCGCACACCGGTGCGAGCTCTCCAGAGCCGCAAGCGCCCGCAAGATCGACGCCGGCGGCCTCCATGGAGGGCACCATCTGCGCGCCGTATGCGCTGCCGAGCGCGTAGCTGGGGAAGTAGCCAAAGCTGCCGCCAGACCAGTGCGTGTCCTGCAGGCAGCCAAGCGTGTCGTTGGGCACGTCGATGCCCAGATACTCGTGCATGTACTTCTGCCAGAGCGTGGGGATGTCACGCGCGGTGGCGTCGCCTGCGAAGAGCTGGCGCTCGATGTCGTAGCGGACCATGATGTGCAGCGGGTAGGTGAGCTCGTCTGCCTCGGTGCGGATGAGCGACGGTGTGGCGATGTTGACGGCGCGGTAGAGCTCGTCTTCCGTCACGCTGCCGTAGACCTCGGGCGCATGACGGCGCAGCACCTCGAGCAGCGGCGTCATGAAGGCGCGCGAACGGCCGATGATGTTCTCGAAGAAGCGTGACTGGCTCTCGTGGATACCCATGGTGGAACCGGTGCCCAAGCAGGTGTAAGCATACGAAGGGTCGACATTCTGCTCGTAGATGGCGTGGCCGGCCTCGTGGATGACCGAGTACACGTTGGAGATGAGGTTGTCCTCGTAGATGTGCGTGGTAATGCGTACGTCGCCTGCCGCCATGCCGTTCGTGAAGGGGTGCTCCACGCAAGAGAGGACGGTTGCCTCGGGGTCGAGGCCGACGATCCCCATGAGGTCGCGCGCGATGGCGAGCTGCGTGGGCGTGTCAACGTAAGCGGAAAGGAAGGACGCTTCCGGCTGCGGGCGCTGGGCGATCTCGTGTACAAGGGGCACGACCGTCTTGCGCACCTGGTCGAAGAACGCGTCGTACGAGGCGGCGTCCATGCCGCGCTCGTATTGGTCGAGCCACACGTCGTACGCGTCACGGTTGGGGTTCATGTAGGTGGCATGGCGCTTGAGCGTCTCCACGATGCGGCCGACGTATGGCTCGAAGCTCGCCCAGTCGTTCGCGAGCTTCGCCTTGTGCCACACGGCGTTCGCTTCGCTCGTGAGCTGGGAGAACGCGGCTGCTTCCTCTGTGGGGATCGCCATGGCCTCCTGTTGCTCGCGCCCGAGGGTGCGGAGCTCCAGGTAGAGCTGCTGGTCGTCCTGTTCCGCCACTTGGTCTTTCAGGTCGAGGACGAGCTTGCGCGCTGCCGGATCGACGAGCAGCTTGTGGTACTCGCCCGCGAGCGCGCCCATAGCCTCGGCTCGGGCGGGAGCACCCTTGGGCGGCGCGACGGTCTCGCCGTCGAACTCGAGGATTCCCATAAGATACCGGCGCATCCACAGCTCGCGTTCGAGCTGGCGGAACTGGGCGACGGCTTCGGGTGTGGCGGGCATAGGCAGCTCCAATCTGATGATCGTCCAATGCTGGTTATCAGGTTATCACTTCACGACGGGCACCAATCCGAGCCTCGAGCCAAGCGCATCTCATTGCATGATCGTGGAAGCTTCTAATGCATGATTGTGGAGTATTTTAATGTATGATTATGGAAGCTGCTAATGTATGATTGTGGAAAACAAGCACAGCAAATGTGAGGAGGGGCCATGATACAGCGAGCGCTCACCAATAGGCTCAAGGAGCTTGCTGGGTGGTTTCCTGTTGTCTCTTTGACCGGTCCGCGGCAAAGCGGAAAATCCACGTTGGTCAAGAGCGCTTTTCCCGAGTTCGCGTACATCAATCTCGAGCAGCCGGATTATCGGGAGGCTGCGGTAACCGATCCAGTGGGTTTTCTGAAGTCGCAGCCCGAGCATCTTATCATCGACGAGGCCCAATACGCTCCCGAGCTTTTTAGCATGATTCAAGTGCTTTCGGATGCTCGCGGCGGCACCGGTCAGTACGTCCTCACGGGATCACAAAACTTCTTGCTCACGAAGGCAATTCAACAGTCGCTTGCCGGCAGGGTGGGTCGGTTGACGCTTCTGCCGTTCTCGTATTCCGAGGTTCATAGCATGTGTGACGGACTGGATTCGTTTATGCTGGCGGGGGGCTACCCTCGCATGTACGACGCTGACATGCCGCGTGATGTGTTTATGCGGAGTTACCTCGACGCGTATGTCGAGCGCGATGTCGGGGCGCTTCTCAACGTGCGGAATCTCACAGAGTTCCGCAGGATGCTCGGCATACTGGCGCACTCGGTGGGCGGAATCGTGAACTACACGTCAATTGCGTCGGATACCGGAGTTGACGTACGAACCGTCAAATCGTGGATGTCTCTCCTACAGGCGAGCTACATCATTTATTTACTGCCGCCGTGCTATGCGAATGGAAGGAAACGCCTGGCGAAATCCCCCAAACTCTACTTTTACGACACGGGCTTGCTTTGCAGCTTGCTGCAAATCGACGATGTGCGCGCGTTTGCGCTGCATCAAAAGCGCGGCGAGGTGTTCGAGAACCTTGTTATCTCAGAGCGAATCAAACACCATCTTAACAACGGGGACGAGCCCACGCTCTACTTCTATCGCGATGATACGAAGCGAGAGATTGATTTGCTCGACTACACGCGCGCAGCGGAGCCGCAGGCGGTTGAGATTAAGGCCGGCGAGACGTATCGCCGCCAATTCGCGCACCACCTTACCGTTGTATCGGAGGAGCTGGGGATAGCCGAAGACCGGCGCTGCGTGGTGTACCGGGGAGAGATGAACTATCGAGCCGACGGCGTGCAGGTTGTTCCGGCTTGCGACTTCCTACTGCGATAACGCGGCGTGGTGCTTGATGGTGGCTTGCCAATTACAAGGCGTGTTTAGATATCCGTGTGACTCGAAGCATAGTGGAATTACAGGAAATCGCAAACGATCTTTTGTACGTACCCCCTGTTGAGCCAAAAACTCTGCGTGGTCATCCAACGGCCGTCGGGGAGTTCGTTTGCATCTTTATCTGGGTCTCCAACCACGGATCCATCTAAGAGGCGGTAGGCGGCCTGACTCGCATGTGGACGGACGTGGGAGATGGGATTCTGCGATTCGCTGGGTAGATTGTTCCTGTAGCGAACCCTAGACCCCCGCTTTTCCGGTACAAGCTCAACGCCATCTCGAATCGCTGCTTGGGCTTCTGTCCAGCATCGTTTCAAATCTCCCTCTATATCGCTTACGGGCATATTCCAGAATACGCTCCCCGCTAGGCGATACTCGCCGTCTCGTTTTTTGAAGGCAACAAAGAAGAAGCGCGTTTCTTCGAAATACTCTCGAAGTTGCGAGTCTTCCCATGTCTCTTGCGCGAGACCTTTGAATTTAAATGGAGGCAGAGAAACGCTCTCCCGGATGATGCCATTTTCTTCAATGCGAACGGTCTTTACCGTGATGCCCGCTTTCACGAATTCCTCGGCTTGGTTGCCCTTAATTCCAAGAATGCGGTATATGAGCTGGGTCCATTGCGCCTTGTTGCCCGTATACGGCATGTTGAAATGTGCGGCGAGTTCCCGATCAGACATGCCAACGAAGCTGTTGATGAGACCGGTGATGTGCTGTTCGAACGTCTCGTGCTCAAGCACGCCAGGTGCGAGGATCTTCTCAACTTCGGAAGCCTCTTCGAGAACGTATCGATGCAAAACATAGTCCATGTACTGGCGCTTGAATGAGAACGATCGCTTCTTTGCTTGGCGATGAACTACGTTGCCGTTTTCGTCGATGAAGGGATAGTACTGCGGCACCCAAGATTTGTCGGCTGTTGCGCCCTTTGTCGCAGCCCCTAGATAGGTGGTAAGGCTCTCGCTCAGTTCGTCCGCTCGACCCGATTGGATGTATGACACAATCGTTTTGTAGTCGTCTGCGATGATGCGAAGATCCTCTTCCGGAGGCGTGAACATCTTAACGTGGGTGATTTGCTGGTCGTATGATCCAACATTTCTGTCGCGGTTATAGAACACGAGCAGGATGAGCTTGCATTTCTTCCAAAGGTGCGAATCAAAGAAGTCGCCTGCGATTGGCTTGTCATATGGGATCATTGTGAGAACGAGACGTTCGCCTGCCGAGGGGTCGCCGTTCTTTTTTATGTCGATGGGAGTGGCCTTTAGCTCTACGCCAGCTTTAGGAAAATCTGGTTCATCGTCACTGTTGGCGGGATAGCCGAAATATCTTTCTTCAAGGAGGTTTCCCATGCCGCCCTTGTAGTGCTTGTCACCGTAATTCTTAGGATTGTAGTCTTCTGGTTCAATACCGAGTTCAAGCACTTCTTTGAAGGTCATTCCTTCAAGGTGAACAGCGTAGCGTTCAATGCTTTCGGCGCTCGAGACATCGAGGGAATCATGGAGCTTCTTGAATTCAACATGGCCGGCAAGGGGCGACATGGTGCAACCTCACTTTCCTCTGCTTAAGCTATTGTAGGCGAGCATGCGGACAAAACATGGTGACCTTACATTCTGTTCCGCTGACTGGAACGGGGATCTGGTATTTGTCTGCTCGATCAAATACAATGGGACGAAATGAGGCACAGTAGCAAAGGAGAAACGTGTCTTCACAGATTACAGTAGCCGAGCTCTTTGCGGGCGTCGGCGGCTTTCGTTTGGGTCTTGAGGGCTATAGCAATCCGGAGCATCCGGAATTCGATATGCCTGCCGCGGGCAACTTTAAGACGATTTGGGCGAATCAATGGGAGCCGGGCACTGACAGGCGGCAATTCGCAGCACGTTGTTATGCCGCGCGCTTCCACGAGGGCGAGTTTGTCAACGAGGACATCCATAGGGTGCTCGATGAATTTGAGGCTGGAGAGCGCGAGATTCCCGATGTGGATATGGTCGTCGGCGGCTTCCCGTGCCAGGATTATTCGGTGGCACGTACGCTTTCCCAGGCAGATGGTATTGAGGGCAAGAAGGGCGTGCTCTGGTGGGATATCTATCGCTTCTTGCAGCTTAAGCCTAAGACTAAGTATTGCTTATTTGAGAACGTTGACCGCTTGCTAAAGAGCCCCGCTTCTCAGCGTGGTCGTGATTTTGCAATCATTTTGTCGTGCTTGGCTTCGCTTGGCTATGCAGTTGAGTGGCGCGTCATCAACAGCGCGGAGTACGGCTATCCGCAGCGGCGCAAGCGCGTGTACATCTATGCAGAGAAGACGGACGAGCAGTGGGATTTGGCTGAGCGACTGAACGATGGCGTTATGGCCGATGCGTTCCCGATCAATCAGATTGATGACGTGGATGAGTTCGATTTGCTTGAGAACCCTGCAGATAACTCGGAGCAGTTTGGCGTGGGGCGCAAGGTTTCTCAGTTCAAAGCGGCGGGCGTTATGCAGGGTCTGCACGTGGTGACCGCAAACGCTGAAGCCGTTTACTCTGGTGAATCACGCACGCTTGGTGATGTCCTGGTTAATGAGTGCGATGTGCCTGCCGAATTTTATGTTGCCGAGGATAAGATCAAGGATTGGGAGTACCTGAAAGGGTCGAAGTCAATCGAGCGTGTGAGCAAGAGCGGTCATACATATCATTATTCAGAAGGTCAAATGGCATTCCCAGATGCGACCGATGCTCCCTCGCGTACGATTCTCACCGGAGAGGGCGGTGTGACACCGTCGCGTTTTAAGCACATCATCAAGTGTCCCGACGGCAGATTCCGTCGCCTTGTTCCCGATGAGCTCGATCAGCTGCAATGCTTCCCCAAAGGCTGGACCAACACCGGCATGACCGACGGCCAGCGAGCGTTCTGCATGGGAAATGCACTGGTGACGGGCATTCCGCATCGGATTGGGAAAGCGATGGTGCGGAGGGAAAGCGAACCAGGCGGTGTAGGCAATGATTAATGTTTTGCTTGACACTAATGTGCTGATAAAAATGGAAGATACCGGGAAAGAAATGCCCGGGGACGTTTCGGCTATGATGAGGCTCTCGCAAGGGCACGTCGCGTACTATTATCATCCTGATCAGATAAAAGACATTAATAGGGATCGGAATGACGCCAGACGACGGATTGTCCTGTCGCGAATTGGTCAGTTCAAGCCTCTCGAGTTCGCCCCAACCATTAATGCGGAGATTGCGAAAGGGCAGGGATGGTCTCATTCGTCAGCAAATGACCTCATTGATAATGAGCTGCTTTATTGCATCCTGACTTCACAAGTCGATTATCTGGTCACGGAAGATAAGGAGATGCATCGTAAAGCAGAGAAATCCCAGATGCGCAGCCGAGTCCTGAGCATAATAGAGTTTATTTCTTTGCTCGGCGGAATCGCACAAACCAATTCGAGCGATCTGGCTTGTGTCAATGATGAGTACTGCAGGACTCTCAACGTCAACGATTCTTTTTTCGATTCGATAAGGGAGGACTATCCGGCATTTTCCGAGTGGTTTGAAAAATGTTCTAGGAGCCAACGCCAGTGTTGGACAATCCGAAAAGACGAGGAACTTGCTGCTCTATGCATATGGAAGATTGAGGATATTCCCGATTGTGGGATGAGTGTTCCTGGAATTAAGGGCAAGGTTCTCAAGCTGTGCACATTTAAAGTGTCGGAGACATTACGTGGAGCAAAAGTAGGCGAGCGACTTTTATATACGGCCTTTCAGTTTTGCCGTAAAAACAATCTTGGGTTTGTCTATCTTCATACGAATCCCGATAAGCAAACCTATTTGATCAAACTGGTGGAAGAGTTTGGTTTTCGATTTCTCGGCGATTACACCGGTGATGCCGTATACGGTAAATATACAGATTGCCCGGATGGGCTTGAAGAGGCGGACGCGGCAAAATATGTCGACAGTTACTTCCCTTCTTATCTAGACGGAAGTCAGGTTAAGAAGTATCTGGTACCCATTCAGCCCCAATGGCACGAAAGGCTATTCCCTGATATTTCTACCTTTTACAGGGAGAGCTTATTCAGCGATTATACAGAGATGTATTCATCGGAGAGCAACACGATAAGAAAGGTTTATATTTCGAGGTCTGGCATAAAGAGCATTCGTCCAGGAGACTTACTCTTATTCTATCGGAGTGCGGATAGGAAGAACGTTGAGCCCCTCGGCGTTGTTAAGTCTGCTGTTAGCTACACCGATTTTGAAACATTGTGCAGGTCGGTGGAGAGGAGAACCGTTTATTCTCGTAGCGAGTTATACTCCATGTTCGACGGAGCTGCGAGGGGGTTATTAGTTATAACTTTCGACTTAATTGGATACTATAGGCCCTGTATTACTATTGCAGATATGCATAACGCTGGCCTTCAGGTTTCGCAATCGATTTGTAGGGTGGATCACGAATCATATTTAGCTCTTGTCAAAGGTAGACAGATATGCGAGTAATTATCCTCTCTATACATAGCAGCTTTGCAGACAAAATATACTCAGGTGAAAAACGCTTTGAGTATAGAAAGCGCCTTGCTTCCAGCTCTGTCGATTACGTCGTTCTCTATGAGACAAAACCTGTGGCCGCTATTACTGGTTTTGTCGAAGTTGTTGGTAAGCTTAGCGGCTCAAAAAGAGAATTATGGAATGCTACCAAGCGCGATGCCGGGATTACGCGGGCTTTTTTCTATGACTATTTTTCTGAGTCTAAAAGAAACGCGTGCGCATATCATCTTGGAAAAGTTTTCAAAACCAATAATCCCATATCGCTTTCGGAGATTGGTCTTTCTTCTGCCCCGCAGTCATTTCGTTATATTGACGAGGGGGTATTTCTCGATTTGCTTGACGTCTCACGGTGTGTTTTTAAGCCCGATGGGCAGCTCGCGCCATGCGGTAAAAGCGACTGAGAATACGCTTGGCGACGCTCTTCCCTACCGGTCAGAGCTCACAATTATCAGCACTGGACGTCTCGGGGTATAAAAAGTCAGCGTCCCGTAATAGATGGAAAAGATTGGTTGCTGTGGACACACGTGTCAAGAGTTATGTTGAGCCAGCACTTACGGTTTGAGCATCGAGATGAGGGGCGATATACGCATCGTCGCCGCAGCCATAATGCGCAAATGGCGAGTTCGTGTTAAGCATTACTTTAAACGCCAATC
The DNA here is from genome assembly GCA_949298635.1 of uncultured Coriobacteriaceae bacterium. Taxonomy (GTDB): domain Bacteria; phylum Actinomycetota; class Coriobacteriia; order Coriobacteriales; family Coriobacteriaceae; genus Enorma. The sequence goes on along the minus strand of CASFXG010000003.1, from coordinate 56,916 downwards.
TAAGGTTTCTGGCTGCTGGGTTAGACGCGACGCGCCTTTAGGCGGAAAAGATGTCAAATGCCGTTTGGTGTCTTGCCTCCGCCGAGTTTGATTTTGATGTTTGTCCACGTTCTGACAGGTTGAGTGGTAACTGCGCTATCAAGCGTGGCTACTACTCGGCATGAACCGCCCGTCCTCGGACAAGCAATTAGGATCGATTTTCAAAAGGCTCATCGCAGGCGAAGCGAGCTATTGGGGTCGTCATAGTATCGAGTTTGTTTGATTTAAAACGAATCGAACGGCGCACGTTCTAAACCAATGCCATGCTTCGATCGCCGTAAGCTCCCCTTAGACACATTCGATAACCATAACTACACTCCCGCGAGCCCCAACTCATCCACGCCCTTTTGCGTGAGTTTGTAGACAGGTGGACGTTGGGACACGCGTTCCATCAGGCCGTGTTCGTCGCAGAGCGCCGCAAGGGTTTTCCGCGCTGTGGGCTTGGATACTTCAAGATAGCGTGACAGGTCATCGAGTTTGGTCTCGTGGAACGAGTTGTAGAGTTGCATTTGGGCAGCGTAATAGAGCGTTGAGCATTCGCGCTGCGACAGCTTCCCTTCAAGCGTATTGAGACGCTCGCTGAGGGTATCGAGCGCTGAGCGCTTTTCCTCGAGGTCGGCGATTAAGCTTTCTTGCGCCAAGCCAATGAGATTAAGCAGTCCTAGTACAAAATGCGTTCCCTCGGCATGGTTGAGCTTGCGTTCCGTTGTGTCGAAGGCTTTGTAATACGCGGCTTTGTTTTCCGCGATGACGCGCGAGAGCGAGAGCGCGGTCGGCTGTGATAGGGGATTGCTCAGGTGCAGCGCGAGCAGGTATCTTCCCGTTCTTCCGTTTCCATCATAGAAGGGGTGGATGTATCCAAACAGGAAGTGGCACATGAGGGTGCTATACAGCTCGGGCATTTCGTCATCGTTCGAGAGCGCAAGCCACTGCGTCATCATTCGCTCGATTTCGGGCTCAGGCGAGACCCCTCGGTGAATGACCTTGCCTCTCTCGTTTTCCACGACAACTTGGCCAGAGCGGAACAGGGCATCGCCTGGCAGATCCTTTGGATCGATGGCATCGGCAACAACCGAGTCGTAGATCGCGCGAATGTCTTCGAGCGAACAGGGCATCGCGGGCGCTTTGGTGAGATTGAGATAGAGACGTGCCAGTTCCACAAAGGGCGTATGTTCAACGTGGCTGTCTCCCCGCGCCCCTTGCGCTGCCGCTTGGACGTGGTCGAGGGCGATTTCGATCTCTCGCCGCGTGCTGTGAACCCCCTCCATCTCATTGCTGTATACAACCTCATCAAGAATGAGGGAGCGGATGTAAGCGCCAAGGGCAACGGGAGGAAGGGTACGCCATAAGGCGGAGACGCGACGCTCGCGACGAAGGGCATGCTCCGTCTCACGTGAGAGCTCGCGGGGAACTGCCAAGAAGAGTTCTCCGTATTCGAGTTGAATGCCCGTGCGGAATGTCGACTCGTTAGATAGCCGCGACTGAAGAAGACGCTCGTGGTTGGCAAAGCGATCTGAGGTAGTGTCGGCGTAGAACAACTTTTCGAGCGTGGGGTAGGGCATACCTTCCTCCGAAAACAATACGTGTTTGTTTTCCGATAGCTTGAATTCTAGCGCTCAAAAAGAAAAAATCGGCCAGATTTTTCCGATAGATAGATAAAAATGACACTAAAAGAAAGAAATCGCGATTTCTTTCCGATAGGAAGGATTGACAGATGGCTACTGAAAGAATGTACGAAATCTTTCCGATAGCCAGCGCGCCGGGTGGGCTGAGGGGAGACTTTGGTGATTGCCGCCCGAGCAGTGAAATGGGAGCAACGGCATACTCGATTTTCACGGGTTTCCAGACTCGATTCTCACGGAAATCTGGACGCGATTTTCGAGCGCGATAACTATGATGCTCAGCATCGTCATTTCAACGCGTTTTTTGGCGGTTCAATAGTTGGGTTCATATTTTGACGAAAATATAGAAAACGTCAGCATCCATGGCGATTCGTGCTAGCATGGTGCGCCGCCGCAGGGTGCTTCGGCATCTTGCAGCTGGAATGCGAATCGAACCCAGGGGGTCTACATGGCAGAAGATATCAAGCGCGAGGACGCGGCGAACGAGCAGCCCGCCGTTACTCAGCCGTCCGCTTCCACCGAGCCCGGCGCACCCAAGCGCTCCGGCGGCGCGAAGAAGATCGTCGTCCGCGTGCTCATCGCTCTTGTGGCGCTCGTCGTGCTTGCGGTGGGCGGCATCGCCTTCATGTTCCGCGGCGAGATCGCGACCATCGCGTCCATCAAGAAGGTGAACGATTATCCGTTCTACACCATGACGTACGCGGGCGATTACGGTATCGACGAGTTCTTGGAGCAGGGCGGCGCCTCGAACGACGCCGAGCTCATCGAGTTCGTGATTCAGCACCTTATGAAGGGTCTGCCCATCACCATCGAGCTGCCTGATCTTGCGTGCTCCACGTTCAACGCGGTCACGCCCGAAGGCGACGATGTTTTCGGTCGCAACTTCGATCTGAGCTATTCGCCGAGCATGCTCGTGCGCACCGATCCCGAAGACGGTTATGCGAGCATTTCCATGGTGAACCTGGGCTTCCTGGGCTACGGCGAGGACAAGCTGCTCGATTCGCCTACCTCGAGCATCACCGCGCTCGCGGCTCCCTATGCCCCGCTCGACGGCATGAACGAGGCCGGCCTTGCCGTGGGCGTGCTGCTCATCGACACCGACCCTACGAACCAGCAGACGGACAAGGTCGACATCACCACCACGACCGCCATCCGCCTCATGCTGGACAAATGCGCCACGGTTGACGAGGCCATCGCCCTGCTCGAGCAGTATGACATGCATTCGAGCGCGAACAGCTGCTACCACTTCCAGATCGCCGACGCGAGCGGCCGCACCGTGGTCGTGGAGTACATCGACGACGAGCTTTCCGTGCTCGAGGCGGACGACGCGACCACGGCGGGCGTGGCTGTTGAGGGCCGTACGTACATGGCTGCCACGAACTTCCTCCTTACGCCGGGTGACTACGATTTCGGCGGCGGCCAGGATCGCTATGAGATCGTGATGAGCGGTCTTACGGCGGCCGATGGCGTGGTGAGCGAGGGCGAGGCCATGGATCTGCTCGCTGCCTGCGCTCAGGAGACGCACCTGAACAGCCGCGGCGAGGAGAGCGCGACCCAGTGGTCGGTGGTCTACAACCTGGACGACCTTACCGCGACCATCGCCACCGGCATGGACTACGAGAACACCTACACGGTGAGCCTGCTCGAGTAAACCAGCCATTAGGGACGGGGGTTATTGGCTGGTTCAGGGGTTGAAACGAACCGGGGTTGGTTGGGGACGTGTTCCAGCCAACCCCTTTTTAATGGGTTGAAACGAACCCGTCCCCAACCAACCCCTCCATGTCGAGTATATTCGACAATAATTTGAGTATACTGTTCAGTATACTCGACACATGGAGGCGACAATGAACCGAGAAGTGCTCAAACAGGTTATCTTCGATCAGCACGAAGTTATTCGCCATGCGAAGATCGTTCCACGTCGCTATCATCTTGACCCGCAGGGCAATTACATCATCACCGGTTTGAGGCGTGCGGGTAAGTCTACGCTGCTCTACTCGATTGCTCGCGATCTTGTCGAGCAGGGTGTCGCGTGGGAGCGCATCATCTACCTGAACTTCGAAGATGAGCGTTTGGCGGAGTTTTCGCTCGCAGATTTTCAGGATATCGTGCAGGTGCAAAGCGAGCTCAGCGATGAGCGCGGTTACTACTTCTTTGATGAGATTCAAAATGTTCCGGGTTGGGAGAAGTTCGCTCGCCGTATGGCAGACGCGGGCGAGCGCGTGTACATCACCGGCAGCAACGCGACCATGTTAAGCAGCCAGATGGCATCGACGTTGGGTGGGCGCTATCTTGTTCGTCAGGTCGGCACATATCGCTTCGATGAGTATCTCGATGCTCGTGGCCAGGCTCATGATATGCGCGCACTGTATACGACGCGCGAGGCGGGCGCTATCATGCGCCTGTTCGATCGTTATTATCGCTTTGGAGGTTTCCCCGAGGCCATTAGATTCGAGCAGCCTCGTGAGTATGTTGAGAATGTCTATCAGAAGGTTCTTCTTGGCGACATCGCTGCTCGTAATAACGTGCGGAATCCCGCAGCCCTGCGCGTGCTCATGAAGAAGGTGGCAGAGACCGTTCGTAGCGATATAAGTTACAGCTCGCTTTACAACACGCTTAAGAGCGTTGGTTTTTCTATCGCAAAGGAAACGGTTATCTCGTATCTAGGTTACGCGCACGATGCATACCTGCTGTTTTCGCTCAGCAATGCGGTGAGCAAGTTCGTTGATCAAGAAAGCAATCCAAAATACTACTTCTCAGATAATGGGCTTTTGAACCTCTTCCTATACAACAGGGATACCGCATTGCTTGAGAACCAGGTTGCCATTGCACTGCGGGATGCCTATGGAGAGGGCCTGCACTACCTCAAGTCGCCCAAGCACGGCATCGATATAGACTTCTATGTCCCCGATGCGGGAGCAGCGGTGCAGGTGGCGTACTCAATCGAAGGGAATGCGCACACACGTGAGGTCGGGAACCTCGTGAAATTGCATCAGGTCGATGCTTCGGTTACATCATTTGTCATTGTTACCAAGAACGAGACGGAAGATATAGAGACCGGCGGGATTGTCATTCGAGTGGTTCCCGCATGGCGCTATGTGCTGGAGCTTGCCGGAAAGTGAGTTATTGGAGTCGGGGTTAAAGTGGTTGGGAACGGGCCCTGCCAATATCCCCCGTCCCCATTGGCAGCCCCCATTGGCAAAATAGGTTGAAACGAACCCAACCCCAGCTAACCCATCGACCGTGCCGGTGGTAAGATGAAGGAGCCAAACGGACAGCACGGGCTGGGGCGACGGTTTTCGACCGGCGTGAAGTTGGGGCTCGGCGACCCCGTGCACCGTTTGCTCCTTATCCGCCAGCGAGCCCTTTGAGCGACGGATCAAGGAGGCTTCCATGGCACAACAGCTCAAAATTACCCTTGGTGGCGAGACATATCTCGCCGATCTGCTCTGGCAGGAGGCGCCGCGCACGTGCGAGGCGTTCATTGCCGCGTGCCCGTTCGAGTCGCGCATCTTCTCGGCGAAGATCTGCGACGCCGAGGTCACGTACCCGGTGCCCGGCGAGATTGCCGACCTCGACCTTATGGAGAATCCCAAGTTCGAGGAGCCTGCAGGAGCCGTTGTGTGGTATGGCGCGTGGTCGTCCATCTGCATCTTCTTCGACATTTGCGAGCCGTATGGCACCTGCAACATGTTTGCGCGCATCTGCGAGGGCGATCGCGAGCGCTTCGCCGCTGCGTGCCGCGCCGTGTGGGACGATCAAGGTGCGCTCATACGCAACGAGATCGTCGACGTCGAGGATGAGGAGGCGTGAGCCATGGCAACGATTGAGCGTCTTTCGAGCTTGACGGCGAGCGAGCTGGCTGCGGCGCTGCGCGACCTCGCGGACGATATGGTTTGCAACGAGCCCCAGGACATCGAGCGCCTGTGCGCGCGAAAGCTCGAGACCGGTCGCGAGTTCGCGGTGTGGGAATACGTCATGGGGTACTGTATGAACTTCTCCGATCAGATCTGCGTGCTGCGCGCTCAGGCTGAGGCCGCCGAGCGCGGCGAGGAGCCGGGCGACACGGCGACGCTCGCGCGGAGCATGCAGCGCCTGTGCGTTTGGTACTCCGGCCAGTTCGACACGACGGCAAAGATGGACGATGCCGTGGCGATCCTCGCCCGCGCGGGGGAGTGTTTCGGCGACGTTTGCGACCTCGCGATGTTCCGCGACCTGGCCCGCGGCCTCGAGCGGTACCTTGTCCAGCTCATGTTCTGGGTGGATCGCCAGATTCCCTGGAGCGCGGTAAGCGATTTGGTGCACGGGTACAGACTGCGCACGGCGAAGTAGCGCCAAGCGAGCTGAGGGGTTGGTCGGGGACGTGTTCCAGCCAATCCCTTTTGCGTCAAATGAACCCGACTCAATGACTCAGAAGGCGCGCGGTGCTCAACCGGGCGCCTTTTGCAAGTTTCGACTATTTTTGCAAGTTTCGACTTTCCCCATCTAGCTGCGAAAACTACCTCTCTTGCATACAGCTGTTGACGCTGTTATGCTATACGCATGCAAAACGCATGCGAAGGAGGCCAACATGCCAGCGTTACAAGTGCGCGATCTTCCGCCGCAGGTATATGAAGACTTAAAAACGTGCGCGGAAGAGGAACACCGCAGCATCGCGCAGCAGGCGCTCGTTGCAATTGAGGACTACCTGGCGCGCCGCAAGCGCGAAAAGGAGGTGCAAGCAGTGGTCGATGCGGGAATTCCTCCCGTCCCCAAGCCGTGGGAGCCAGGGTATCGCGACTGGCAACGGAGCCGGGCGGCGGCTCAAGCGCGGCTCGAGCGCCGGCGCGAGGTGTTTGCACGGATCGATGCACTTCCGATTGCCAAAGATCCCGAGGGCTTCCCGAGCGTCGCTGAGTTGATTAGAGAGGACAGGGATTCTCGATGAAGTTCGTTTTGGACTGCAGCGCGGGAATCGGTATGGCGCGGCACCTCGACGAAGCCCTGCCCTGTAGATATGCGTTAGCGGAAGGTCCACGGGAGGTGCTTGCGCCCACGTTGCTCTATGCCGAAGCGGGGAGCACCATGGCTAAGTATGTGAAGGCTGGCGTGTACGACCAGGAAACAGCGGGACGGTTTGTGGACGCGGTCGTTTCGGTTCCCGATACCTTCGTTGAGATGGAGGGCCTATATGAAGAGGCGTTCTTCGAATCTCTTCGCCTCAATCACTCCATCTACGACATGTTTTACTTCGTGCTTGCGCGACGAAACGCGGCGACGCTGCTCACGCTCGACAAACGCCTGAATGCGCTGTGCGAGCGCGAGGGCGTGGGCTGCATTCACGAGATGCACGTCCCCTCACCGGAAGAAGAGCCGTCGCAGGACGCGTAGGGCGATGTGGATGACGCAGGGCGAAGACGTGCACCATCTTCCCTTCGACCTGTGCTATCATGTCGACCAACGCGTTGACGGAGAGGGTTGCGCCCGCCGCGTCGCCGCATAGAGAGGGAGGGTCACCGGCTGAAAGCCTTCCTGCGGGGACAAGGACGCAGCGTTCACTCCCGAGCAGCGACTTGAACGGCAGCGCGCCTACCGGGTTTTTCGGCGGCACGCGCAGCTGAGTAGGGAAGCCGTGTGCCCAAACGAGAGCGGGCAAAAGAGGGCATGCCGGGCAGACATCCGGCAGTCAATCAAGGTGGTACCGCGGTAACTATGCCGTCCTTGGGTTCGTCCCGAGGGCGGCTTTTCGTTTTTTGGGACAGCGTCCGGCGGTGATAATTTCAGTACCTGGTACTGAAATTATCACTTTGGGACATGGACACAGTAACAATCGCCGGGCGTTCGGCGTTCGGCGCGGCGAAGAAAGGGAAGCATATGGGATTGGTCGAAGAGCTCGATGCGCTTGAGGCGCACGCTAAGGAGCTGATCGCCTCCGCGACCGACAGCGAGAAGCTCGAAGCGGCACGCGTTGCGCTGCTCGGCAAGAAGGGCGAGATCACACAGGTCATGCACATGATGGGCAAGGTCGCGCCCGAGGAGCGCCCGGTGCTCGGCAAGCGTGCGAACGAGCTGCGTCGCATGGCGGAAGGGCTCATCGAGCGCGTTCAGGGCGACCTCAAGCGCGAGGCCATGGCGAACCTCATGGCCACCGAGGCCGTCGACGTGACGCTGCCCGGCGCGCGCCCCACGATCGGCCATGCGCATCTCATCAACCAGATCAAGGAAGAGATCGAGGACGTGTTCTGCGGTATCGGTTATACCGTGGAATCTGGCCCCGAGGTCGAGACCTCCTGGTACAACTTCACGGCGCTGAACGCCCCCATGGATCATCCCAGCCGCTCCGCGCGCGACACGTTCTACGTGGTGGACAACGCCCCGGGCAGCGTGCCGCACCCGGAGGAGCATGCCCATGGCGAGAGCGACGTGCTGCTGCGCACGCAGACCTCGGGTGTGCAGATTCACATCATGGAGCACCAGAAGCCGCCCATCTATGCCATCGTCCCGGGCACGGTTTATCGTCCCGACACGGCCGACGCCTGCCATCTGCCGCAGTTCAACCAGGTCGAAGGCTTGGTCGTGGACGAAGGCATCACGTTCGGCGACCTCAAGGGCACGCTCGACTACTTCGCAAAGGCCATGTTCGGCCCGGATCGCAAGACGCGTTACCGCCCGCACTTCTTCCCCTTCACCGAGCCCAGCTGCGAGCTCGACGTTTCGTGCCACGTATGTGGCGGCAAGGGTTGCAGCTTCTGCAAGCACAGCGGCTGGATTGAGATCTTGGGTTGCGGCATGATCGACCCCAACGTGCTCGTGAACTGCGGCGTCGATCCGGAGCGCTACACAGGTTTCGCGTTCGGCATTGGCGTGGAGCGCGTTGCGGCGCTTCGCTACGACCTGCCCGACCTGCGGACGCTTATGACGGGAGATATGCGCTTCTTAAATCAGTTCTAGTCCCGGTGGCTTCCTCAAGCACCCGACCTTGGCGTTCAATCGTCGGTCGCGGCCCTTAGGCCAGCTTCCTCCTCTTTCACGCCAATCTCGGGCACTTGAGAAAGCCGTCCCCGTCGTAGATTTAAGAGCATGTAGAAAAACCCCTGGGGTAATTTGACATATCGAGAAGGACGAAGAGATGAAAGTATCTTATAACTGGCTGAAGACGCTGGTAGATGTGCCGGAATCGCCGGAGGAGCTTGCGGCGGAGTTCATTCGCACCGGCACGGAGGTCGAGTCGGTCGACACCGTGGGCGAGGCGTTCGAGAACGTGGTCACGGCGCAGGTGGTTTCGAAGGAGCCACATCCGGATTCCGACCACATGTGGGTGTGCCGGGTGGACGTGGGTCGCTTCAACCTGGGCGAGGACGGCGAGCCCGAGCCGCTTCAGATCGTGTGCGGCGCGCAGAACTTCGAGCAGGGCGACCACATCGTCACGGCACTCGTGGGCGCGGAGCTGCCCGGTGGCATTACGATCAAGAAGAGCAAGCTCCGCGGGCAGGTGAGTTGCGGCATGAACTGCTCTGCTCGTGAGCTGGGGCTTTCGGGCGACCATTCCGGCATCATGATTCTGCCGAAGGACGCGCCTGTGGGCGTGCCGTTCGCCGAGTATCATGGCTCGTCCGACACTGTGCTCGACTGCGAGATCACGCCGAACCGCCCGGACTGCCTTTCCATGGTGGGCATCGCGCGTGAGGTGGGTGCGATCTTCGATCGCGACACGCACATCGAGCTGCCCGCCATCAAGCACGAGGACACCTCGGTGCATGTGGATGACCTTGTCGACGTGCGCATCGACGACCCCGAGCTTTGCAGCCGCTATACCGCGCGCGTGGTGCGCGGCGTGAAGATCGGCCCTTCGCCTGAGTGGCTTGCCGAGCGCGTCACGGCGGCGGGCATGCGCCCCATCAACAACGTCGTGGACGTCACGAACTACGTCATGATGCTCACCGGCCAGCCGCTCCATGCCTTCGACCTGGGTAAGCTCACCGAGCGCGACGGCCGCCGGCACGTGGTGGTGCGCGCCGCGCACGATGGCGAGAAGATCGTGACCCTCGACGAGCAGGAGCGCGAGCTCACGCATGACATGTGCGTCATCACTGACGACGGCGCGCGCCCGGTATGCCTCGCCGGCGTGATGGGCAGCTTCGATTCCGAGATCGACGAGACCACGCACGACGTGCTGCTCGAAGCGGCGTGTTTCGACTCGAGCCACATCTCGCGCACGAGCCGCGACCTCGCGCTTATCTCCGAGGCGTCCATCCGCTACGAGCGCCAGGTGGATCGCACGCGCTGCGACCAGGTTTCGGCCATCGCGGCGGCGCTCTTCGAGGAGTGCTGCGGCGCGACCGTGGTTTCCGGTGCGATCGACGTGTACCCGGCACCCGTTGAGCGCGAAGAGCTCACGCTGCGCCAAAGCCGCGTGGAGCTCATCTGCGGCGCGGCGATCGAGCCGGAGTTCGTGGAGCGCTCGCTTGTGCGTCTGGGCTGCACCGTTGAGCGCGCAGCGTCCGACGGCGAGCCCGTCTTCCGTGTGGTACCGCCCACGTTCCGCCCCGACCTCGAGCGCGAGATCGACCTCATCGAGGAAGTGCTGCGCCTGTGGGGCATGGGTCGCGTCGAGGCGACGATTCCCGCCGCGAAGAACCACATCGGCGGGCTTACGCACGACCAGCGGCTGCTTCGCCGCATCGGCGCCATTATGCGCTCCTGCGGCCTGAACGAGACCACGACGTATTCCTTCGCCGCCCCCGGCGACCTTGAGAAGACGCAGATGAGCGCCGAAGGCCGCGGCCTGCCCGTGGTGCTTATGAACCCGCTCGTCGCCGAACAGACCGAGATGCGTCGCTCGCTTCTGCCCGGGCTGTTGCAGTCTGTGGCCTATAACGGCGCGCACGGCACGGCGAACGTCCACCTGTACGAGATGGGCACGCTCTTCTGTGGTCGCGAAAACGCAAGCCTGCCCAAGGAGCGTCGCTCAATCGCCGGCGTGCTTTCCGGCGCTTGGGGCGATGTGACTTGGAGCCAGAAGTACCAGCCGCTGCGCTTCTTCGACGGCAAGGGCATCGTGGAAGAGCTGCTCTCGCAGCTGCGCGTCGAGAAGGTGCGCTTCCGTCCTGCCGAGGGCGAGGGCTATGCGTTCCTGCAGCCCGGCCGCGGCGCTGAGGTGCTTGCCGGCGGCGTGGAGCTTGGTTGGGTGGGCGAAATCCATCCCAACGTGCGCGATTCCTACGATATCGACCTGCCGGTGGTGGCGTTCGAACTCTCCCTCGATGCGCTTATGAAGTGCGCCCGCGACCAGCAGGCGTACCAGGACTTCTCGATGTTCCCGTCGGTCGACGTCGACCTCGCTATCGTGGTCGATGAGAGCGTTACCTGCGAAGACCTCGAGCGTCGTCTGCGTTCTGCCGGAGGCAAGCTCCTGCGCGACGTGCGCCTCTTCGACGTGTATCGCGACGAGGCGCGCGTGGGCGCGGGCAAGAAGTCCATGGCGTTCGCGCTGACCTATCGCGCGGATGACCACACGCTCACCTCGGACGAGGTCGAGCGCGTACACGGTAAGCTCGTCACCAAGGTCACGAAGGCCGTGGGCGGCGAGGTGCGCGGCTAACACTCACAACGGGGTGGGACTTTTGCACCGGGTCTAAAAGTCCCACCCCGCTGGCCTGGCGCCTTCGTTTGGCCGGCCGCAAGGAGTGGGACTTTTAGACCCGGTGCAAAAGTCCCACCCTTGAAAGGATTGCTCGTGCCCAGCTGGAACATTCATATCGCACATGCCGAGCGGCTGTTCTCGCGCGGGGGCGCCGTGATGCGCACGGTTTTCGACCGCAACGCGTTCTTGTTCGGTAGCCTTGCGCCCGATATCCCCGTAGGGTATATGACGCCGGGTATTGAGAACCCTATCGCGTACCGTATCACGCATTTTGCCGAGCCGGCGTTCATCCCCAAACCGCGCGAGCGTGAGTTCTGGGACACCTACGTCATGCCCGCTGCGAAGGATGCGCTGCGAGCCGAGGGCGGCGCGCTGCAGGCGGGCTCGAAGGATGCAGGCGCTGCGAAATCTGCCGTCGTAGGCTGTGCCGGTGCGCCGATTATCGCCGCCTCGTCTCTTAAGCTCGAGGCCGATCGCGTGAGCCGTGTCCACTATCCGCGCCGCTACGAGGGTGCCAGCGCTCCGCCGCAAGAGGGCAGCGGGCTCGATGAGGCGTTGTCGCCGATGGACATTGCGCGCTCGCTCTTCGATTTCGAACTCGGCGTTTGGGCGCACCTGCTGGCGGATTGCATATGGAATACGCGGGTCAACGAGTTCCTCGACCGCGAGGGCATTGCGCCCAGCGAGGAATTCCGCGTCAAGAAGCAGGGGGACTTCGACGCGTTCGGGAAGACGCTTTCCATCGACCTTGTGCCGCGCGCCACGCCGCGTCTCGCGGCAACCGCAGCGGCGTTTCCGCAGTATCGAATTGATGAGCGCGCCATCCTCATGACGGTGGGGGTTGCTCACGAGACCGTGCGCGGGAACACATTCCCCTCTGATTCAGTGAGCTACCGGCTGCTAACCAGCGAATTCTTCGAGTCGGTGTTCGTCGAGGTCGCAGAGTGCGCCGACGCGCTCGTCGCGGAGCGTTTGTAAACAGGCGATAGGGATAGGCCTCTTGCTAAGAAGCGTTCGCCCGCCGAGTATGAGCGGGATTCGTGAACGGCCGAGTAGCGGCGCCCAACGCTAAGCAAAATGCCTGTTGGCGGCTCGCGAAAAACGGCCTCTACTCTGCGGGTCGCGAATCCCGCTCATACTCGGCGGGCGAACCCAAAACTACGTTCAAGACGCGGCATGGTCCAACGGTGGCCTGAAATCTTTACGCCTGCCAAATAATGCATACTTTCGAAATAGATTTTTTGCGGTCTAGAAATCAGATACCAATATCGATGCTATCTACCTGCACGATTGCCGTTGTGCAAGATTGATTTTAGAACGGTGCAAGGTCGCGAGTGAATACTTTCCCTATCCTACTTTGAGAGCGGCAAGCGCCTGCTACGCTCATGCCATGTGCGCCGTCTTTTCACATACATCCGCTTTGCAGTACCTCAGGACGCCCCCTCAGGTGCACATTCTCTATGAGCATTATCCCGACCTCGACTATGAGCAAGGCAAGAGGCAAGTCGTTCGCATGGCGAAATCCGGAGAGGCACCTTTTGGAGCAATAAGCCTGCCGCTGCACCTCCTCGTCTCGAGTCGGACGGATACATATGAGTCCGAGTCCTTTCACCACCATGTATGGAGCGGGGAGATAGATCCTGGTTTGATAAGGGACACCGACTACGGCTTCTCCGTAACGTCGGTGTTGTTCACCTTGCTGAATCTCGCATCATGGCTCACGGAGGCGCAGATAACCATGCTCCTTTATGAGTTCATGGGCAACTTTACCGTCTACAAACCGACGAAAGAGATTCGGAAAGCCTTGCAGGGGCACATTAAAGCTGGGAACTTGGCGACTGTGGATGGATGGGAGCCGTCGCTAGATCCAGAGGGCGAGCTTACCGACCTGTGGAAGCGCCCGCCGCTTGTAACGTGGGAGGAATTTAATCGCTTCGTTGAGCGAATGAAAGGTGTTTCTGGAGTTGTTCGCCTTGAGAGCGCTGCGAAAAACGTGTTCGGTTGTGCTGCATCTCCGTTTGAAGCGAGGACGGCAATGCTACTCGGCATGACGAGACGAAGGGGAGGCCAGGGTTTCAGGCCGCTAGAGTTAAATCGTCGCATCCAATTGACTGCGCAAGCAAGGAGGATTTCCAGGAAGAAAACGTGCACGGTTGATCTGTATCTCGGAGGAGGCGAGGGTGCCCCGCTGATTATCGAGTGCCAGGGAAGTGCATTCCACGGTGGCTACAAGAAGAGCGAGGAAGACGACAACAGGGCTATGGCGCTCCAAAGTATGGGGTATAGCGTTTTACGTTTGCGATCGGAGCAAATTTCGGACGAAGTGCATCTTGATGACACCGCAAAATGTATCGCAGGTCTTTTGGGCACGGAGCTGAAGCCAAAGAGCGAGCGCCTTAAAGATGCGGAGCGAGTGCTGCTCGAGGAGCTATCAATTAACTGGTGGAATCTCGGAGAGATTCGACGCGCGCCGCGGAAGCGTAAACAGTTCGCCCGCCGAGTATGAGCGAGATTCGCGATCAGCTGAGTAGCGGCGCCCAACGCCAAGCAAAATGCCTGTTGGCGGCTCGCGAAAAACGGCTTCTACACGGCGGGACGCGAATTCCACTCATACTCGGCGGGCGAACGCGCTCGAGTGTCCATTCAGGCGAAAACACAATGCAAGAACGCTAAAGCCCCCGCTCGATGGACGGAATCCACCGAACGGGGGCTGTCTATAAAGTGAAGATGGCAAGAATCAAACGCAATGTTCGCGCTCTTGTCAAGACGGTTAAGCGTAGCGACGTGACGTGCTATATTCCGGTTTAGCGCACCTGCGCCACGTACACAACGTTCGTAGAGCTGCGCTTGCCGTCGCCAAGCGTGGACTCGACAGCGGTCTTGGGGTCGCCCACGGTCACGACGGCGACGTCGCCCGGCTCCACATAGCCGCGCTCCTTAGCGGACTCGATCGCCGTGGCGACGGTGTCGTCGACGCTGCCACGGGTGATGGCGGCGAGGTGCGGCTCGATGCCCCAGTACATGAGCATCTTCTGCACCGCCCACTGGTGGCGCGAGAACGCCACGACCGGCACCGCGGGACGGAAGTGCGAGATGAGGCGCGCCGTACGGCCGGTGGTGGTGGGGCAGATGATGCACTTCGCATCCACCGTGGTGGCCATGTTCACGGCGGAGAGACCCACGACGTTGTTGATGACGCGCGTGCTCTGGCTGCCCTCGGGCACCTTAAGCTCGGCGTGGAGGCCGAGGTACTGCTCGGTCTCGTGCGCGATGCTGGCCTGCATCTTCACGGCCTCGACAGGGTATTTGCCGGCAGCGGACTCGCCGGAGAGCATCACGGCGTCCGTGCCATCGTAGATGGCGTTTGCGACGTCGGCGACCTCGGCGCGCGTGGGGCGCGGGTTGCGAATCATGGAGTCGAGCATCTGCGTGGCGGTGATGACCGGCTTATACGCGGCGTTGCACTTCTTGATCATCTTCTTTTGCAGGTGCGGAACGTGCTCGGCGGGAACCTCGATGCCCAGGTCACCGCGAGCGACCATGATGCCGTCGGAAGCCTTGAGGATCTCGTCGAAGTTCTGGACGCCCAGCGCGTTCTCGATCTTGGGGAAGATGCCCACGTGCTCCCCGCCGTTCTCGCGGCAGAGCTCGCGGATCTCGCGCACGGCGGCGGCGTTGCGGATGAACGACGCGGCGATGTAGTCGATGCCTTCCTTGAGACCGAAGAGAATGTCCTCGCGGTCGCGCTCGGTGATTGCCGGCAGGCCGATCTCGACGTTGGGCAGGTTCACGCCCTTGTGCTCGCCAATCTCGCCGTCGTTCTTGGCGACGCAGTACATATCCTGGCCGTCCACGCTCTCAACGACGAGCTCGACGATGCCGTCGTCGATGAGGATGCGCGAACCCGGCTCGACCTCGTTGGGGAGGTTGAGGTAGTCGAGCGAGATGTGCTCGGCGGTGCCCAGGAACTCCTCGGACGTGGGACGGGCAGTGACGATGACCTTGTCGCCGGTGTGTACGGAGACCTTCTCGTGACCCTCGAGCAGGCCGGTGCGAACCTCTGGCCCCTTCGTGTCGAGCATGATGCCGATCGTCATATCGAGCTCGGCGGCGACGCGACGAACGCGCTGAATGCGCTCGTGGTGCTCCTCGTAGGATCCATGGCTGAAGTTGAAGCGGGCGATATTCATACCCGCCTTCATCATCTCGCGCAGCGTCTCGTCGCTGTCGCAAGCGGGACCCATCGTGCAGACGATCTTGGTGCGTTTATACATGCAGACCTCCAAAAAAATGGTGGTGGAACGGCTCGATATCCCGGTATGTCATTGAGCATTATAGGTGAAATAGCGGGCAATGATACCGTTTATCGAAGAATTGCTACCGATTACCGATTTTTGTGACATGGGTACGTTTGCGCTCTTGAGAAGTTGGAGGCAAAGTTGCAGGACAGAGTTCGATGTATCGGGCTGCGTGCGAAACGCGCGGACGCAGGTTGGAAACCAGGAGTGGCGGGACAGCCAGAATGACGGGAGACAGCCATGATTCATGTGGGCAAAGAGCGGGTGTACAACACACTGAGCGCGCAGCACGAGCCGGCGGCGATGGTGCCCGCGGGGAGCGTCGTCAAGATTGAGACCGAGCTCAATGGTGGTGGGTGGCTTTCCGCGCCGACCGACACGTGGGATCCCAGCAAGAGCAATGGCCCGAACCTCGCCACGGTTGTAGGGGTCGAGGGCGCGCACCCGGGCGATACGCTCGTGGTGGAGATTCTGGATATCGAGCCCGGGCCGTTGGGTTATACCGGCTTTGCGGGATGGCGCAACCCGCTTTCGCAGCTCATATGGGAAAACGATTGGGACGTGGTAACGCGTACGGTGCGTATAGAGGACGGTTTCGTGCGGTGGAGCGACCGGCTTGCGCTGCCCGTGCGGCCCATGATCGGCACGATTGCAACGGCGCCTGCCGAGGGCGAGCAGACCAACCGGTACGCCTACCACAACGGCGGCAACATGGATGTCCAGGAGATCTGCCCGGGCACCACGCTGTACCTGCCCGCCGCAGTCGAGGGCGCGCTTCTGCACGTGGGTGACGTACATGCGATCATGGGCGACGGCGAGATCCCGCACGGAGGAGCAATCGAGTGCGCTGCAACGGTGACGCTACGCCTCTCGGTGAGGTCGGGCTACGCCGCACATGAGTGGCTTCGTGCGGAGTCCGATACGCACATCATGACCATCGCGTGCCACGATCGCATGAAGGACTCGTTCTGCGCGGCGTGCCGCGAGCTCATCCATTGGATGATGGACGATTACGGTTTCGATCCCAAGGAAGCCTACCTGCTGCTTGGGCAGGTACTTGAAGCGCGCTGCACCATGCTTCACGGCGACGACGGCCCGTTCAGCCCCTATATCTGCAAGGTTGAGAAGCGCTTCCTGGTTCCGGATTGCGCGGGCGCATAACCGGAGGCGGGCGCGTGAGCTAGCCACACACGCGAGCGTGAACGGGGCGTGGATTGTTTCGGCGCGTCGGCCGCCCGCTCACCCCAGCAGGGCGTACAACGTTGTCCGCGAGATTCCGAGCTGTTTGGCGGCTTGCGACTTGTTTCCATGGCACTGATTAAGCACGATGCGTGCGATATCGCGGTTGAGATCTGCAAGTGGTCTGTTAAGCCCCAGGCGCGCGATTCCACCATCCGGGCTCGCCGACGTGCTTTCCAGGTGCGTGGCAGCGAGGGCATCCATCACGTCGTTTGTGGTGATGACGCCATTGGTGTTTGCGGCGAAAAGCCATTTGACGACCCACATGAACTCCGAGATGTCTCCGCGCCACGGCTGTTCAAGCAGCACGTCATTCGCCTCGGGGACGAGAACAGGCGCTTCAGTTCCGGCTTCCGCCGCTAGGTAATCGAGATAGCGCGGCGCCACGTAGGGGAGGATTTCCCACGTGTGAAACGGCGGGACGATAATATTGAACGTGTCGATCGCGTCGGCGATGGGAGGCTGTTCTGAAACCCCCTGTTCGCGCAACGGCGTATCGGTGAAGATGATCTTACATCGCTTTGCCAGCTGGCTTTGAACGACTACGGTGGCAAGCTGCTTGCCCCACGCGCGTTCGAGTGCTCTCACTTTGCGGAAGAGCAGCGTCATACCGGAGCCATAGAGCGGGGAGCGATGGCTGTTTATGAGGAAGTCCCAGCTGCGCTCGGTGAGAAGGCCGCAATCGATAGAAGCCATGGGCTGATCGGCCAGTTCGCTCGAAAGGTAGATCAATCCGGCCGTGAAACGCTCCGCATCGCCATGCGAACCGGTAACAAATACGGGTCTTTGCTTGTCTGCCGCAGGTCGCGCAATGGGCTCGAGCACCTGTTCTGCCTGCATAGCGTGGAGGGGGCTAAGCTCCAGAGCCTTGCGCACGTCGTCGGCGCTGAGATACTCGATGCCCGCGATGCGGCTTGCGTTGGGGGTGGCGATCGAAGTTATCGCGAAAACAACCCCCTTCTTATCGCTCAACGGGCTCGTGGTGATGGTATAGAGCTTGCCCTCGCGCTGAATGATGAAGCGTTTGGGGGGCGTCGCCGCCATGCGCTCTTGCAGATCACCCAAGATCGCCCGGTCTTGATCGGAAAGGTTGGAGAAGACGATGCGCTGGTCGTTGCCGAATGCGACGAACGTGACCTCGCTTGCATGTAGGATATCCCGGAGTAGCTGATTCCCCGCGGCAAGAGATGTTTGCTGCTCGCATACGGCGATGGCGCGCTCGAAGGCGTTGCGAATGCCGCTTCGTCCGGAAAAGAGCAGCTGCGCCGGCAGGTTCATCTCGCAGGCAATGGTGTACGAGCGGACGTCGCACAGCACGAGGTCATAGTCGTTCTGCGAGATATCTACAAGCACGTCGGGCATCTCGTCTTCGAAATCGACGCCGTAGATGTCGATGTCGAAGGGAAAGAACGGGTCGAGCTCGCGCGCGTTGCGAAGGACGTTGCGAAAGCCCACGAGCGCCACCGCGGAGGTTCCTTCGGGGACGTTGCGAAGCATGCGCAGAAGCTCGGGAATCGTGAGCTCGATCTCGATGACGGGGAGCGACAGCTCGTCTTCGAGGATCTGCGCGGTGCCGCCACGCGAAACGATGACATCGAAGTTGAGGTGAAAGACCGAGAGGGCGCTTTCGAGGCCGCCCTCGATGTCGCCGGTTTCTATAGAGAATTCCGCATCGGGGAACTCCTCCGCAACAGCCTTGAGTTCGGGAACCATTTCTGGATAGGGTGCGACGACCAAGATGCGTGTATGGGCCATGAGCTTCCTCGAACTGTTTAAATAATGGACACATCACTTCAAAGAGATTGTACATATACTGAACAATTTTTGCACTACGCAAGATATCGGGTTTATCGCGGAATGCCGATACTGACAACCATACGCACAAGGAGGAGAAGCCTTCATGGAGATCCTATTCATCGCAGATGACCTCACCGGCACGCTTGATGGCGCTGCGGCACTGGTTGGAGCCGGTGTCGAAGTTCACGTGCGCGCCGATCTCCATAATGCGGCTTCTCTTCGCACCGATGCTCGCGTGCTTGCCGTGAACGCCGATACCCGGCATGTCGCACCAAGCGAGGCGCGCGAACGCGTGAAGCGCATCGCTGCGGCAGGTATCGATGCCGGGGCGAAGATTATCGTCAAGAAGACCGATTCCGCTCTGCGCGGAAATGTTGGAGCGGAACTCGCGGGCATGCTCGATGCTGTTCCCGCGGCAGGGCCCGTGCATTTCATGCCGGCGTTTCCAGAGATGCAGAGGATTACGCGCGACGGCATCCAATACATTGATGGTGTTCCTGTCGATAAGAGTGTGTTCGGGAAGGATCCTTTCGAGCCGGTGACGGATGCTAGGGTACGCGATATCGTGGCAGCTCAGGCTCCTAAGCTCTCGATTGCGGAAATCGAAGCGACCGCTCCCGAAGAGGCGGTCAACTCCGCCCTTGGGACTGCCGACGTGATCGTGTACGACATCGAGTCCGAGGACGAGATGCTCTCCCGTTGCCGTAAGGCGCTTGACGGCCCGTCGCCTTCGCTGCTTGCTGGATGTGCTGGCATGACGCGGGCTTTGGCTTTGCTGCTGGGAGCGGGAGCCGAACGCGCTGAGCTGGGGCATGCGGCGCTCGATGAAGGTAATCTGCTCGTCTTCTGCGGTAGCGTGAACGATGTTTCGACTGCCCAATGCGCGTATGCGCGCGCTGCGGGGTATCCGACGTTCTCGCTTTCTGCCGAGAGCAAGTTCGATTCTTCATGGGTGGAAACCGAGGAGTTCAAGGAGTTCAAGGCGCAGGTTCGCGCGAGCTGGAGCTCGCATCTGCTCACCGTGGTCGAATCTGGGGAATGCCTCGATTCTGAATCGGTAGAAGGTGTGGACCATGCGAGTTCTAGCGAAGACTTGCGCAAACTGGTAGCGCGCAACCTCGGTTGCATCTTGAAGCAGCTCTGTGAGGGCTCCTGCACGGTGTTCGTCATGGGCGGCGACGTGCTACAAAGCTTTTTGGACGAGCTGGGTGTATCGAGCATCTCACTCATCGAAGAGGTCGCGACCGGCGTGGTGATGTCTGAGTTCGAATACGAGGGCTCCACGATGCGGGTCATCTCGAAATCGGGAGGATTCGGCGAGCCCGACCTGTTCGTTTCTCTTGCACGCCGGCTCGCATCGGACGTTGCGCCGGCTGAAAGTGACAAGTTCTCACAGAGGGCGTCCAAGCCGAGTACGCCGAACGAAGCCCATACAGCGCGTTCAACTAAGAAAGAGAAGGTGTTGGCAGCATGCTCCAGTCCTATTGCTTAAAACTCCCCACCGCGGTCTATGCGGGAGAAGGCGCTCTCGACAAGCTCGACGGAATCCTTGCAGACCGTTCGCCCAGGAAGGTGGCGCTCTTCTGCGATAAGAGCATCTTCGACCTGGGACTTACGGATGGTGCTCGCAAGATCATCGAGGCGCGCGGCGTTGAGGTTGCCGTTCAGAGCGATCTTGCCATTGAGCCCACGTACAGCGAGGTGCAGGCGACCGTCGATTGGTTTGCGGGCGAAGACGCGGATTTCATCCTTGCTATCGGCGGCGGATCGGTTATGGATGCCGCGAAGCTCGTGAGCGTGCTCGCCACCTCCGAGTACACGGTGCACGACCTGCTGGGGAACCCCTCGCTTGCAAAGAAGCAGGTCTACACGGTCATGGTTCCCACCACGGCGGGCACCGGTGCCGAGGCAACGCCCAACGCGATCGTCGCTGTGCCGGAAGACGAGCTCAAGGTGGGCATCGTGAACGACGCGATGATCGCGGACGCCGTGATCCTCGAGGCGGACATGATCAAGAACCTGCCGCGCTCCATCGCGGCGGCCACGGGCATCGATGCGCTTTGCCACGCTATCGAGTGCTACACCAGCACGAAGGCCAATCCCATGAGCGATACGTTCGCGCTCGAGGCCTTCGACCTCATCATCAACAACATCGAGCGCGCGTGCGACGACCCCGAGGCGCTCGACGCGAAGCGCGCCATGCAGCTCGCGAGCTTCTATGCGGGCATTGCCATCACGGCTTCCGGCACCACGGCGGTACACGCGCTTTCGTACCCGCTTGGCGGTAAGTACCACGTGGCGCACGGCGTGTCGAACGCCATCCTGCTGAGCCCCGTCATGCACTTCAACGAGCCTGCCATCGCGGAGCGCCTGGCTGCGGCGTACGACCGCGCCATCCACACGGGCGCTGGGACGGTGGAGGAGAAGGCGGCTGCGGTGATTCAGCGCATGGACGAGATTGTTGAGCACCTGAACATTCCGAAGAAGCTTGCCGAGCTTGGGATTGAGGATGCGCCGATCGACGAGCTCGCCGAAGCGGGCATGAGCGTGCAGCGCCTGCTGGTGAACAACATGCGCGAGGTCACGCTCGAGGATGCGAAGGAGATTTACGCGCAGATCCTGTAGGTATGACCTTGGGGCTGTTGGCATCGGGCTTATCCCCCGGCGCTTCAGACAGTCCTCGCTCGCTTCGCTCGCTGCGGAACTCGCGGCGGACTATTCACCCGATGTCCGGCGACGTACACGCGCCACGACACGAAAGGAATGGCATCGTCAACTATGACAGATATGAAGAAGATAGAGCTCAAGGGCATCATCGTTCCCATTGTGACGCCCATGAATGAGGATGAATCGATCAATCTCGAGGAGCTTCGCCGCCAGGTTGACCGCCAGATCGAGGCGGGTATTCACGGCATCTTCCCGTTCGGCACGAACGGTGAGGGCTACATCCTCTCCGGTGCGGAGAAGGAAGCCGTCCTCACCACCGTGATCGACCAGGCGGCGGGTCGCGTCCCCGTGTACGCCGGTACCGGCTGCATCTCCACCAGGGAGACCATCGAGCAGTGCAAGATGGCCGAGGCGGCCGGTGCCGACGTGCTCTCCGTGATCACGCCGAGCTTCGCGAAGGCCTCGCAGCACGAGCTTGTCGTGCACTACACGAAGGTCGCCGAGGCGGTGCCGAACATGCCCATTGTGCTCTACAACATCCCCGCGCGCACCGGTAACGCCATCGAGCCCGATACCGTGGCCGAGCTCGCGCAGGTGCCGAACATCTTGGGCGCGAAGGACTCCTCGGGCGATTGGGATAACCTCAAGGGCTACATCGATGCCACGGCGGACATGGGCTTCAGCGTGCTTTCCGGCAACGATGCGCTCATCCTGCGCGCGCTCCAGGCCGGTGCCACGGGCGCCATCGCCGGCTGCGCGAACGTGTACCCCAAGAACATGGTGGGCATCTATGAGAACTGGGCTTCCGGCGACCTCGAGGCTGCCGAGAAGTGTCAGGCGGCTGTGGCTCCGCTGCGCGATTGCTTCAAGTACGGCAACCCCAACACCGTGGTGAAGACCGCGGTCAAGCTACTGGGTTACCCAGTTGGCGCCTGTCGCGCGCCGTTTAACTATCTGTGCCCCGAGGGCATGGAAGCGCTCGCTGCCACGCTCGAGGCCGACCGCGCGAAGGGGATGTGCTAGCCATGACCACCGCCGCGAACGATCCGCGCCCCATTGTTGCCATCACCATGGGCGATCCAGCTGGCAACGGCCCGGAGATCACCGTCAAGGCGCTTGCCGACGCATCGCTCTATGAGCGCTGTCGCCCCATTGTGGTGGGCGACGCCAAGATGATTGAGCAGGCCAAGGGTTTCGTGGGCCATCCTGAGATCGCTATTCATGCTGTGGAGAACGTCGGCGATGCCGTCTTCGAGCCCGGTACGGTTGACGTTTTCCACATGGATCTCGTCAAGGACGTTGCCGCGTTCAAGCTGGGCGAAGTCTCCGTCGAAGGCGGCATGGCCGCGTTCCAAAGCGTGAAGCGCACTATCGAGCTTGCTATGGCGGGCGAGGTAGATGCCACCGTGACGAACGCGCTCAACAAAGAGGCCATGAACCTCGCGCTCGAACCGCAGGGCATGCACTTCGACGGCCACACCGAGATCTACGCCACCTATACGCACACGAAGAGCTACGCCATGATGCTCGCGTGGCACGACTTCCGCGTCATCCACGTGTCCACGCATTGCTCGTTGCGTGAGGCGTGCGACCGCGTGAAGACGCCGCGTGTGCTCGAGGTTATCAAGCTTGGCTGGCAAACCTGTCGTGACTTGGGTATCGAGTCGCCCAAGATCGCCGTTGCCGGGCTCAACCCGCACGCGGGAGAGCACGGGCTCTTCGGCGATGAGGAGATCAACGAGATCATCCCTGCTATCGAGCTCGCTCGCGCCGAGGGCATCGATGCCGTGGGTCCGTGCCCGCCCGATAGCGTTTTTTCCGAGATGAACGGCGGTTGGTACGACATGGTTGTGTGCATGTACCACGACCAGGGTCATATTCCCACTAAGACACTCGGCTTCGTGTATGACCGCGAGGTCAAGAACTGGGAGGCGGTCGAGGGCGTGAACATCACGCTCGGCCTGCCCATCATCCGCACCTCCGTGGATCACGGCACGGCGTTTGCACTTGCCGGTACCGGGACGTCCAACGAGCTTTCGCTCGTGAACGCAATAGATTACGCGCTGCGCATGGCTAAGGGGAGGGGGTAAGCCAAAGTGCGGCTGCGGAGCCACAGGTGTGGAAGCGTATGGCTCCGCAGACCAGAAGGTGGGTCGAAGCCTAAGGAAATGGTAACGACCCAGCCTGATTCTTACACATTCACTCGTAAGGAAAGGGGAAGACAATGACATTGCAGATGATTCTCGCATTGGCAATTCTTGTCATCATGATTGTCCTCATCATGACGGACGCTCTTCCGTTTGGCGCGCCTCCCATCCTGGCGTGCTGCCTGCTCGTGGTCGCGAGCTCGCTCTTCGGCGCCGATTGGGAAGTTCAGTGGGATATTCCGTACGCGTTTGCCGGTTTCACGAACTCCACGGTGTGGATGGTCGCGTTCTTCATGGCGGTCATCGCAGCGCTTCAGAAAACGAGCTTCATCGATAAGTTGAAGGACGTCATGCTGAACCTCGTGGAGAAGGGCGGCTTCAAGAGCTACGTCCTGCTCCTCGTCGTGGTCATGCTCGGCGCCATCCTCATGGGCAACACCACGGGCTACTACATGCTCGTGCTCACGCTCGTTGCCACCATTCCGTATAACAAGAAGCTCCCCACCTCGAAGCTCCTCATGCCGCTCGGTTTCGCCACGGGCAACCCCCTCGTTTCCGTGAACGTTGCCATGTTCTTCGGCATCGCCGTGAGCATTCTCGAGGCCGCCGGTGTAACCGAGGCTCCCAGCATGACGGGCGTCATGGTCGCGAGCTCCATCGCTTCCATCGCGTTCCTCGCATGGGCTATCGTGGGCTACAAGCTACTCCCCGATCACCCGCTCGCAGACGATGCCGCCGCGAGCATCGAGGACCAGAACAAGGGCAAGGCGCAGGACGCCGCCCCCAAGCTCGCCAGCTGGCAGGAGATCCTCGTCATCCTGGCTTTCGTGGTCTCCGTGCTTGGCATGATGTTCGCCTCCAACCTCGGCAACATCGCCTACGTGCTCCCCGGCCTCTGCGCCTTTGTGCTGCTGTTCGCCAAGGTCATCAACTTCAAGGAGATGCGTGACGGCATCTTCTCGCCCCTCATCCTCATGATGGGCGGCGTCATCCCGGTCGCGAACGCCCTTGCGGACTCTGGCTTCACCGCCATGATCGGCGAGATGGTCGCCGGCGCCATGGGCGGTGCCATGCCCGGATTCGTGGTCGTGCTCGTCTTCTGCGTGCTCACCTCGGTCTGCGCTACGTTCACCGGCTCCAACATGGGCTCCGTGTTCATCTTCGCTCCCATCGCGGTTGCAACCTGCATGTCGCTCGGTCTGAACCCCGCCGCGGCCGCTGTCGCCGTGACGCTGGCCGGTTGGTCTGGTGGCTTCCTGCCCATCGACGGTCTGCCCGCGCTTATCATGGGTATGGGCAACTACACCATGGTCGAGTTCTGGAAGTTCTCGGTTCCGATGTACATCGTGAAGATCGTCTTCCTCGCCCTTGGTGCCACTATCGCCTTCCCGATGTAATCTAGTCCGTTTGCGCCCCGTTCGACCATGTCGCGCGGGGCGTATTCTATCCAGATGAGCTTGGCTGGCGGCGGTCTTCCCGCATCCAAGGCCCGCAGATCCCGAAAGGGAGGAGAGGGAAATATGTCAGAACAACCTCGTTATGTATACGTTTCCACCAGGGCTTCGATCGACCCGGTGAAGACCGTCATTCTATTTCCGCCAGTAGATCAAGCCCGCACGGAGGCTGCCGCTCAAGAATTCGCCCAGCAATCCGGTTGGATCGATGCGGTGGAGAGCGATGCCGCGGTTCTTATGGTCGCGGTGGCGGGCGACGGTTGGGATTCTTGTCCGGCCGACATGCCCATGAGGCTCTACCAGGAGAATCGCCGGAGCTTCAAGGCGGCGGGCGCTGGAAGCGCGGCTTCCGGTGGGTCGCTCTGGGCATGGGAGACGCTCATCTACCTGGTTGGATATGGCGATGGAGCAACGTTTGCCGGGAACTACCAGCTTTCTTGCCCGGGGTTCGCGGCGGCGAGCGTGCTCGTCGACGGCTCCCCGAATGCCCTCGCGGCGCTCGACGAGCCCTCCGAGCATTGGCTCGTGAAAGATCCGGTCGACTATGACGTCAAGAACCGTGACATTCCCATCGCCGCGTGGTTCATGGGCGCTGGAAATGCCCAGGCCATGCTTGAGCACGCCGTTGCGGTCGATGCGGCCGAACCCGCCGAGGACGTCGAGATTTCCGGCCACGCCACGCAGGTGTTCGCGAATCCGGCCAACGCGGGGATGCAGGTTCGCGTGACGCCCGGTCTCACGGGCGCGGACCCTGCGATCGCCGCTGCGGGTATGGACTTCTTCTGCCGTGTGATTCGTTGGAAGAACGGGCCAGACGGCACGCTCGCGCCCCGTCGCACGAAAGATGAGTTCTACCACGATGGCGCGTATTTCCACGACGAGGTGGAGCACGGTGGCGAACGGTATCACTATGCTGTGTACCTGCCTAAAGGTTTCACGCGTGACCAAGCGCGCAACCTCTCGCTCGTGATTTCCATCCACGGGCGCGGCGAGCCCACGTGGATTTTCGCCGAGAAGAACGGTTGGGAGCGCCTGGCAGACGAAACGAAGGCTTTCGCTGTCATGCTGCCCGATTCTCCCGGCAACGTATGGTCTGAGGAGCGCGATGCGCCGGCGCTTGCAAAGATGGTCGAGCAGACGGTCTCGTCGTTTGGCCTGTGCAAAGAGCGCACGTATATCACGGGATTCTCGAACGGGGCGGTTTTCACCTGCCAGATGGCCTCGCTGCATCCGGAGCTCTTCACCGCGGCGTCGCCGTGGAACGGGCCGTGCCTCGAAGCGATCGTCTCGAGCGGCCTTGGGCGCTTCGTGTTCGCCCCCGGCTTTGGTGATGGTGAGTACGAGATGCCCTTCTGGATCGCTGCAGGCGATTCCGATGATAAGGCCGGGGAGCTTACGACCGAAGAGGTTGACGTGGTGCTTTCCGCCAACGCGTGCGATCGCGCGACGGGTGAGCGCCTTGACCCCGCCGAAGCGTACGTCGCGGACCGCGGGTATTCACAGGGCGACCGCTTCGATACCACGGTCTACCGCAACGCTCAAGGTGTGGAGATGGTGGCGCAGACCCGTATGAAGAACATGCCGCATGGTGCGATCGTGGACGAGGCGCGTGCTGCGTGGGAGTTTATGAAGCGTTTCCGGCGCCCGGTGGGCTCCAAGCGCGTGGAGGTGGTTTAGATGATGGATCCGATCATTCAGTTCTCGCCGCGGGGCGGGGAACTGGTCGAGGTTACCGTTCCGGGTGCCGTGGTTGCGGTTCCCAACCCCGAGAACGAGGTCGATGCGGCGGAGGGTATCGAGCGCACCATGTGCGTGTACATCCCTGCCTCCGGAGTTCCGCATCCCAAGCAGGCGCAGGTGCTCATGGTGCTTCGCAACGGCAGCGACCTTGCGAGCGCCCAGCGTACGCTCGATGAGCTTGGTCTCGCCGCGCTTGCCGAGCGCGAGCACGTGATCGTGGTGTTCCCCAACCCGCTCGAAGAGGGTTGGAACTACGCGCAGGATCCTGCGCGCGATGACGACACGCAGTTCATCGTTCGCTGCTTCGCCGTGCTCAAGCCCACGGTGGGCGTTTCGGGCTTCAACGGCATGATCTTCCATCTGGCGTGCTCGCCCGAAGCTTCCGCGGTGGCGTGGACGCTTGCCGCCGAGCATCCGCTCGACGTAGCCGCCATCATGCTGGGCGCGTTCCCCAAGGGCTTCGAGCCCGGTGCCGGCAAGGGTGCCGAACAGGTCGCATGGCTCTATGAGCGCAACGCCGCCGTCGAGGCGGCGCTAGCGCAGGCGAACGGGGCGGATGGCGAGGTCATCGAGGATGATGGTCGCGTTTGCCACGTGCGGGCGGCGAATGCCAACGTCACCTACCATGTGGGCGACAAGGGGCTTTCCGCCGCTGAGGTCGAAGCTGCGTGGGCGCGCATGTTCGCGGGCTGCCGCCGGTGGCGCAACGATGATTTTGGCACCTACCAGGCGCGCATCGATTTCGAGGGACGTGGGTTCACACCGCATGTGGAAGACACGTCGCTTGGTCTTGAAGATGGCCTTCCGCGTACGTGGTTCGAGTACGTGCCTCCGCAGCTGCGAGGCACCGCCGATCCCGTGCCGCTGGTGCTCTACTTCCACGGTATCAACTGCTGCGGCCTGTATGGCGCCGAGCAGAGCGGCTGGGCGGATATCGCCGACCGTGACGACGTTATCTGCGTTTTCCCCGATGCGACGGTAGAGATGCGCTGGAATGCATGGGCAGACCCCCGCATCCCCACGGACATCGATTTTGTCATGGCGCTCATCGAGCACATGGCCGAGGTTCATCCCATCGACCGTTCGCGCATCTATATCTCGGGCTTCTCTATGGGCTCGATGTTCTCGAACGCTCTTGCAAGCTCCTACCCAGATGTGTTCGCCGGCGTCGTGGCGCTTAACGGCCCGCATATGAGCTACTTTGCGAATTTGGACGAGTCTATTCCCGGCATGCTGCTCTTCAATAAGAACTCCGCGCTCAAGGATCTTCCCAAGGGCGAGGACGAGCCTTCCCCAACGCACAAGCTAGCTGACCAGAAGCGCGCCGCGTATCCATATCGCATGCCGTTCGTCCAGTTTGTTGGCATGGTAGACAACGTGGGATTCGAGAAGGGGCATCTGTTCCCCGTCACGTCCGACGGCGATGGCACCTGGGGTCCCACGGTTGCGTTCTGGAAGCGGTTCAACAACATTCCCGTCGAGCCGATGTACGGCGATACAGCGAGCGGTTTCGTGGCTCCGCGCAAGGTGGAAGAGGGCGGCGAGGATGCCCGCTTCATTCACCAGGCCTGGGAGACCGCGGACGAAGGGGCTGATGAGCTCTACCACTTCATCGTTGCCAAGCGCATGCCGCATGCGGTCGATCTGCGCGAGGTCGAGATGGGCTGGGAGATCGTGAGGCGTTACGGGCGCAACGAAGACGGCTCGCTCAGGCGAATCGATTAGGGGGCGGTTTTGCGATGGCTTCAATCGGGCTTCGTTCATCGAAATCATCTCAAATAGTCATTACGGACAGGATTTTGTCTGCTAATGGCTGAAATGATGCATTTCGATGAAGGTCTGGTTCTTGCGGCGCCTGAATAAGGCGAGGCGAGAAACTCAAGACACGTTGCGTGACATATTTCGACCCCCGCCCCCAAACGAGTTATCTATCAGGAGGAGATACGATGCCGAAGACGCTTCCCGGCCTCACGCCGGATGGCCAGGTTTATTTCGACGAAGATATGCAGGTCACCGAGGCTATGCTCTCGCCTGGGGCATGGAGCTCGCATCATGGCCCGGGCTTGCTCGAGACGCCTGCGGGCACGCTTCTGTGCTGCTGGTTCGCCGGCACGTTCGAGGGCGATACGGACGTGAACATCGTGGTGTCGCGGCTCGACAAGGGTGCCGAGCAGTGGAGCGAGCCCACGATGATCTCGACCGACAACGAGTTCTCCAACCAGAACCCGTCGCTGTTCCTGGCTCCGAGTGGCGAGATCTGGTGCATGTATACCTCGCAGCGTGGGCGCGAGCCGGGCAAGAACAACATGCAGTACACGAGCGTCGTGAAGAAGCAGGTTTCGACCGATGACGGGCGCACGTGGAGCGAGCCCGAGGTCGTGCTGTCCGAGGAGGGCACGTTCGCGCGCCAGGCGATCCAGGTGCTTTCGAACGGTCGTTGGGTCTATGGCCTGTGGCTCTGCACGGATAGCGCCACCGGTCTGGCGGGCGACCCCAGTGCGTTCGCCATCTCGGACGATGAGGGTGCCACATGGCGTCGCGTGGACATGCCGAATTCCTCTGGTCGCGTGCATCCGAGCCTCGTGGAGCTCGAACCGGGGCATCTCGTCGCCTTCATGCGCAGCCGTGAGGCGGACTGGATCTATCGCAGCGAGTCGCACGATTTCGGCGATACCTGGACTCCGCCGGTGCCTACGCCGCTGCCCAACAACAACTCCGGCATCGGCGTGGTGAAGCTTACAAGCGGGCGCATCGCCATCACGTACAACCACAATTCCGCGCCGGCGACGTACGGCAAGACGGGCGCGTGGCCGGCGCTGCGCAATCCGGTGTCCATCGCGCTCTCCGAAGACGGCGGACTTACGTTCCCGCTCATCCGCCACATCGAGCGCGGAGAGGGCTACGTGGGCGACGAGAACAAATTCAACAACCGCCAGTATGAGTATCCCTGCATCATCCAGGCTTCGGATGGCATGATTCACGTGGCCTATGCCTACCAGACGCGTCGCGGCATCAAGTGGGTTGCGCTTTCCGAGGAAGACGTCATGGGCAAGGTGCGCGGCGAGGGTACATACAACCCCACCTCCGGCGAGGGCGCTCGCACGGCGTAAAATCGTAAAATTACCCCAGGGGTTTTTTAACATAGCGGGTGAGCCGATTGAACCCGGTCCCCATTGACTCCTGAAGGGAGGCTGTGATGATTTACGATGGGCTAGATGCCATCGGGCGCTATCGCGGGATTTCGCGTGGGCTCGATGTTTTGATTGATTGGTTGGCAAAGAACGATCCGGCGACGCTGCCGCTTGGCATCACGCGGATCGACGGCGATCGCGTGTACGCGAACGTCATGGAGGCGCGTACGAAGCACCTTGAAGATGCGCGCTTCGAGGTACATCGTCGCTATCACGATGTTCAAATCGATCTTGAGGGCGCGGAGCGTTTCTTCACCACGCCCGGTGCGGTGAAGCCTGTCGAAGAGTTCGACGAAGGCACGGATAAGGGGTACTGCCTGCCTGTGCCGGAAAACGATGATCTGCTGGAAGGGTCGCTCGACCACGGTCGTTTCGCGCTGTTCTGGGTGGGCGAGCCCCATTGTCCCAACGTCGTGCTTCCGGGCGAGGAGCCGGGCGCTCTTCGGAAGATCTGCTTCAAGGTGCTTGCCGATGACTATTGGAGCGAGTGAGCCAATTGAACCGGGTTCATTTGACTCAAAGGCGTGAGCGGCTTGTCACGCGCGACGCGGCGTTTATTCTCGCGGCGACGTTCTGCTATATGGCGTGCTTCATGGTGACGGGGCCGGTTATCGCGGGCTTCACGATGTCGCTCGGCGCGACGGTCGCGCTCGCGGGCGTGGTGAGCGGAAGCATGAGCCTGTGCTCGCTCGTGTGTCGACCCATCGCCGGCAACGCCACCGATCGCGTGCGCAAGCGGCGCCTCGCCACGGTGGGTGCCGTGCTCATGTTGGTCTCCTCGACCGGGCACGTTATCGCAACGTCCCCGGTGCAGCTCGTGCTGTTCCGCGTTATCGGCGGGGTAGGCTATTCGTTTTGCTCCGTGTGCATGTCCACGTGGTTCGCCCAAACGCTCCCGCAGAACCGTATTGGCGCTGCGATGAGCTTGTTCGGCATGATGAATGCGCTTGGCGTGGCGGTGGGTCCGGCGCTCGGGATTCTGCTGTACCAGACATTCGGTTACCAGGCGACGTTCATATGCTCCGCCCTGATGGCCGCGCTCGCGCTCGTCTTCATGAACTGTGTGCGCGATTCTGGCGTGGCAGCGGAGAAGCCTGCGGCAACTCAGCGCGCCGATGGCGGAGCATCCGGCGGCAAGCGGGGCAGCGGTTTCAAGCTGCTGTCTGTCGCGTCTCTTCCCGCTGCGGTGATGATCATCCTCTTCGCCATACCCTACTTCGCGACTCAGTCGTATTTGGTGAGCTACGTTGCCGATCGTGTGCTGCCGGTGGCGGAGGAATGGTTCTTCACCATCTACGCCGTGGTGCTCCTTGCAATGCGTGTGGTGCTGCGCGATGTGTTCGACCGCGTGTCGTTCCGCACGTTCACGGTTTGCTCGGCAGCGTCGATGCTTGCAGCGCTCGCGCTCCTGTGGGTCATGCACGGCAACCTTGCTATGGCGGCGGCCGCGGTGTTTTTGGCGGGCGGTTACGGCATCATGTGCTCGGTGTGTCAATCTACCGCCGTGAAGCTCGCGGGGCCAGGAAAGACGGGTCTTGCGAACAGCACGTATTACATGGGGTTCGATATCGGAATGTTCCTCGGTCCAGCGATTGGTGGTGTGATATATGGCGCTGTGCCGGTAGCGTGGTTCTACCCGGCGCTCATGCTCTGCATCCCGCTCGCTCTCGTACTTGCCGCATGCCAAAGAGGCGATGTCGAAACCCCTGGGGTAATTTGACATGATTTTACATAAGTCAACTTTAGTAAAGTCAACTTATGTAAAAACGAATCATGTTAGTATGAGGAAGAGCATTTCTGAGGCATCTGAGGAGGCAAACATGATAATCGGTCGTAAGACAGAGCTCAGAACATTGCAACGCCTCTATGAGCGCGGTGGCTTTCAGTTCCCCGTTTTGTTTGGGCGTCGTCGCGTGGGCAAGACCTACCTGATGTCGGAATTCGTGAAGGATAAGCGTGCGATCTTCTTCACCGCTGTCGAGGATAACGTCACGGCAAATTTGCGCAATCTCAGCAGAGCGATCTATGCCTTCGACCAACCTGATGCCGACCCTCAGCTCGCACCTCAGTATTCAGATTTTCAAACGGCATTTGAGGCGGTGTTTGCACGGGCATCTCAGCAGCGCATCGTATTCATCATCGACGAGTATCCCTACCTGGCGAAGGCCGATTCAAGTGTCTCGTCCATCTTGCAAGCACTGATCGACCGATCGAAGGACACCTCCCAGCTTTATCTGATGCTCTGTGGTTCTTCGCTTTCGTTTATGCGGGAGCAAGTGCTTGGCGAGCAGAGTCCGCTCTACGGCCGGCGAACCGCGCAGCTTGAGTTACGGCCGCTTGACTTCTTCGAATCTCGCCGGTTCTTCCCCGCCTTAGAGCCGATTGAGGCTGCCGAGGTCTATGGTATGACGGGCGGCATTCCCCTGTACCTTCAACAATTCAGCGATGGTCGCTCTCTGGACGAGAACATCGCCGAAGCCTTCCTGGATCCCTCCTCGATTCTCTTTGAGGAGCCGTTGAACCTGCTCAAGCAGGAGGTTCAGAAATCCGCGGCCTACAATTCGATTATCGAGGCGATTGCGTCGGGCAAGACGGAGAACAACGAGATCGCGACGACGGTTGGACTGACCGCAGGAGAGCTCACGTACTATCTGAAGGAGCTCCAGCGTATCGGTCTGGTGGAGAAAGAATTCCCCGTGTGCGGTGGCGGGCGCCGTCCGACGTATCGGCTTGCGGATAACCTCTTCCGGTTCTGGTATCGATTTATCGCGCCGAACAGATCTACGATCGAGCGACATATGCCCCGTCGCGCCCTCGCTCTGATTCAAAAGCATCTATCAGAGTACATGGGCGATGCCTTCGAGCGCATCTGTCGCGAGTGGTTGTGGCGTCAAAACGTTGCGGGTAAGCTCGGGGAGGACGTCGACGAAATCGGACGCTGGTGGGGTAACAACCCCCGGGAGCGCCGTGAAGAAGAGATCGACATCGTTGGGCTTACCGAGGGTGTTCCGACGGTGCTCGGCGAGTGCAAGTGGCAGCAAGAGAAGGTCGGCTTGGATGTTGCCAAGACCCTCGGTGACCGGGGCGGTCTTATCCATGCGTCGTCTCATGCACAGCGCTTCATCTTCTCAAAGACGGGGTTTACCGAGGGCTTGAGAGAGGAGGCTGAACGCGACGAGCGGCTCCATCTGCTCAGCATTGAGGGGATGGTCAAGAGTGAACCCTGCGAGTGACGCAACTCGCCGCATGCCGAAAAACCCTTGGGGTTATTTGACAGGTATTGGTCGGAAGAACATTCAAAATTGGCCGAATTCCTGCGCAGATATGTGCAAACTTCAGCTAATATATAAGTTTACGTGGCAAGCCCTTGCCTTCCTGGAATTATGATCGGGGCCATGGTAGTACCGGGGCGCTTCGACGCCCGTCGTTCCTATGTATCGGGAGGGATACATTTGAAGGAGTATCTTGCTTCCGCAGAGGACGTGCTCGTCGAGCAGTCCACGAACGCGGAAACCGGCCTAACCTCTGCCGAGGCGCAGACGCGCGCGGCGAAGTTCGGCCCCAACAAGCTCAAGGAGGAAGAGAAGACCCCGCTGTGGATCCGCTTCTTCCAGCAGATGGCCGACCCCATGGTCATCATGCTTATCGTTGCTGCCGTCATCTCGGCTGTGACCGGCATGATCCAGGGCGAGTCCGAGTGGGCGGACGTCATCATCATCATGACGGTCGTCATCATCAACTCCGCGCTCGGCGTCATCCAGGAGGCAAAGAGCGAGGAGGCGCTCGCTGCACTGCAGGAGATGAGCGCCGCCCAGTCGAAGGTCATCCGCGACGGCAAGCAGATCTCGCTGCACTCCTCCGAGCTCGTGCCTGGCGACATCGTGCTGCTCGAGGCCGGTGACGCCGTCCCGGCCGACTGCCGCGTGCTCGAGAGCGCTTCCATGAAGATCGAGGAGGCCGCCCTCACCGGCGAGTCCGTCCCGGTCGAGAAGCACACCGAGGTCATCGAGCTTGCCGAGGGTACGGATGACGTGCCGCTCGGCGACCGTAAGAACATGTGCTACATGGGCTCCACCGTGGTGTACGGCCGCGGCCGCGCCGTCGTGTGCGGTACCGGCATGGACACCGAGATGGGCAAGATCGCCGGCGCCCTCAACGACGCCAAGGAAGAGCTCACGCCGCTCCAGATGAAGCTCGCCGAGCTTTCGAAGATCCTCACCATTTTGGTCATCGTGATCTGCGTGGTCGTCTTCGCGGTCGACGTGCTGCGCGCTGGCTTTGGCACCGTCGCCGCCGAGCCGCACCTGCTGCTCGACACCTTCATGGTTGCCGTGTCGCTTGCCGTCGCCGCCATCCCCGAGGGCTTGGTCGCCGTCGTGACGATCGTCCTTTCCATCGGCGTGACCAAGATGGCGAAGCGCCAGGCCATCATCCGCAACCTGAGCGCCGTCGAGACCCTCGGCTGC
The DNA here is from genome assembly GCA_949298635.1 of uncultured Coriobacteriaceae bacterium. Lineage (GTDB taxonomy): Bacteria > Actinomycetota > Coriobacteriia > Coriobacteriales > Coriobacteriaceae > Enorma. The sequence goes on along the minus strand of CASFXG010000003.1, from coordinate 22,637 downwards.
ACCCAGGTCATCTGCTCGGATAAGACCGGTACCCTCACCCAGAACAAGATGACGGTCGTGAAGCACGAGCTCGCCTCCTCCGAGGAGAAGCTCCTTGCCGGTATGGCGCTCTGCTCCGATGCGAAGTGGGACGAAGAGGCCGGCGAGGCCGTGGGCGAGCCCACCGAGTGCGCCCTGGTGAACGATGCTGCCAAGGCTGGCATGCAGGGGCTCGATGTCGAGCACCCGCGCGTGGGCGAGGCTCCGTTCGACTCTGGCCGCAAGATGATGTCCGTTATCGTCGAGGAGGCCGACGGCAAGTTCGAGCAGTACACGAAGGGCGCTCCCGACGTCGTTATCAACCTCTGCACGAGCGTGTACGAGAACGATCAGATCGTTCCCATGACGGATGAGAAGCGCGAGCAGCTGCTCGCCGCCAACAAGTCCATGGCCGACGAGGCGCTCCGCGTGCTTGCCCTTGCGAGCCGCACCTATGACGAAAAGCCCTCCGATTGCTCGCCCGAGGCGCTCGAAAACAACCTTGTGTTCTGCGGCCTCTCCGGCATGATCGACCCCGAGCGCCCCGAGGTGGCTCCCGCCATCGCCGAGGCTCAGGGCGCCGGCATCCGCACCATCATGATCACGGGCGACCATATCGATACCGCCGTGGCCATCGCCAAGAATCTCGGTATCGTCGAGGATCGCAGCCAGGCCATCACCGGTGCCGACATCGATAAGATGAGCGACGAAGAGCTCGACCAGAAGATCGAGAACTACCGCGTGTACGCGCGCGTCCAGCCCGAGCACAAGACCCGCATCGTCGAGGCGTGGAAGGCGAAGGACAAGATCGTTGCCATGACGGGCGACGGCGTAAACGACGCGCCCTCGATCAAGCATGCGAACATCGGCATCGGCATGGGCATCACCGGCACCGACGTTACGAAGAACGTCGCCGACATGGTGCTTGCCGACGACAACTTTGCTACGATCATCAACGCGTGCGAAGAGGGTCGTCGCATCTACGACAACATCCGCAAGGTTATCCAGTTCCTGCTCTCCGCGAACCTCGCCGAGGTCTTCAGCGTGTTCGCGGCGACGCTCATGGGCTTCACCCTGTTCCAGCCCATCCAGCTGCTGTGGGTGAACCTCGTCACCGACTGCTTCCCCGCGCTCGCGCTCGGTATGGAAGAGGCCGAGGGCGACGTCATGAAGCGCAAGCCGCGTAACGCCACCGACGGCGTGTTCGCCGGCAACATGGGTCTCGACACCGTGGTACAGGGCGTCGTCATCGCCGTTCTGGTGCTCATCAGCTTCTTCTGCGGCGTGTACTTCGACCTGGGCGAGATCGACCTCTCCCAGCTCGCCACCTCCATGGCCGACGAAGAGGGCGTCATGATGGCGTTCATCACGCTCAACATGGTCGAAATCTTCCACTGCTTCAACATGCGTAGCCGTCGTGCTTCGATCTTCCACATGAAGAAGCAGAACAAGTGGCTGTGGGGCGCCGCATTCCTCGCGCTCGTCCTCACGCTCATCGTGGTCGAGGTCGACGCGCTCTCGATGATCTTCTTCGGCGTGGAGCACCTCGAGCTCAAGGGCATGGTCACCGCGCTTGCGCTCGGCTTCCTGATCATCCCGATCGTGGAGATCTACAAGGCCATCATGCGCGCGGTGGAGAAGGAGAAGTAAGCTTCGCCGCTTGATATCGTCCTGTCGACCCTCCCGGATTTCCCCTTCGCTTGTCCTCGGCGCTTCGCGCCTGCGGAATCGCTCAGGGGGAGATCCGGGAGGGTCTTCTGTTAACGCGCTCGCGGCGGCGCGTGTCTTCTTGTCCACGCGCATGATGGCCAGCGGTGGTAGGACAGTATATAGAGCGCGAGGGGCATGTGAGGTGCCTGGGGCGTCTACCTGTTGCGGGGACAATCGGTGTGTCCGTCTGTATCCAAATTTCCGTTCATGCGTGCAAACGGGGCGCTTCGTGAGACAATGGGAGCAATGGTTCGCTTGGTTGGGCGCGGAACTTGATCGTCGCGCCTGCGAGTGGGAGGCAGGTTGCCAATGGAGGATATTCAGGCGCTCGAGCAGCAGATGGGCGAGATCGAGGAGGCGTTGGCGGCGGTGAATTCCGACATCGCCGAGGCGACGGGCCAGATTGAGCAGAACAAGGCCGTGATTGAGCAGGCGCAGGCGGCGGTGACGCAGCTTGAGGCCGAGGTCGAGGCGAAGCATCAGACGGCAGCCGAGTACGAGGCGAAGCTTGCCGAGGTTCGGGTTCAGCTCGAAGAAGCCCGCGCGCGCGAGGCTGCCGCGGCTGCTGAGGCGGAGGCTGCTGCGGCTGCTGAGGCGGAAGCTGCCGCGGCTGCTGAGGCTGAGGCCGAGGCTGCGGCGATGGCGGAGCAGCCGGTTGCGGAAGAGCCTGTGGTCGATGCTCCCGAGCCCGAGCAGCAGGCTCGCATCTGCCCGGTATGCGGCGCTGTTATCGAGGCTCACTTCAACTTCTGTCCCGGCTGCGCGCATCCGGTGGCGGAGCTTTTCCCGGTCGAGCCGTCAGAGGTGCACAAGCGCTGCCCGCAGTGCGGCAAGATCTGGGATGACGATATGAACTTCTGCGCGGACTGCGGCGTGCCGCTCGTGGTCGGCTAAGGCATCCATGGCAAAACGGGCACAGGGCAAGGCGCGGCGCACGGGGAAGCGGCGTGCTGCGACAACAGACGAAAGCGGCGTCATCGCCGCGCTTCCCAAGATCGATGCCTTGCATGATGTCCCGGCATTTCGTGATCTTCGGCTCGATGATGCCCAGCGTGCGGCCTTCGACGCCTTTTGTTCGGACGTTGAAGATGCTGAGCAGATGCAGATAGGGTGCGTCGTTCGGCTCGACCGAGGATTTCCCCTGGTGGCGACCGAGCACGAAACGCTTCGCGCCGAGCATGCGGTCGGCTTTGCCAAGCAGCGCAAAGATGAAGCGTCGCTGCTCCCCGCCGTGGGCGATTGGGTGGCGCTGCGTCGCGCGCCCGGGCATGACATGGGCGTGATCGAGTGCGTGCTGCCCCGGCGCACGGTCTTCGAGCGCTGGCGTGGCAAGAACCGCGGTGAGCGCCAGGTGCTCTGTGCGAATGTCGATACAATCCTCGTGGTGCAGCCGCTCGGTGCCGGAGAGGTGCTCTTGGGGCGCATCGCCCGTTCGCTCGTGCTCGCGGCGGATTGCGGAGCGCGTGCCGTCGTGGTGCTCACCAAGGCAGATCGCTGCGCTCCCGACGAGCTCGAGCGCGAGCTTGGCCGTGTGAGGCGCCTGGTGGGCGAGGATGTTCGCGTGATCATTTCTTCGTCTGCCACGGGCGAGGGGCTTGATGAGGTGCGTGCCTGCGTGCCGACCCAAACCTGCGCGATGATCCTCGGAGAATCGGGCGCGGGCAAGTCGACCATGTTGAACGCCCTGTTGGGACACGAGGCGCTGGAGACGGGCGCGGTGCGTGCGCGCGACGATGCCGGCCGCCATACCACAGTGGCACGCGTGATGGTGAAGCTCCCTGGTTCGTGCGGCGTGATCGCGGACGCCCCTGGACTGCGCAGCCTGCCGCTCGTCGGGCACGAGCGCGGACTCGCGCGCATGTTTCCCGAGGTCGTCGAGGCGTCACGCGGATGCCGCTTCAACGATTGCACGCATACGCACGAGCCCGGGTGCATGGTGCGCGCGGCGGTCGCGTCGGGCGAGATTGACGAGCTCCGGCTCGAGGTGTTCCAGGGGTTAGCCGAGGAGATGCGCGTGAGCGCCCAGAGCCTCGACCCGGATATCCATCTGTAGTGACGTGTGGGGCTTGCGACGTGCGAACGGCTTCTCGTCGCGGTGCGTCGGGCGAGATGTCTGCAGCATGGTGCCCTATGAGCGTATAGATTTGCTTAAAACTTGAATAGTTCGTTTCTTCGCCCTGCTTGGGGTCGAGTGGAGCGCTTCAAAAAATCTTGTCGCATATCCTGGTGAATCTTGCACGCTTCTGGCACACCGAGAAAGATTGCGACAAGGATTCTGCAAGGTCGCGAGGGACTTTCTCATATTTCCAGTCGGCTAGTACGTCGCCCTTTTCACAATTGAATCGAACACGCAGACCACGGGGCAGGGAGTGCGAGATGAGGCGCGGGGTTCGGCTGGCGATAAGCGTTGCTTCGGGCATCTTGGCGTTTGCCCTGGCATCGTGGTATGGCGCGTCTATTCGGGCGGAGGCGGCGCGCGAGCGGCAAGAACTTCTTGCTGCGTACGGCGGCGACGTGGTGAGCGTTTGCGTCGCGACGCGCGATGTCGCTGCAGGTGAGCTGATCGACGAGGGAGATATCGAGCTTACGGAGTGGGTCGCGGGGCTTCTGCCGGCCGATTCTGCAACGTCGGTAGACGAGATCGTGGGCAAGCGAGCCACATCGAACATACCCGCGCGAGCCGTGCTCTGTCCGGTGTATTTTCAAGAGCGCGGCGACGCACTCGAGGTTCCCGAGGGAATGGTCGCCGTCTCGGTGCCGGTGGATTCCGCGCATGCGGCGGGCGGCACGCTCGCATACGGGGATACGGTCGACGTGTATCTGGCGGGAACCGGTATCGCCGATTGCATCTGCCGCGCACAAGTCATCGCAACGAGTGCGGACGAAGCCGGTGGAGCGTCGGCAGATCTGAGCTGGGTGACGGTTGCGGTCGCGCCAGATCGCGTCTCGGAGCTCCTTGCCGCCACGGCGAAAGGATCGATAAACCTGGTGGTTCCAGGATCTGAGGTCGAAAGCACGGACGACGAGGCTTCGTCTGATACGGACGAAGTGCGTGAAACGGAACAGTCTGAGGAAGTCACGGGCGTTGCAAGCGATGACGAAGCTGCGGCACGGGAGACAAAGCCTGCCGGAAACGCGAGTTCTGCGCGCGGTGAGGATGCCGCCGATAGCGGTGACGCCACAGACATGGAAGCAGAATCTGGAGGAGATACAGCATGAGACAGCTATGGTTCGCGTATTGCTCGAGCGATGACTACGCAATCGTCCAGCGGGAGATCGAACAGCGAGAGCGAGGTGCATGCGTGCTGCGCATAGATGACCCGGTGCTTCTCGAGCGACTTGCGACGTCGTTCGCGGGCAAGGTGTCGGGCACGATGGTACTTGCGCGAGGTTTGGGTATCGAGGCGCACGCAACCCTTGTCGAGCGCATGGCTCGGGCTGAAGGGGTGGGGCGCGTGGTTGTGCTTGTCGAGGATGTTGACCCTGCGCGCATCGCGCCGCTCTTCTATGCGGGCGCCGCCGAGGTGATTCCCCTCGAGGCGGTGCGGACGTGTCGGCGAACTGAGACGGCGCAGCGGAATGAGAGTGAGACGGCGTCGCTGGCGCCGGGGCTTTCGCCTGAAGATACGGGCAATCTCGGGATGGCGAACGCGTCTCTGCCCAGGTCGAGCGGGCAGCGGGAAGCGGCTGCGCACAGAAATCGTGCCGCGTGTGCGGGGGATGCCTCGGCTCGCGTGGCGCCCATGCGGGCTGCAGGGTTGGAGATCGTCGAGACGGAAGATCTCGATGAACCGGAGCCGGAACCGCCGCTTGCGGCGCGCGCCTCTTCGCGCCCTGCGGAAGCGGGTAAGGGAAGACGAGCTCCTGTGATATGCGTGGCTTCTGGCCGTGGGGGTTCGGGCAAGACGACGATTGCGACGGCAATGGCATGTTTCGCGGCTCGTTCGGGATTGCGAACCGCCCTGCTCGATCTTGACCTCATGTTCGGTAACGCCTACATGATGCTCGGCGTGGAGGAGCCACGCGATATAGGGACGATCGTCGAGCCTTCGGCGTCGGGTGTGCTTTCGGAGGAGGATATCGTGAGGGCGTCGGTGCGCATTGCGCCGGGACTGACCCTGTGGGGGCCTCTTGGCGTGCCGGAGCGTGCCGAACTTTTAGGCAAGCCGCTCGAGCTCTTGTTAGGCGTGCTGCGCGCCGAAGCGGATGTAGTGATCGTCGATACCTCCACCACATGGACAGACGCTGTCGCGGCGATGGTCTCTTCATGTGATCGCTGCCTTGTGGTGGGCGATGACGCCGTGGGCAGCGCGGAGGCCATGCAGCGGCTCGTCGCGATGATAGGGAGGTTCGGGATCCCGCGTACACGCATGACCTGCGTGGTGAACCGCGTCGGTCAGCGTGGGTGTCCCGGAGACACGGCACTGCGCATCGAGATGAAGGTGGCGCTGAGCTCCAAGGCGCGCGTTGCCGATGGCGGGAGCAATCTCTCTGCGCTTGCAGAAATCGGTCGCATGGACGAAGCGGTGCGTGCGCAGACGCCGTTCGGCCAGAGCATCCGACGGCTGGCTTCGCAGCTCTTACGTGAGTTGGGGTGCCCTGTTGTGGAGGAGCCCACTCGAGAAGACGCTTGTCGCGAGGCGTCTGCGCGCCCTCGCTTGCATCTTCCTTGGAAGAACGTCGGTGAAGCGGCATGAGCGTTCTCGAGCGCGCGCAGCGTGTGCGAAAGAGCGGCCGCGTGGCACGCGGCTCCGGTACGTGCTCTGCTGAGCATAGGGAGACCCTTCGAGCGGTGAAGCGCGCCGCCATGGAACGGGTGGGGTTTGCCGAGGTTGCGCACCTCGCTGCAGAGCCGGACACGAAGCGCGCCCGTGCCGAGTTGAAGCCGGCGATCGAGGCGGTGCTCAACGCACAGGGGCACGAGGACATGGAGGACGATGAGCGTGAACGCATCGTTGCCGAAGCCCTCGACGACGTAGTGGGCTTGGGTCCTTTGCAAGAGCTCATTGAGGATGAGGCGGTGAGCGAGATCATGGTGAACGGCTGCTCCTCCACGTATATCGAGCGGAAGGGCATGCTGCATCCACTGGGAGCGCTCTTCGATGATGACGAGCAGATTAGGATTCTCATCGATCGGATCCTGTCGCCGCTGGGTCGTCGCGTGGACGAGCGGAGCCCTATCGTGAATGCACGGCTGCAGAGCGGCTACCGCGTAAACGCAGTCGTACCGCCAGTGGCGATTGATGGCACGGCGCTCACGATCAGGAAGTTCTCCGATCGAATCAGCTCGCTTGCGGAACTCGTCGGCCTTGGATCGTTGCCCGATTGGTATGCGCGGCTACTCTCGTATGCCGTCGTTTTGCGGCAAGATCTTGCCGTCGCCGGTGGGACGGGGTCGGGTAAGACGACGCTGCTCAATGCGCTGTCGTGCGAGATCCCAGTGGGTGAGCGCATCGTGACGATCGAGGACTCCGCGGAGCTCAAGTTCGCTCGGCACCCGCATGTGGTTCGGCTCGAGGCACGTGCGGCTTCGATTGAAGGGGAGGGAGAGGTGAGCATTCGCGATCTGGTGACGAACGCGCTTCGCATGCGGCCGGACCGCATCGTCGTGGGCGAGGTGCGCGGCGCCGAATGCATCGACATGCTCCAGGCGATGAATACCGGTCACGATGGGTCGCTCACCACGCTTCATGCGGGCACCGAGGAAGAGGCAATCGTACGTCTCGTGTTGCTCGCGCGCTACGGCATCAACCTTCCCTCGGAGCTTATCGAGGAGCAGGTTGCAATGGCGCTCGACGGCATCGTCATGTCCGAGCGCAGGGCAGATGGCAGGCGCTTCGTGTCTTCGTATTCGGGAGTTCGACGCGGCGCGCGCGGTGGCGTGGAGCTTGAACGCTACGTCTCGTTCGATAGCTCGGAGGCTGCGTGGGAGCTGGTGTGCGAGCCGCCGTTCATTGAAGAAGCCCTGCATGCAGGGAGGCTTTTGCAGGAGGAGGTGGATGCATGGCGGACTATGTGCCCATGATGATCGCGGGAGCCGTTGCAGGAGGCGTTTTCACCATAACGGGGTGCCTTCCCCGAAATGGGGAGGGGATCTGGATAGGAGGCACGCTCCAGGGCGGGGTTCGTGGAGGCGGCGCGCAAGAAGCTGTCGTTGTCCTGCTTTGCCGAGCGGGCGCGTCGGTGCCCGTCGCGGTTCGCGATGCCGCGGCCGTGAGGATCTGCCGGGACGAGCTTCGACAGACGCAATTGTTCGCTCGGGTTATCAAGGTGCTGCTCGGCGCATCATCGTCTGAAGCTATCCCCGCGGCGCGCGTTCCTGTGCGTGATTTCGAGATGGGCGTACTTGTCGCCGCGGTGCTGGCTGGCGGGCTCGCGGGATCGATTGGTCTAGGGTCGGTGCTGGGTGTTGTAGTGGGTGCTGTGGCGGTCGTTGCATATCTGCGTCTTCGTGCGACGCACCGTGCGCATGAGGAACGCCGTCGTGTCGCCGCGGCGATGCCGGAGGCGTTCGCAGCGCTTTCCATCGCGCTGGGTTCTGGGCATACGCTTGCGCAGGGGATGCGTTTCGTGGGCAGTCATGCCGAGGAACCCGTGCGCGGCGAGTTCCTGCGCGTCGCCTGCGCTATCGAATGCGGCGTCCCTGCATCCGATGTCCTCGACGACCTGCTCGATCGGCTTCCCGCGCCAGGTCTTGGCTTGGTGTCGCTCGCACTCAAGATCTCGCAGCGCACGGGCGCGCCGCTCCGTGGGCTCCTTGCGGAAGCCGCCGATATGGCCAACGAACGTATCGCGCTTACGCGCCAGCTTGAGGTCAAGACGTCACAGGCGAGAATGTCCGCGCGCCTCGTCGCATGGATGCCCGTTGCCATGGCATGCGCGCTGGCGACGGTTTCCGCAGATTTTCGTCGCGGCATCGCCACGCCCCTTGGGGCGGGAAGCGTCGCGGTCGCATTCGCGCTGGATATCTGCGCATGGATGATCATCCGAAAGATTATGAGGATCGATGTGGGGTGATAGTCGTGGACGCGCTGCCCATCGGTGCGGCCGTGATGGCTGCAGCCTGGATGGCGACAAGCTGGAGGGGAGAGGATAAGGCGTGGCTTCGGGCGCTGCTCGCGCACGGTGTTGGCGAGGCGAAGCGAGAAGGTTCGTTGGTGGTCGCCGCCATCCGTTCGCTTGCCGGACGCTTCGCGGGCGGGAGTCGCGAAAAGGTCGTTCTGGGGGATATCGCCGAGATGGTCGATGTGGTGCGCCTCGGGCTTTCTGCCGGGCTTTCGTTCGATGCTGCACTCGAGCTGTATTGCACGCATCGAACGGGCGCGCTGCCAGACCGCATGATGCGGGCACGGTTGTCCTGGCAGATGGGGATAGCGGCGCGCGGGGAGGAGCTCGAACGCGCGGCCTGCGACCTAGGAGAGCGCTCGCTGGAATCGTTTGGCATCGCGGTCGATCAGGCGCTGAAGCTGGGCTCGCCGCTTTCCGAAACGCTTGCTGCGCAGAGTCGGGAGATTCGCTCCGCCCATCGCGCGCAGATAGAACGGGATATCGAACGGGCACCGGTCAAGCTGCTCATACCTACCGGAACGCTCATCTTGCCGGCGCTCTTGCTTTCAATTGTAGGACCGCTGCTCGCTGCGAGCGGCATGTTGTGAGGAGGTTGTTATGGGAAAGCAGATTCTCGAAGGGTTCATCTCGAAGGTACCCGCTGTGTCGGTCGACACTTTCCGCAAGGTGCGCAGCCTTGCTGCCGAGGAATCCGGTCAGGGCACGACGGAATACGCGATTCTCGTAGGAGTTCTCGTCGTCATCGCCATTCTGGCCATCGTAGCGTTTCGCGGTAAGGTGACGGAGCTCTGGGATGCCATCGCTAACGGTATCAACAGCCTGTAGCAAGGTATGCGTTGATGCGGGGAAAGGATATGGAGCGAGGTGCGGGTGCGACGGAACCGCGCAAGGCGCTTCGCCTGCGTTGGCTGGCGCCGGCGCTCTGCCTGATCTGCGCGGCGTGTGCACTTTGGCTGGGAGCTGCGTTGCCTTCTAGGACGACATCGGATTCCGCTGTTGCTCAAAGAGCAGGATCAGGTGCCGTTTCGAGTGATCGCACGCCGAGCGAAGAGTCTGAAGTGCCGAGCAGAAATTCGCAGGAGGAGGATGTTGCGCTGACTGAAGGACGCGTGCTTGATACGAGTTCGTTTCTGGCAAAACTCGACCATGTCGCGTCGATGCATGCAGATGGCGAAGCGTCGTGTACCTGGACTTCGGAACAGCCCATCAACGAGCTCGCCGCCGACGTGCTTCGCGCGTACCAGGGAGTTTCCGGCGCTCAGCTCATGACGAGCGGATACTTCGATCTTAAGGGAAACGCATGGGGCGCCATCGTGCTCGACGAGAGCGGATGGGTAGATATCGTCACGGTCGTGGCGGAGGAGGGCGACGACGCATCAACTGCCCGGGTGATGCGGTTATCGAGCGGGACGACTCGGCAGGGTGAATAGGAGGCACCATGCACATGCATGACGACTGGACGGTAGGCGTGATGCGTCGTTGCGGACAGCGCCTTGCAAGGGCGCGGGAAGCAGCCTTCGATGAGCGCGCACAAGCGACGCTCGAGTACGCCTTGACCATCGCGGCACTCATGGCGGTCGTCGTCGCGCTCGCGCTGCTGTGGCGTGCGGGCGAGACGGGCGCACTGGCACAACTGGTGGAAGACGCTTGCTCGCACGTGCTCGATGGGATGGGTCTGCTCGATATCGCACTGTACTAGAACGAGGGATGAGGGGGGGTGGAACCGATGGGCATTCGCGAAGATGCGGCGCAGGCAACAGTAGAAGCCGCCCTGCTCCTCCCGACGTTTCTTACGTTGCTGCTGTTGGCGCTGCAGCCACTCTGCATGCTGTATACGCGTTCGGTCATGGAGGCGGCGGCAAGCGAAACGGCGCGGCTTATGGTCACAACGGACGGAGAGGCGATGGATTCCTGCGAAGCGTTCGCCCTTCGCAGGCTCTCCGCCGTCCCCAACCTCTCGATCTTTCATGCAGGGGGCTCGCTCGCATGGGATATCGAGCTCATCCGTGCCGACGAGGAGGGGACGGTGACGGCTGCGATTACGGGTGCGGTGACGCCGCTTCCAGTACTTGGCGCGTTTGCCGGGGCGCTGGGTACGACGAACGGGCAGGGCGATGTCGAGATGCGCGTGGAGGTGAGCTATGCGGGAAGACCGAGCTGGCTCGAGGGGAGCTATGAGACGTGGGTTCGTCGGTGGAATTGAGCTCTTTATTGAGGATGGTGCGTATACGAGCCTTGCCGCGGCTGTTTCGATCCTTGTGACGCTCTCGCTTCTATTCGCCGTTGCGAGCGGCATCTGGAGCATGTCACGTTCGGGTGATGTACAGGTTGCGGCCGATGCGACAGCGCTTGCTGGTGCAAACGTCGTCTCTTCGTATCACACGACAGCGACGGTGCTCGATGCCGCGGTGCTTAGCATGGGGCTTGCCGGGCTCTGCGTTACAGGCGTAGGGCTCGTGGGGCTGCTCATACCCGGCGTGAACGCATTCGCCGCGCAAACGATTGACGTAGGAATCAGGATGCTCAACGCGCGGAACAGCCTTGCCGCCTCTGCATCGCGCGGTCTCAAGACGCTTGAATCTGCTCTGCCGTTTCTCGTGGCGGCGAATGGTACGCGTACGTGCGCAGCACAATCGGGGGATGCGGTGTCGTATACGGGAACTGCCCTCGCCGTGCCGCGCGCATCTGCGTCTGAGTTTCCCGCGCTCGAGGGCGACGAGGTCTCCACCAGCGCGATCGAGGATACGGCGGATGAGCTAGACGTTGCGGCAGATGAGCTCGCCGAAGCGCAAGAGAAGACCGCGCAGGCGAAGGAGGCTGCGTGGCTTGCCGACTGCGGGAGGGAAGGGCGGAATATGCAGGAGCGCGCCGCGCGGCTCTCCGGTCTTTCCACTGCGCAGAATCCAGATTACGCGTCGAGTCTCACCTGGGATCCCAACGTGGCGCTCGATCGCACGCGCGCATATTACCGATGGCGTTTGGAAAATGATATGCCTGAAGGGTCTGGCGTCGAGGCTGTGGCGGACTCCGCTGCGCGCAAGGCGTTTTACGCATTCGCTGCAGAAGAGTTCACCTCCGCTGCGGTGATCGAAACGGATACCGGCGTGACGGTTTCTGTTCCGCTGCTTCCGAAGAACACGAGTGAGGCGCGTGCGACGACGCTCTACACCGACGCCTCATGGCCGACGACGCAGGAGGATGCCGGCAGAACGCTTCACTATGGCATGGAGTGCCCTGGAGCCCAAGGGGCTTCTGGTGGCATGGCGGCGCTGGAGGATATCGATGCGGGGCGTGTACGGGAGTGTCCGGTGTGCAAATTCAGCATCGGGGACGTAGGGAAGGTTCCCGCAGCATCGACATCCATCGATAACGGCTACGAGTATCATCTTCGCGAATTCACGCTGGCGCTCGACGAATACGAGACGTGCCGGGAGCATGAGATCGAGCTCGAGCAGAAGGCGCGCGGCGCCTCCGAAGATGCAGGCGACGCGTTCGACGCCGCGCTCGATGCGCTTGCGGCTCGTCGCCCGCGCATCGCGCCGCCTGGGAGGTACGGCGCAATCGCAGTGGTGGTGTCGAGCGAGGTGCAGGCTCCCGGGGAGCTTTCGACGACCTTCGCCGCTCAGCCAGACGGCGGGGTGCAGGGAGCGATTTCCGCCGCCGCGCTTGCGCCGGACGCCGCGACCGACGAGAGCAACGTCCTCGCCTCGTTCTTTTCGTCGCTGTCCTCACGTACGGATGGAGGTGGCGTGGCGGGACTCATCGATGACGTGATGGGGCTGTGGGGCAAGGTACTCGTCGCCTATGGAGACATGAGCAAGGGATTGTCCGAGCTCATGGACGATTTGCTCGGAGGTCTCACGTCGTTCGGGATGGGGCCTTTGGCAACATGGTTGAGCGATCGCGTTGACGGCGCCGTGCGAGCGCTTGGATTCGAGCCGGTCGATTTGAGCTCGCTCAAACCCGTGCTCACGGATAGTAGCAACGTGCTCGCGCACGCCGATGTCTTGGCGCTTTCCAACGCCCAGGAACTGCTGCGCTCGCTACCGATTGGCTCGACGGATCCCGCGGACGTCTTGCAAGCGATTGGCTACGAGGTCGAAGAGCAGATGCTCGATGCCAGCATCACCATCGCAGAAATCCCGCTGCCGGGTGGCACCACGATTCCGCTCACGATTCGCGTGCGGGACGTGATGGGCGTCGTAGGCGGGGGAGGTTCAGGATGAATGAGCGTAGAAGGCGTGAACGGCGCACAAGGGCGATTGTGCCGCGGTTCCTTCGAGAGGTGCGTCGGCCGCATCTAGCACACGCTACGTCCCTTCATCGTGAGACGTGTGCACAGGCAACCGTTGAGATGGCGGTCGTGGCACCGGTGCTCATTGTGCTTGCGCTCATCGTCTACAACATCATGATGTTTCTTTCCGCGACGGCACGGTTCGACCGGGTGGCACCCGATATCGTGCTTGCTCATGCCGCCTCGCCGGCTGGCGTCGACGATCAGGGCAGGTCGGTTGCGGATATGGTTGCAGCGGAGCTTTCGGAGGCGATGGGTTCATATGACGTGGAGATTGAGGTCACGTGCGCGGAAGAGGGGAGCTCGGGCGCCGGCTCCGTGTTTTCGCTCGTTGGAGGGCAGAGGACATACCACTGCGTCATGAAGTATGTTCCCTGGCCGGGAAACATCGTGCTCGCCGGCGTGGATATGGGCGCGCCCGTCGTGCTCGAGCATGCTCGCGAGGTGACGGTCGATCCGTGGCGCCCTGGGGTGGTGATGTAGGATGTGCGGCTGCTTGCAATATGGCAGAAAGCGGGCAAAGGGCGCGCTCGATCCGTATGGGTTCAGGCACGCCATGACCTGTCTTGGCTGGAAGTCAGCGCATCTGGTGGTGGCAAATCGCCCCTGGACGAGGCTGCTCGGCATGATCCCTCGCTCATATGGTGTTCGAAATGCGCATTCCGAAGCAGTCGCCATGGGGTTTCCGCGCTGCAGATCGATCCACACCTGCTTCATGCGACGGGCGCTCGATGTGGCATTTCTGTCTCAAACGGGCGAGGTCCTCGCGGTTTGCCGCGAGGTTGCCCCATGGCGCGTGCTCTCGTGTCGCGAGGCCGCTTCGGTGATTGAGAGAATTGCGCCATGAGGACATATTCAGATTCAAAAGTATATTTGAGTTCAAATATGAATGTATATAAGATAGTAGATACGATGTATAGGGAGGGACCACTACAAAGGAGTTTCATCATGATGTCGGTAAGCGATTTGCTTAAGAACACGGTTTCTATCAGCGATTTCAACCATGGAAAGTCGTCCAAGATTTTTTCGCGCGTCATGGATGGGGCGACGGTCGTCGTGATGAAGAACAACGCTCCCGCCGCCGTAATCGTTGATGTCAAGGAATACCAGCGGCTCATGGAGGCCGCCGAGGATTTGTACTTACTTGAGCTTGCGCAGGAGCGTCTCGCGAAGCATGGGCCGGAGGACTATAGGCCATGGGATGAGCTGATGGACGAGTTCGGCATCACGCAGGAAGAGCTTGATGCTATGCCGGAGGTTGAGCTTGAATGACAAGATGGACGATAGACCGTTTGCCCGAGGTTGAGTCAGACCTAAAGAGACTCGACCTTTCGGTGCGCAAGCGCGTATTCAAAGCAGTTCAGCGTGTATCCCAAAATCCGCTCCCGGTAAACGAAGGCGGCTACGGCAAACCGTTGGGTAAGCATAAGGGAATCGATTTGACCGGGATGATGAAAGTCAAGCTCCGCTCCGATGGCATCAGAGTCGTCTACAAGCTCGAACGCCGGAAGGGACGCATGGTGGTCGTCGTGGTTGGGGTTCGTACGCACCAGGAGGTCTATCGAGCCGCATATGAGCGGCGCCTGCTGCATGATCTGTAGCTCGCTATCGTATGATTGCAAACGTGCGGCTTATCTCGGCGAGATGGGCAACAGAGCGGGAAAGGAGTGTATATCATGGCTGAGGATTCGCTTATTACAGCGTTTGATTCTGGCGAGGACATGGCGGAGCACTTCGATTTTGACGCTGCCGAGCGACCGAATCGTTCAAAGCGAGTGAACGTCGATTTCCCGGTTCGAATGATCGAGGAGCTTGATGCGGAGGCGGAATGCCTGGGAATCAACCGCCAGGCCGTCATCAAGATGCTCTGTGATGAAGCACTCACGCACCGTCGTGCCGCCCGGAAGGCCGCCGTAGCCTAGCTGCTGACCTCTCGGATATCGTCCTATGGTCGGGAAAGCTGGTTGCAAGCGGCGTTCGACCATGCATAAAAAAGTAGACGGCTCGTCAATGACAAGCCGTCTACCTGCGGATTCTATGGTGGTCAGAGAGGGAGTCGAACCCCCGACACGAGGATTTTCAGTCCTCTGCTCTACCAACTGAGCTATCTGACCGGGCTGCTAGCAACAGCTCGATTACTATACCAAATTGTCCGCGCCCGTCAAGTCAAAATCTTCGATTACCCAACAAAGCAGAGAAGAGGCGGTATACTCTTAGTCCAAACGAGCACCGAGCGACGGCAAGGAGCGCGCGTTTGGTGGGGAGAGAGGGAATGATGGATAGGATCCACGGCGTCAATCTTTCGGGCTGGTTTATCCCCGAGCCATGGGTGACGCCCTCGCTGTTTGCCGCGACCGGGGCAACGAACGAGACCGAGCTCCAGACCGTGATGGGCTCCGTCGCATACAACGAACGTATCCGCCAACACTACGAGACGTTCATTACCGAGGACGATTTTCGCCGTATGGCGGCGATCGGCCTCAATGCCGTCCGCCTTCCCGTGCCGTGGTATGCCTTCGGCTCGCAAGGGGAGTCTGAGGTCTATATCTCTGCCGTCGACTATATCGACCGTGCTTTCGAATGGGCGCGGAAATTCGGCATGCGGGTGCTGCTCGACCTGGCAACGGTCCCCGGCGGTCAGGGCGATTCAAACAATTCGAAGAGCACGCCGGAGTCCGTCGCGGATTGGCATTCCTCGACGAACGGCAGGCACATCGCGCTTTCGACGCTCGACCAGCTCGCCTCCCGATATGGCATGCATTCCGAGCTCATGGGTATCGAGCTTCTGGATTCGCCCATCATGAGCGTTCGCACCGGGCTGTTTCACACCTCGAACGGCATTCCCAGCCATTACCTGCGCAATTTCTACCGCGATGCCTACGAGATCGTTCGCTTGCACATGCCGGAGACGAAGATGGTCGTCTTCTCGGCGTCGGGCCATCCGGCCGCGTGGAAGCGGTTCATGAGCGGCGACAAGTACAAGAATGTCTGCATGGACATCCATCTGTACCATTATCGCGATGAGATGGCGCTCGATATCACCACGCCGCGCGGGCTTTCGTCCGCTATCGCGCGTAACCGTCGCCTCATTGATGAAGCTGCCGCCGCAGGGTTCCCCGCAATCGTGGGTGAATGGTCTGGCGCGGCGGTGTTCACGAACGCCTCGATCACGCCCGAGGGACGCTCGGCGTTTGAGCGTGTCTTCATCTCGAGCCAGATGGCGTCCTTCGCGAAGGCACGCGGCTGGTTCTTCCAAACCTGGAAGACGGAGAAGCGCATCGCGGCGTGGGATGCGCGTGTCGCGCTCGGCACGCTTGAGCGCGCCATGCTCGAGTAGTCGATGGACGATGTGATGGCTATGAGTGAGGCTGCGGTGCCAGGCCAAGCGGCATCTCGTCAGGGTTGCCTGCTGGTGGTCGGTACCCCCATCGGGAATCTTGGGGATTTGAGCCCGCGCGCGGCGGAGGCATTTCGCCGTGCCGACGCGATCTGCTGCGAAGACACGCGCGTCACCTCGAAGCTGCTTGCGCATATCGGCGTGGAGCGGCCGCTCATACGCTGCGACGAGAACGTCATCGCTTCGCGCGCACCCGGTCTGGTGGAGCGGATGCTCGACGGCGATGTGCTCGCCTACGCCTCCGATGCCGGCATGCCGGGTATTTCCGACCCGGGGCAGGTGCTCGTTGATGCGGCGCGCGCGGAGGGCGTGCCCGTCGAGGTCGTTCCCGGCCCCGTCGCCTGCGCGACGGCGCTCGTGGCGTCGGGCATCCCGTGCGATCATTTCTTCTTCGAGGGGTTTCTTCCGCGAAAAACCGCTGAACGCGAGCGCAGGCTCCGCCAGCTCGCGGCGGTTCCCGGGGCGTTGCTCTTCTATGAATCCCCGCATCGTGCCGTCGCCACGCTTGAGTCGATCGCCAAGGTGTTCCCCGCACGCGAGGCGGCGCTCTGCCGCGAGCTCACGAAACTCCACGAGGAGGTCGTGCGTTGCTCGACTCCTGCGTTGTATGAGGAGATGGCCGCCCGTGAGCAGATCAAGGGCGAGATCGTAATCGTGGTGGCTCCGCCGACGGAAGAGGAGCTTGCGGCATGTTCGGCTGAATATGCGTGCGACGTAGCTCGTGACGATGCGTCCGGTCAAGATCCCGATGCCGCCCTCCGCGCGGATATCAAGGCGGCGCTCGAGGCGGGCGAGCCTGCTTCGGCAATCGCGAAGCGCCTCTCCCAGCGCTATTCTCGCCGCCGCCGCGAAGTCTACGCCCTCGTCCTCGAGCTTCAGCAGTAAGAATTCCCGTTCTGGACTCAGATCCTCATGCGTCGACGTCGACATATTCCGCCACATTTCCCGCCTGAAGGCTGAAATGTGGCGGAAAAGGTCGACGCCGTGTTCCGTGATGCGGGCGATATTCTCAGTCCCGGACTCAGATTCTCACTGGACTCAGATTCTCACGACGCTCGGCGCACGCGCCGCACATGCGCTAAAATGGCAGATTGTATGCAGCGACCACCGGAGGAGTTCCCGAACATGGAGCACACGAAGCCCTCGTATTACATCACGACGCCCATCTACTACGTGAACGCCAAGCCGCATCTCGGCACGGCGTACTGCACGATCCTCGCCGATGTCCAGGCGCGCTTCCGTCGCGCGTGCGGCATGGACGTCAAGTTCCTCACCGGCATGGACGAGCACGGCGAGAAGGTGGCGGAGGCAGCCGAAAAGAACGGCTTCGATACGCCGCAGGCTTGGTGCGACTCCATGGAGCCGGCGTTCCGCGACCTGTGGGAAACGCTCGAGATCTCGAACGACGACTTCATCCGCACCACGCAGCCGCGCCATATCGCGGGCGTCCAGAAGTTCCTGAAGGCGCTGCTCGATAACGGCTACATCTACAAGGATGCCTACGACGGCTGGTACTGCCGTCCGGACGAGACATACTTCACCGAGACCCAGGTGCGCCATCACGAGGAGGAGCGCGTCGCCGCCGGCGAGGCCCCGGCCGACCCCGAGCATCCGCTCTGTCCGGACTGCGACCGTCCGCTCGAGCGCATCAAGGAGGAGAGCTGGTTCTTCAAGCTTTCCGCCTTCGAGCAGCCGCTGCTCGACTTCTACGAAGCGCATCCCGATTTCATCCAGCCCGAGACGCGCCGAAACGAGGTCATCAGCTTCGTGAAGGGCGGCCTCAAGGATCTTTCCATCAGCCGCTCCACGTTTGACTGGGGCGTGCCGTTCCCGTTCGACGAGAAGCACGTGGCCTACGTGTGGGTCGATGCGCTCATCAACTACCTCTCCGCCGTGGGCTATGGCGCGGAAGGTGACGAGGCGGCGGACACGCTCGCGTTCCGCTGGCCAGCGCAGGTTCACGTGGTGGGCAAGGACATCATCCGCTTCCATTGCGTCATCTGGCCGGCGCTGCTCATGGCCGCAGGCCTGCCGCTCCCCGAAAAGGTCTTCGTCCACGGCTTCCTCACCGTGCGCAACGAGGAGACCGGCAAGGTCGAGAAGATGAGCAAGAGCCGCGGCAACGCCATCGCGCCGGAGGAGGTCATCGACCTGTTGGGCGTCGAGGCGTACCGCTATTACTTCATGAGCGACGTGACGCACGGCGCGGATTCGCCCATCAGCTGGGGTCGCATGCGCCAGGTGTATAACGCCGACCTCGCCAACAGCTGGGGCAACCTCGTCTCCCGTACGCTCAATATGAGCATGAAATACTTCGACGGAGGCTCGCCTGAGCGTCCGGTGAACTTCGACGATCCGAGCCCCCTGCGCGATGCGTGCGAAGGCATCTTCGAGCGCTACGCCGGCTGCATGGAGGCGATGGATTACAGCGGCGCCGCGGCTGAGGTGCTCAAGATCGTGTCCGCTGCGAACCACTACATCGAGGACATGGCGCCGTGGGCGCTCGCGAAGGATCCCGAGAAGGCGGACGAGCTCGCGAGCGTGATCTGGAACCTGCTCGAGGTCATCCGTATCGCGAGCGAGCTCTACGACCCGTTCATGCCGAAGATCTCGGCCGAGGTTCGTCGCCGTCTGTCGCTTGCTCCCGAGCCCACCAGCGACCTCGCCTCGGCGTGTGCGTGGGGCGGCCTTGCCGGTGGCACGCCGGTGGAGAAGGGCGACCCGCTCTTCCCGCGCCTCGTGGACTAAGCTGCCAACCCCTGGGAAATGAAATAATGCCCCAGGGGTTTTACCTATAAAGCAAGGGAGCCTCATGACCACGTCGCCTTTGGCCAACCTTTCCGCGACGCGCGAGCTGCTCGATGAGTTCGGCTTGGCGACGAAGCACAAGTTCGGCCAGAACTTCCTCATCGACAACCACGTAATCGAGCGCATTTGCGAGCTTGCCGAGCTCACCGGCGAGGAGTATGTGCTCGAGGTGGGGCCGGGCATCGGTACGCTCACGCTTGCGCTCGTGCAGGAGGCAGAGCGCGTTGTCTCCATCGAGATGGACTCATCGCTCGAGCCGGTGCTGTTCGCCCACGCTGCCGACCATGCCAACTTCACCTATATCATGGGTGATGCGCTCCGCGTGCCGAATGAGCGTATCGAGGAGGCTGTGGGCGGCGCGCCCACGCACTTCATCTCCAATCTACCGTATAACGTGGCGGCGACCATCATTCTCGACTTCTTCGAGCGCATGCCCTCGCTCAAGCGCGCGGTTGTGATGGTGCAGAAGGAAGTGGCGGATCGCATCGCCGCCGAGCCCGGCACGAAGGACTACGGCGCCTACACGGTGAAGCTCTCGTTGTACGCGCACGTTACCGGGCGCTTCGAGGTGCCGCCGCGCTGCTTCATGCCCGCCCCGCACGTCGACTCCGCCGTCATCCGCCTCGACCGTCTGACATTGGGGACAGTCCCCAATGTCATGACAGTTGGGACAGGCGTGTTGGACGGCCTGTCAAACGGGACTGTCCCTCTTGGCGGGGAGGGCGACGTCGACATCCCCGCGGTGTGCCGTGTGGTCGATGCGGCGTTTGCGCAGCGCCGTAAGACCATCCGTAATTCCATGAGCGCGAACGGCTTCGATAAGCAGGCGCTCGATGCTGCGTTCGAGGCATGCGGCATCGCGCCGACATCCCGCGCCGAGACGCTTTCCGTGGGCGACTTCGTGCGCCTGGCGGAGGCACTTGCCACAACGGAGGAGGGCCGGTGAGTGCGGAAACGGCGACGCCGCTCGTCTTCACCAAGCATACGAAGCGCGGGGATAAGGAGTGTCCGGTTCCGGAGCCCCTCGCCCCGCTTTTCGATACGCACGCGCACCTTACCTGTTTTTGGACGAAAGACCCGGTAGACGTATTGGCACGCGCGGGTCGTGCAGGCGTGCGTCGGATTGTGGTGCCCTACGATCCCATCGCCGACCACATGGCCCCCGCGACATTCCGCGAGCGGCTGCAGGCGTGGCTTGCTGCGGCAGGGGAACGTGTCGCCAAGCTTGACGCGCCCGCTCAGTCCGCCCTCCCGGACGTGCGTTACCTTGTGGGCGTGCACCCGTACGGTGCTCCGGAGTACGCGGATGAAATCCATGCGCAGCTCATCGAGGCGCTTGAGGATCCGTGTTGTCTCGGCGTCGGCGAGATTGGCCTCGATTATCACTTCGATGCGGACGACCAGATCGAGGCGGCGCCCCACGATGTGCAGATTGCGTGCTTCGAGCGCCAGCTCTCGCTTGCCATAGAGCGAAACGTGCCCGTTGAACTGCATATTCGAAATGACGCTGCCGATACCGCCCGCACGGCGCACGAAGACGCGTACCGCATCTTGCGCACGTTCGGTACCCCCTCGGCAGGGTGCGTGCTGCATTGCTTCACCGAAGACCGTCCGACCATGGAGCGCTTCGTGGAACTCGGCTGCTACATCGCGTTTGGCGGAGCCGCAACGTTCAAGCGAAACGAGGGATTGCGCGAAGCCTTTGCCGCGTGCCCGCTCGATCGAATCCTTTTCGAGACGGATTGTCCCTACATGGCACCGGATCCGTTGCGCGGAGCCGAATGCGAGCCGGCGATGATTGCCTTTACCGTCGATGCGCTCGTGCGGGATCGAGCAGGGCGTACAGGAGAAGACCCCGTCGATATCGTGCACGCCGCATGGGAAAACGCATGCAGGCTCTTCGCGGGCGCATAACGCTTGCGAAGTCGGCACGATTCCTGCAATCTTCAGACAGGTGCGCCATAAGCCTGCGTTCAGTGGGTACCATGTGGGCAATCGCATGCGATAGGGAGGTGCCTCGTGGGCAAGCAGGAAGAGAAGAAGCACAGCTCTGGGTCAAAGAAAACAAGCAAGCCCAGTAAAACCGCCAAGCGTGAGAAGGCGAAGGAGAAGCAGACGCGGAAGGCTGCCAAGCGCGCGCTCAAGAAAGAGGCTGACGATCAGGCGAAAGCCGGGCGTGCCATTCGGAAGGCAACCGATCGCGCGATTAAAGACCTTGCGCTCCAGAGCGCGAGCGAAGCGACAGGTGCTGCGGCGCGAACCGCGGTGCGCACGGCGCGGCAGGCGGTGCGTCGCCTCTCGCCGCGCTACGAGGATCCGAGCCCCGCGGAGAGCCGGTCGGTGCTCGGCTCGTGGGATCTCCATATGCATTCTGTCTTCTCGGACGGCTCATGCACCGTCGATGAGCTCATCGCCGAGGCGCAAGCCGCAGGCATCACGCGCATCGCTATTACCGACCACGACTCGCTTTCCCAGCTGGCAGGGATTCGCGAGCGGGCGCGCGAGCTGAGCTTCCCGGTGCTCGCCGGCGTCGAGGTCTCTGCGTGCGACCCGGCTACCGGGCGCAAGGTGCACGTGCTCGGTTTTGGCTTGAGTGCAACGCCGGACAAATCATCTCCGGTGGAGCGGCTGGTCGCGCCCACGCTTGCGGCACGGACGGCGAATACGTTCTGGCAGGCATGGGCGCTTCAGCGGCAGGGCGTCGAGTTTTCTGGGCGTCACGTCTCGCTCGACGAGGTGGCGGCGGTTGCCAGCGCGAGCACAGGCGCCTACAAGCAGCACATCATGGCGGCGCTCACCCGCAGGGATCGCCGTGACCCCGATTACCAGTTCTGCTACTCCTGTTGGTTTGGCGAGGGCGGTTCCGCGCGCCGCGATATCTCGTATCCTGCGGCAGTCGATGCGGTGCGCGCCATCCGCGAACAGGGAGGTGTGCCCGTGCTCGCGCACCCGGGGCAATCGGACGCGTGGGCGCTTATCCCCGAGCTTGTGGGTGCCGGGCTGCTGGGCATCGAGGCATACCATCCCGACCACACGGCGCATGACGAAGAGCTCGCGTTCGAATATGCTCGTCGCTACGGCCTGTTCGTGACGGGAGGCAGCGATTATCACGGTGCATATGGCGAGGCGCCGAGTGTGGGCACCTGCTTTGTGTGTCCCGAGGAGGCGGGTGCCCGGGTCGAGGGGCTCTTCGCAACCGAAGCTTCGCTGCGCTAGCATTCGGGAGGCTCGGCCGAGGACAGGTAGAATCAACCCAGGGCTCTGCGGCGCCGGGACATGTAAAATCACCCCAGGGGTTTTTCGACATCGTGCGGCGGTACCGCCGCACGATGTCGAAAAACC
>CASFXG010000002.1 GCA_949298635.1 uncultured Coriobacteriaceae bacterium | reverse complement strand
CGCCTGCTCGCCGGCAAGACCGTCATCGTGATCGCCCACCGCATGCGCACCGTCATGAGCGCGGACAAGATCGTGGTGCTCGAGGACGGCCGCGTGGCCGAGCAGGGCTCTCCGGAAGAGCTGCTCGCCGCGGGCGGCCTCTTCGCCCGCATGGTCCGCCTGCAGACCCAAAGCGCAGACTGGACGCTGTAGGCTTTCGCTGCCAGCGCACCCGCAGCCTGCTTGAATCGACCGTCCGCGAGTGCTGGTCTCGCGGACGGTGTAAAAAAGATAACCTAATCTAACTTTTAGCTACCAAAGGCAGCTCATATCTGATAAGTTAAACAAGGCTAACAAATGAGAAGGACAGGAGGCCATGTGGAACGACCGATTACACCCCAGGTTTTCGAGGCCGTAGCGGTTCGCTCCTGCGCTCCCGTGCTTCTCGGCGCGAAGCCGGCCAACCTTTTCACGTTCCGCGGGCGCTTCGTTGCGGACTGCCCTGATTGCTCCGAGGAGCAATGTCCGGCAGCGGCCGAAGCGGAGGGTGAGACGGACTTGTTCGCGGCGCGCCGGCGCGCCCTCCTGTGCATCGTGGCCGAATTCGATGAGAAGCTCGCCCACGAGGGGATGCGCTGCCGCGTCATCGCGTGGCGGCCGTTCGGCGCACTCGTGTACGCGTATCGCCCAACTCTCCTCGAATGCCATCTGGGCGATGCCGACGTTGCGGGCGACCTCTTGCGCCTGGGGTATCCTGCCCGCGCGCACGCGCGACATGGAAGGGGGCTGCGCCTGGCCGTGCCTGCTCGGCGCGCCCCCTTCGCATCCGCCTGCGATGAGGACCTCCTCCGCGCCTGCGTCGAGCATCTTGCGGAGCGTTTCGCCGAGCAGGCCGTGCCCCATGAGGTCGGCTATTTCCTCGGATATCCAGCGGCTGATGTACGTGGTTTCATCGAACACGAGGGGCGTGAGTTCCTGTGCTGCGGGTGTTGGAAGGTATATGGCGACGTGCGTGGCGCACAGTATCGGTTCGCGCGATACAAGCGCTGCACCCGGCGCGCGCAGGCCCTCTTTTCGGCGGGCGCGTCTCTGGTTGATTTAGCCCGCGACCCGGCGCGTTCCCGCGTTGCGTAGCGCGGCAGATTTCATTGTGGTACCAGGCTGTAAAAATGCAGCCTCTAACAGAAAGGTAGGAGTATGGGCAAGATCGCGGTTGTGTATTGGAGCGGCACGGGTAACACCGAGGCCATGGCGGAGCTCGTTGCCGAAGGCGCGTGCGATGCAGGAGCAGAGGCAGAGGTGATCACCTGTACGGAGTTCTCGGCATCGGCGCTTGACGATTATGATGCGTTCGCCTTCGGCTGTCCCGCAATGGGATCAGAAGAGTTGGAGAGCGACGAGTTCGAGCCCATGTGGGATGGGGTCGAGCCGGAGCTTCCGGGTCGAAAGGTCGTCTTGTTCGGCAGCTATGATTGGGCAGACGGCGAGTGGATGGATCTTTGGCGTGAGCGTGCCGAGGCGGCAGGCATCACGATTTCCGATACGGTTATCGCCAAGGATTACCCCGAGGGTGAGGCGGCGGAGGCCTGCAAGGCGCTCGGCGCTTCGCTGGCGTGACGTAGGAAGCAACGTTCAAGCAAGAAGACGCGCACGGGTAGCGAGTTTGGCGGCCCGTGCGCGTTTTGCCCTCTGCGCGATTTCTTTCGTCGGCGCGAAGAAGCTATGGGATATACTTAGAAGAAATTTCTTCTATGAGGGGGTGTCTATGCCTCAGGTCGTGCCCGTAAGCGATTTTCGCGCTGACGTGAAGAGCGTTGCCCAATACACGGACAACGGTGAGGTGGTTGTGCTCACCCAGAACGGTCGTCCCCGTTGGGCGATGATCGATTACGACGAGTGGAATGCCGTCGCCCGCGAGCAAGAGCGCATGATCGCGCGTTCGATTCTCGAGACGGAGCAGCGCGAGGCATCAGGTGAGCTGCGCGTTCTGTCGGCGGACGAATGGCGCGAGCGGCGAGCCCAGCGAAATGCGGGGCGGTAGGCGTGTGGCGCTGGGAGATTACCGAGGACGCGGCTGACGATTTGGATGGTATCTGGGACTACGTGCACTCCTACAGCGGGTCTGTGGAACAAGCTGATGCCCTCATCGATGGCTTTGAGGAGTTGTTTAACGCGATTTGCCGTAATCCCTTCGCACGCCCTGTCCACCAATTCCCTCTAGGATACGTTCCAGCGCATGAGTACCGAAGTGCGAACCATGGGCGATACAAGGCGTTTTATCGAATAGATGAGTCGCATGAGATCGTCTTGATATACCGCGTGCGCCACATCGCATCCGATTTCACGCGCGTCGCCCTGTAGGATGTAAATTTACCCCAGGGGTTATTTTACATCCCAGTACTGGGCGCAGAAATTATTTGTTTTGCCGCTCACGATGCAGATTTATCCGTCCTCAAGGTAGTTAACGGATAAATCTGCATCATGAGCGGCGTAGATTGCGCGTTACTTGCATGCGAACATATGTTCTGATATGTTAGTACCATCGGACATGTGCAAGGCAGGAGGCGTTCATGGCATTCGATTTCAAGCGGGAGTTTCGCGAGCTGTACCAGCCCAAGATCAAGCCGTCGCTCGTTGAGGTACCGGCAATGACATTTGCCGCTGTCGCCGGCACGGGTGATCCCAACGAGGAGGGCGGTGCGTACGCGCGTGCGCTCGAGCTGCTCTATGCGTTCTCGTACACCGTCAAGATGTCGAAGATGGGCGACTGGCAGCCGGAGGGCTACTTCGACTATGTGGTCCCGCCACTCGAGGGTCTCTGGTGGGGTGGCGCCGGCGCATTCGACGGCGTGGAGATCGGCGACAAGAGTGCGCTTTCCTGGGTCTCGCTCATCCGCCAGCCAGATTTCGTGACGCGGGACGCATTTTCGCAGCTCTGCGAGATGGCCATTGCAAAGAAGCCAGAGCTTGCCGATGCTGTGGCTTCTGGAGCGTTGCGGCTTGTGCGGTTTGCCGAAGGACAGTGCGCGCAGGTCATGCACAGGGGTTCGTACGACGATGAGCCTGCATCCATTGCCGTACTATCCGCGTTCATCGAGGAGAACGGTCTCGCGACGGATATCGCAGAGGGCGGTGAATCGTCGACGGGCCACGTCGCGACGCGCGCGTTCGACGCGGATGCTGTGCTGGCTGCGCTTGATGTAGATGGCGCTGTGCCCAATATTCGTTTGCATCACGAGATTTACCTTGGCGATCCGCGCCGCACCAAGCCGGAGAATCTGAAGACTGTAATACGGCATCCCGTACGTTCGGCATAGCTTCGATATCCCATTGAAATGGCTGGCTTCGTTGACAATAATAACGTGAGGCGATACTATGATTAGGTCGTACGGCAACAAAGATACCGAGCGCTTAGCTTCGGGCCTTCGTGTCGCGCGATTCAGGGCGTTTGAGCGCGTTGCACTACGAAAGATTCGTCAGCTGCAGATCGCGCGCGAGCTCACTGATTTGAGAGTTCCTCCGGGGAATCGACTTGAGGCATTGAGCGGCGATCGGGCGGGACAGTTTAGCATCCGTATCAACGGGCAGTTTCGGATTTGCTTTCGCTGGATCGAGGGAGGTGCAGAGGATGTCGAAATCATCGACTACCATTAATGTTTCTGACGACGTCGTTGCTCTTGCTCCCGTCACACCGGGAGAGCTCCTTAAAGAGGAGTTTCTTGAGCCTTTGGGAATATCACAGTATCGCCTTGCAAAAGAAACAGGCATACCCGCCCAACGCATTGGACAGATCGTTTTGGGACGGCGTTCGGTGACCGCAGATACGGATCTGAGACTCTGTCGTTTTTTCGGCCTGTCCGATGGTTATTGGCTGCGCGCGCAGGCAGCTTATGATATCGAGATTGCGCGTCGTAAACTCGAGCCCGATCTGAAAAGGATTAAACCGCTCACTAGGATTGCGGCTGCGCTCTAGTATGTGAGTCTGTCGACAATAGTAGAAGATAGTCGAAAGCAGATAAGGGGAGGACATGGCCGAGTGCCCGAAACCGATTAGCTCGGGGTCTGCTCTTACTTCGTGGCTCATGAAGCTCGGCTTCGTATGGGGCGGCGAGCTCGTGTCCGTGCTCACGAGCTCTATCTTGCAGATGGGGTTCATCTGGCACATCACGCTCACGACGAATTCCGCGAGCATGCTCTCGCTCGCTTCGCTTGCAGGCTTTCTGCCGCTTGCCCTGTTCGGCATGTTTGCGGGTACCATCGTCGACCGCCTGCCGCTCAAGCACACGCTTGTTGGTGCGGATCTGTTCATCGCGGCGGTGAGTGCCATCGTAGCGGCGGTATCACTTACGGGTGCGTTGCCCGTGTGGGTGGTCATGGTGGCGCTTTTCTTCCGGGCTATCGGCAACGCGTTTCACACGCCGGCGTTCCAAGCGCTCACGCCGCTCGTTGCTCCTCCTGAACACCTTACGCGGCTCGCGGGCGTAACGCAGGCGGTTCAATCCGGCGGCTACATCTTGGGGACGGCGATCGCGGCGGTCATCTATCCGCTCTGGGGGCTCACCGCCATGATCGCGCTTGATGTGGCGGGCGCTCTGTTCGCAACCGCCGCAATTATCGCGGCACGGCTCGATGTGGGCGGGGCGGGCGCAGGGGATGCTGCCGACGCGCCTGCAAATGCTGGCGGCATGTTCTCTCAGCTGCGCGCCCTTGCTTCCGAGACGGCGGAGGGCTACCACGTTCTGCACGGCTACCGAGGGCTTTTTGCCCTTCTGTGGTGCGGATTTGCCTTTACGTTCGTGTTCTCTCCCATCTCGGCGCTCTTTCCCATCATGACGCTCGACCACTTCGGCGGCACCACGGGCGATGCCGCGATGGCCGAGATCGTGTTCTCGGTGGGGATGATCGTGGGTTCGGCGGTGCTCGCCTCGTGGGGCGGATTCAAGAACCGTGCACTCACGGTGGTGGCGGCGACGGCGCTCTATGGTGCGGCGACGCTTGGCGCGGGAATGCTTGGCGTGGATGGATTTCCGCTGTTCCTCGCAGCGAGCTTCCTCATGGGTTTGAGCTCGCCGTTCTATTCCGGCCCGCAGACGGCGCTCATGCAGGAGAAGATTCCGCCCGAGTTTCTGGGCAGGGTATTCGGTTTGTACGGGGCGATCATGTCATGGGCGATGCCGCTCGGTCTTGCCGGCTCCTCGCTCTTCGCAGACGCCGTGGGAGCGCCAGCTTGGTTTGTGGGCGCAGGTGCAGCGATGGTGGTGCTCGCTGCGATCACGTGGGCGATTCCCAGCATTCGACATATCGAAGAGCCCAGCTGCGATTTAAGCTAAGGCGAAGGCCAGGGACCTATGCTTCTCAACCGTACCCTCTACATCGATGCCGACGCGTGCCCGGTCACGCGCGAAGCGCTCGCCTGTGCGCGACGGGCGCGCGTTCCCGTCGTGATCGTGGGCAACACCACGCAGAACCTCGAGCGCCACATCCGGCGCGACGACCCGCGCGACGCAGGGCACGCCCGCGGTTGCGATGCCACGCACGGCGGCTTTTGGGTGGACGTGCTCGACGTGTCTATCGGTGCGGACAGCGCCGACTTTGCGATCGTGGAGCGCCTGCAGCCAGGCGACGTGGTGGTTACGCAGGACATCGGCCTCGCGAGTATGGTGTTGGGGCGCGGCGCGGCGGCCATCGGCATCGGCGTGCGCGGGCGCGTCTACACCAAGGCCACGATCGACATGGACCTCTTCATTCGCCACGAGGAGAAGAAGGTGCGCCGCGCCGGCGGCCGCACACGCGGACCTGCGGCGTTCACGGATGACGACCGCGAGCGGTTCACCCGCAACCTCAACGAGCTTCTGCGACGGGACTTCGAGCCAAAATGATAATTTCAGTACCTGGTACTGAAATTATCATTTTTCGGGATGCCTAATCTTCGTCGGTATGCGAGAGCTGCACCAACGCGAGGCATGCGAGCCCAATGCCCAGCAGGCAAAACGCGTTGCGCGGCTCGACTTCGTCCATGATGGTGAGTGCTGTCACGCCCACGCCCATGGCAAGTGCGACCGCTTTGAGCACAAGCTCTGCGAGTGCGGGAACCTTGAAGTGCTTGGGTTGCTCCTGCGCTGCCGTCTTTACTTCAAGAAGCTCATCGACGGAAACACCGAGCACTTCGGCGAGTTTCGGCAGCGACGCGACGTCGGGAAACGAAAGGTCGCGTTCCCACTTGCTTACCGCTTTATCCGTAACACCCATCTCGCGAGCGAGGTCGAGCTGCGTCATGGCCTTTTCCTTGCGCAGTGCGGCGATGGTGGAGCCAAATGATTGCTTCGTCATGAGAAGTCCTTTCATGCGGGATTGATGACGTGCCCATCGTTTCATGGTGGCGGCGCGTCCTCAACCGACCGTCAGTTTAGTTTACTCGACCACTAGTCGAGTCAGGGTTGAGCATGTGTGAACTGGGAAGATGTCAAGCTGGGAGCAAGCGCGGGGGCGTGCGCTTTGCCGTGCACGGAATTCGGCGTACGCCCTATCCCGCCTTGCCTTTTCGGCCGCTTGGGCGGTAGAGTTTATGGGCGTTCGAATGGAGGGGTGCTGCGTGGACTTTGGGTTCGTGGCGATGCAGATGTTGGTGGTTTCGCTGCCCATCGTGCTGGGCTGGGCGATCAACAAGCTGGGATTTCTTAACACCGAGCTCGATTCTGGGCTATCTCAGCTGGTCATGAACATAGCGTTGCCCTGCACCATTCTCGCGTCCTTGCACGATGCGGAGGCGCTTCCCTCGGTCGAAACCATGCTGCTTATCGTTGCCGCGACGTTTCTCGTGTACGTGGTGGCGGTTCCCATGGCCTTTGCACTTGCGGCCTTGTTGCGCGTGCCCGTGGAAACGCGCGCGGCCTATCGGTTTGCCGTGGCGTTTGGCAACTGCGGCTTCATCGGCTTGCCGGTGATTTCCGCGATTTTTGGTTCGGATGCACTGCTCTATGCGGCCATTTCGCTCATACCAGCGAACGTGGCGCTTTTCGGCGTGGGTGCGCTGCTGTTTTCTGGCGGCGAAGGCGATGCGGGAGATGGCGGAATTGGCAAGAAGCTTCGCCGGGCGCTTGCCTCGCTCAAGACGCCGACCCTCATTATGAGCGTGGCTGTGCTTGTTCTCGCACTTTTGGGCATCAAGAACTTGGGAATCGTAGGCGACGCGGCAAGCATCGTGGGGCAGATGACGACCCCGCTCGCGCTGCTTGTGACCGGGTCATCGATGGCGACGTACCAGGTGCGCTCGATGCTCACGAATTACCGTGCGTATATCGTTGCTGCCGCCCGTCTGGTACTGGTGCCGCTCGCGAGTCTTGTAGTGATACGTTTGCTTCCGCTTGACCCTCTTGCGATCGGCGTGGTGATCGTGGATTCTTCCATGCCTGTGGCGACGGTGGGTACGCTCTTCTGCTTGCAGAATCACATGGATGTGAAGCCTATGCTGCAGACCACCTTCATCTCGATTGTGGGGTCGATTCTGAGCATTCCGCTCGTGACGGTGCTCGTGGGCGCGTAAATCAAAAAAGAAAAGTCTCTAACTTATATAGAACACACGTTCGATTTTATGCTATACTTGTCCCAAGGTACGAGGACGAGCAAGAGTCGGCACGGAGGTCCCCAATGATACGTGTCGGCGGGTATGCCAGATACCGCCTATGGCAAAGAGGCTGGCTACACTGGCTCGACCTCGGGCGGTGTAGCGCTCCCGCTTCCTGGCGCCCGTTAATGCTGGGACAACAAGTTGGTATGGTATGAAACCGACGATGGAGCGGGTGGTTCACTATGGCAAAGACTACGCACGAGCATCTTGAACAGGTAAACGAGCGTGCAGACGAGCAGCGTATCGTGCTATTCGAGTCGGCGGACGGGGAGGTCTCGCTGTCCGTCAATGTAGAGGAGGAGACGGTCTGGCTAACGCAGGCGCAGATGGCTGAGCTTTTTGAGCGCACACAACCTGTTATTGCGCGTCATATATCTAACGTCTTTAAGGAAAAAGAGCTGGTCAAAGAGGGTAATATGCATTTTTTGCATATTGCTTCCTCAGCTAGGCCTGTCGCGATTTACAGCCTTGACGTTATCATCTCCGTTGGCTATCGCGTGAAGTCCCAGCGCGGCGTTGAGTTTCGTCGGTGGGCGACGAATGTGCTCAAACGTTACATCTTGCAGGGACATGTCGAAAATGACGAACGGTTGCAGCAGCTCGGTGCCATCGTTCATATTATCGAACGGCTCCCCGGGGAACTGGCTTCGCGTGAGATCCTCGATATCGTAGAAAGCTATACGAACGCCTATGAGCTGCTCGACGCGTACGATCGCGAGGCGGTGCCACGCCCGAAGGGCGCACGTTCAACCTATGTCCTCGACTACGACGAATGCATGGCGCTTATCGGCCAGATGCGTCCACGCTTTGCGAGCGACATTTTCGGACGCGAGAAGGACGACTCCTTCCGCAGCAGCATTGCTGCCATCTACCAATCGTTCGGCGGCGAGGAGCTCTATCCCTCGCTTGAGGAGAAGGCTGCGAACCTGCTGTACTTCATCATCAAGAACCATTCGTTCGTCGACGGCAACAAGCGCATCGCCTGCAGCCTGTTCCTCTACTTCCTCGATCGAAATGGTGCGCTGTTCCGCGGTATCGAGAAGCGGGTGTCCGACAACATGCTCGTGGCCATGGCGCTCATGATCGCCGAGTCACGTCCGGAGGAGAAGGAGACGATGGTCTCGCTCGTTATGAACTTCTTGATGTAACGCAGGGATGTTGCATCTCATAGCTGCAATGAGGCAAGCGGGCGCCTGGGTCTACGCTTCGTAGGTGGCGCGGGCGCCTGCGGCCATGCATACTGATGCGCAGCACGTGTCTTTACTGTTCAAGAAGATCATGAATGAAGGGAATCGCTATGCCGGGATACCTAACCGCTGAAACCATTAAGGGTCTGCGCGAAGCGCGCGGCCTTACCCAGCGCGCACTAGCAGATGCCGTGGGCGTGACCGATAAGGCGGTGTCGAAGTGGGAGTCTGGACGTGGTTTGCCTGACATTTCGCTCGTTGAGTCGCTCTCGGCGGCGCTTGGCGTGTCGGTAGCGGAGCTTCTTACGGGGGATGTTCGCCAGAATGCGAACCGCGCGGGCAATCTCATGCGAGCGCGGTTTTATGTGTGCCCAGTATGCGGCAACGTTATCCATGTGCTTGGCGAAGGATCGTTCTCGTGCTGCGGGGTGCATCTTGCGCCGTGCGAGGCGGAAGAGCCTGACGAGGCGCATGCGCTGCAGGTCGAGCGCATCGAGGATGAATGGTACGTCACGCTCGATCATCCCATGAACAAGGAGCATTTCATCAGTTTCATCGCGTACGTCACGATGGACGGTATCACGCTCAAGAAGCTGTATCCAGAGCAGGAGGCCGCGGCGCGGTTTCGCATGGGCGCGTCCGGTACGCTCTATGCCTACTGCAACCGTCATGGGCTCTTCAAGGTGCGCACGCCGCGACGGGGGCGGAGTGCGGGTCGCATGTAGGACATTACGCGCCGGGCGAACGCTGCGTTCACCCGGCGCGCATTGCGCGGCTATCCGAGCAGCGCGTGGGCGAGCATGGCACCGCCGTACCCCAGAAACGCACCGATGGCCATGGCGATTAGCGGTTTTCCAACAGCGCGCACGATCTTCAGCCAGCGGGGGATGAGGCTCTCGCGTTGCCGTTTCTCGGTGTCGCGTGCCACCTTCTCGCCGTTCCAGAACGAGAGGATCTCGTGATAGGTGATGAGGTCGTGCTGCTTCT
Organism: uncultured Coriobacteriaceae bacterium; assembly: GCA_949298635.1. Classification (GTDB taxonomy): domain Bacteria; phylum Actinomycetota; class Coriobacteriia; order Coriobacteriales; family Coriobacteriaceae; genus Enorma. The sequence continues at coordinate 69,829 of CASFXG010000002.1, read as the reverse complement.
TGATGCGCTCAACCCAGCAGGCGGCGAACATCGCGATGCCCCAGAGCACGAGGGCGAGCACGAATGTCGGCGCGGTCTGCTCGAGAGGCCAGTCCCAGGCGAAGGTCTGCACGCATATACCAGACTATAGCAAGGAGCATGAGCAGCAGGAAGCCGAGCATGACGTAGCTCAGGCGTTTCATGGTGCGCACATCGGTGTCGATCGTTTCGGTCATGGTCTCAACATCTCCTTTGATGAGGGTATCCACGGTCACACCGAAGATCTCGGAAAGGAGGATGAGGCTCTGGACATCGGGATAGGTCTTGTCGTTTTCCCACGAGCTGATGGTTTGACGGCTTACATACACGCGCGCCGCAAGGTCGTCCTGCGACATCCCCGCACCCGCCCGTTGCTCACGTATGCGTTTCCCGACTTCCATGCCGTGTCTCCCTTGCGTTGCCTCGGCGTGGCCCTTACGGTTTCGACCATGCCACGCGCGGCCGCATCGTACCATCAAATGGAGCCGACAAGGCGCGGATAAGGCGCATGAGCGCGTGTCGGGAGTTCTTGACATAGCTTTGAGCTGGTACTTTGTGCATCGCGAGAGCTGCAGATGCTGCTGGCTATTCGTTTTTTGCGATATCTTTTAAGAAGAATCGATCCATCGTGCTGTGCTGAACGAAGGAAGGCCGCTCGATGAGCTCGAAGCCAAGGTGCTCGTAAAGGCGCAACGCGCCCTTAAGGTTTGAATGCGTCTCGAGATAGAGGTGCCGAAACCCGCGTTCGCGTGCGGCCACTTCGATAACATCCATGAGCGCGGTTCCAATGCCTTGGCGTCGCGCCGTTTCAGCAACATAGAGCTTCTGAACCTCTGCGCATCGGTCGAGGGAGGGGAAGACAGAGAACCCCGCGCCGCCCAGCACGGTGTCTTGGCGATCAACGGCGACGAAGTATGCGCGGTTCCGTTCATCCGCGGAATAGTATGCACTCAAGTGATCGAGCTCGGAGTCATAATACGCTGTGCCGGGGATGTTGAGCCCGTGGGCACGGAGCGCGGAGCGCGCGATGTGGGCGATGGCGGCGTCGTCACGGGGCGCGATGGGGCGGATGCGAATGTCGGGAGCTTTGGGCGTGTTCGCCATGATTCGATCCTACGACTTCTTCTCCGTAACGTTACCGCACTTGGGGCACTTCACGCGAATACGGCCTTTACCACGCGGCACGGAGAGCATCTGCCCGCAGTTCTTGCACTTGAAGTACATCGTGGTCTTGCGGTTCGCCCACATCTTCTGAGCGGTTCGCTTGGTACGCTCGAAGTTCGCAGCGTTCGAAGAGCCGGGATTGGGACGGTAGCCGCCGTGTCCGCCCTTGAAGCGCTCGCCGATCACGGGGACGCGTGCCATGAGCGTGCAGAACTGCTCGTTCTCGCGACGGCGCGCCGGGAAGTTCTTGGAAAACGCGCGCAACAAGGCGACGACGATTACGATGAGCGCCACAATCGAGACGAACCGTGCGCTGAAGATCGTGCCTAGAAGCGCAAGCACCAAGCCGATGGCACCAAGCGCGGTTGAGAAATCGTCGACGCCGTAGCGCCCTTTCATGAAGTCCTGCATGCGGGTGTCCTCCCGAATACGTGAAGCGCCCGCGCGCCTCAGGTGAGATGCGCGGGCGTCGTTTTGACTGCCTTAGTTGTACCCAGATGCGTCGCGGTTATCCGAACACAGTGCGACAAAACGCCTGTCCCCAATGTCCTGACATTGGGGACTGTCCCCAATGTCAGGCTAGCGGGCGAGCTTGTCGATAACCTGGGCGATTTCTTCGAGTTTCTCGTCCTTTTCCGCTGCGCTGCCGCTATCCGCCGCCGTGCGCACGCAATGTTCGACGTGCGCTTTGAGAACATCGGCGTTCACGCGGGCGAGAAGCGACTCGGTCGCCATGAGCTGCGTGGAGATATCGATGCAGTACCGGTCTTCCTCCACCATGCGCATGATGCCGTCGATCTGCCCGCGCGCGGTCTTGAGCAGGCGAAGCACCTGGTCACGATTCGCCTGCATAACTAGGCTGCCTCGACGGAGATCGCCTTGAAGCCGGCTGCTTCGACGGCAGCGATGAGCGCCTCCGCGGCGACCTCGCCCGCGCACTCGACCTGGACGGTGTTGGTCTCATGGTTCGCGTCGGCGTCCATCACGCCCGCGACCTTCATGAGCTCGGTTTCGACGGCGGCATCGCAGTGCCCGCAGTGGAGGCCTTCGGTCTTGATGAGGTAGTTCATGGTACGTTCCTTTCCTGTTCGTCGTCCCGAAGCACCCAATCTTGCCGCTCAAGCGTTCGGGCATGGCCCTAAGGCCTATGCCCTCCGCTTTCGTGGCAACCTTGGGCACTTCGGAACGACGTTTCCTTGCTCGAGGCTTCACGCGTGACCTCGAGCCTTCCTATCCTTCCGCAGCGATGCGGTTGGTTACTTTGGGGCGAAACCTGCGCAGGCGCAGGGCATTCGTAACGACGCAGAGGCTCGAGAGGCTCATGGCGGCGGCGCCGAACATCGGCGAGAGCTGCCAACCCAAAATGGGATAGAACACGCCGGCAGCGAGTGGGATCCCGCAGGCATTATAGAAGAGCGCCCAGAAGAGGTCTTCCTTGATGTTGCGGATGACGGCGCGGGAAAGCTCGATAGCGCGCGCGACGTCCAAGAGGTCGCTCTTCATGAGCACCACGTCCGCACCTTCCTTAGCGATGTCCGCGCCCGTGCCGATGGCGAGGCCAACGTCGGCGCGCGCGAGGGCAGGGGAGTCGTTGATGCCGTCGCCCACCATGGCAACGCGCTTGCCTGCATCCTGCAGCTCGCGCACGTGGCGCTCTTTATCGGCGGGCAGGACGTCTGCGATAACATCGGCGGCGCTGAGCCCGACTTTAGCGGCGATCGCTTCAGCGGTGAGGCAGTTGTCTCCGGTGAGCATGACGGCGTCCACGCCGAGTTCGTGCAGCGCGCGGATGGCGTCGGCGCTCGTGGGCTTCACCTCGTCTGCAACCGCGATAGTGCCGGCAAGCTGGCCATTTCGGGCGAAGAAGAGCGGGGTCTTACCCTCGCGCGCGAAGCACTCGACCTCGCTGGCGGGCACCTCGATGCCCAGCTCCGCCATGAGCTGCACGTTGCCGGCGGCGATGGTGCTCCCGCCCTCGCGGGCCGTCACGCCGCGTCCGGGGACGGCCTGGAAATCCTCCACGGTGCGCGCAGCGATGCCGAGCTCGTTCGCCCGCGCCATGATGGCCTCGGCAAGCGGGTGCTCGCTCCGCTTCTCGAGTGCAGCGGCGAGCTTCATGAGCGCCTTCTCGCTCATGGCAGGCGTGCCATCGGAGCGCGTGGCGGGAATGACGTCCGTGACCGCGGGCGTGCCCTTCGTGACGGTGCCGGTCTTGTCGAGCACCACCGTATCGATGCCGCGCAATGTTTCGAGGGCTTCCGCGCTCTTGAAGAGCACACCCATCTCGGCGCCCTTGCCGGTGCCCACCATGATGGCGACGGGCGTGGCGAGGCCGAGTGCGCAGGGGCAGCTGATCACCACGACGGCGACGGCCGAGGTGAGCGCTTCGCCAACCGAGCCTCCTGCGATGAGCCATGCCACGAACGTGACGGCGGCGATGCCGAGCACCACGGGCACGAACACGCCGGCGACCTTGTCTGCAAGCCGTGCGATGGGCGCCTTCGTGGCATTCGCGTCCTCCACGAGCTTGATGATCTTGGCGAGCGCTGTGTCCGCGCCCACGCGCGTGGCGCGGAACGTGAACGAGCCGGTACGGTTGATGGTCGCGGCGTTCACCGTATCTCCTACCGTCTTTTCTACGGGGATGGATTCGCCCGTGAGCGCACTTTCGTCCACCGCGGAAGACCCGTCGAGCACCACGCCGTCCACGGGGATGGATTCGCCCGGACGCACGAGCACGGTATTGCCGAGCTGGATCGCCTCGACGGCGACGGTCTCTTCCGTGCCGTCGGCGAGGATGCGCGTCGCGGTTTTCGGCGCGAGGTCGATGAGCTTCTCGATGGCACCGCCCGTCTTGGACTTGCTGCGCGTCTCGAGGTACTTGCCGACGGTGACGAGCGTGAGGATGGTGCCTGCGCTCTCGAGGAAGAGGTTGTTCATGGCAACATGATGCGCCGCCGCCGTGTCGCCTGCGGCGAGGTCGGCTGCCATGAGGAACATTGCGTACACAGACCATGCAACGCTCGCCGTGGCACCGATCGCGATGAGGGCGTCCATGGTGGGCGCACCGTGTGCCATGGATTTGAAGCCGTTGATGAAGTAGGCGCGGTTCGCATAGACGATGGGTAGGGTGAGCACGAGCTCGGTGAGCGCGAGCGTCATTGAGAAGTTGGGATTGGTGAAGACTCCGGGCAGCGGCCAGCCCAGCATGTGCCCCATGCCTATGTAGAAGAGCGGGATCCAGAAGACGAACGAGGCCGCAAGGCGCGTCTTCATGGCTCGCGCCGTGGTTTCGAGCTTCTTGGTGGGCGATTCGAGGCGCGCCGCGTTGCTGCCCGTTGCCATCGCGCCGGCAGCCGCGCCCTGGACCCCGCCCGCGCCAGCCGCCGCAACGGGTGCGGCCGAGTATCCTGCACGGTCGACCGCGTCGCAGATGTCCTGGTCGGAGAGGGAGGTTTCATCGAAGTCGACGGTCATGGAGCCCGAGAGCAGGTTCACCGCGACGTTCTCCACGCCTGCAAGCTTGCAGACCGCCTTCTCTACATGAGCTTGGCATGCCGCGCACGTCATGCCGCCCACGTCGAAGGTCTCATGTGCCATATGTGCTTCCTTTCGGATGACTCGTTTGGGGACGGGGTCGTTTTGCGTCATGCACGGCGGCGCTGTCCCGCGCTGCCAAACGCTATGACGGTTGCTCCATTGTATACCCCCAGGGGGTGGGGGTATACACAAATCGCATTTCACGTTGAAAAGAAATTGTTGCAAATGCTGGCCAGTTCCTTACCGTGCGATTCGCGATCCTTCGTATAATCAGGTCATAACCGTGTTCGCACGGCGTGCCGAACGTTAGGAGGAGCCCATGTCGTACACCATCTACAACTTCCTGAACAACGACGACGTCAAGGTGCTGCACCAAGCCGGTCAGTACCAGGTTATCCAGTGGGACCGCGACCTCTCTGTGGCTCCGTGGAGTGCGCAGCAGGCATGGTTCGCCTCGCAGATGGATGTGCGCCGGCGCCAGCTCGTCGCGACGCTCGACGGACGTACGGGCGTCACGCTTCAGGCGGGCGCCATGCAGTGGACGGTCGGCCAGATTCAGGCGACGACTGGCGTGAAGGGCGTCGGCGACCTTCTGGGTAAGGCGGTGCGCGGCGCCGTGAGCCAGGATTCCATCATCAAGCCCGAGTACACGGGTGTGGGCATGCTCGTGTGCGAGCCCACCTGGCGCCACCTGCTCATCATCGATCTTGCCCAATGGGGTGGCTCCGTGGTGCTCAACGACGGCCTCTTCCTTGCTTGCGACAGCACGCTCCATCACGACCTTCAGCGACGCTCGAACATGTCTTCTGCGCTCGCCGGCAACGAGGGCCTTTTCAACTTGCGCCTCGATGGGCAGGGCTACGCGGTGCTGGAATCTCCATGCCCCCAGACGGAAGTCCTCTACATCGACATCACGAACGACGAGGTCAAGATCGACGGCAACTATGCGCTCGCGTGGACGAGCGGCCTCCAGTTTACGGTTGAGCGCTCCGGCAAGTCGCTCATTGGCTCCGCCGTGGGTGGTGAGGGCTTGGTGAACGTCTACCGCGGCACCGGTCGCATCATGATGGCGCCGATGCAGGCGGCGACGAGCTGGAACACGAACGCCGCGAATCCCACAAGCTAAGCACGCCGCACGTGACTCATTTGGGGACTCATTTGGGGACGGGGTCGTTTTGAGTCATTCTAAAAATGACGATATATGAAGAAAAAAATGACTCATTCAAACCCCGTCCCCAAATGAGTCGTGCCCGTCCCCAACCAACCCATCTGGGTATCATGCAGGCAGCATCCGTCTATTCGAAAGGGGCGCTCATGGCAGCCGAGGAACTCAAGCGTATGGTCGATGCGGCGGAGGGGCGCGAGGCGGTCGACGTCCTGTTCAAGAATGCGCAGGTCGTCGACGTGTATGGCCTGCGTATCGTGCCCGGCCGCGTTGCGGTGAAAAACGGCGTGATCGTGGGCGTGCTTTTCGATCCCCGCGACGCCGATGTTCCAGATCCCGCTGCTGCCCAGGTTGTCGACTGCGGCGGGCGCTACCTCTCGCCCGGCTTCATCGACGGCCACCTGCACATCGAGTCCTCGAACGTGCGCCCCTCGGAATATGCACGCATGGCGCTCGCGCGCGGCACCACCACGGCCATCGCCGACAGCCACGAGATCGCGAACGTCGCCGGCCTTAACGGCCTCTCATTCATGATGGAAGACGCGCGCCGTGCTCCGCTCGATATCAAGTTCATGATGCCCTCGTGCGTACCGGCACTGCCCGACGAGCAGGCGGGCGCGAGCATCAGCGCGCAGGATATGCAGGCATTCATGGCGGAACATCCGGGCGAGATCTTCGGTCTCGGCGAGATGATGAACTATCCGGGCGTCGAGGCGGCGGATGCCGAAACCCTCGCTCGCATCGACGTCGTGCGGGGGACGGTATCGGGGCTCGTGGACGGACATGCCCCGCTCGTCGCCGATAACGACCTCAACGCGTACGTCGCGACCGGCGTAATCGCAGACCACGAATGCACGAATCCAGACGAGGCGCTCGACAAGCTCTCGCGTGGCATGTTCATCATGCTGCGTGAGGGCACGTGCAGCCACGACCTTGCCGCGCTTGCCTCCGTCGTGACGGACGACCCGCGCCGCGCGCGTCGTTGCTGCTTCTCGACGGATGACCGCGCACCCTCGGACGCGCTCGCGATCGGCATGATTGACAACGCCTGCCGCGTCGCGATCGCAGCGGGTATCGACCCGCTTACCGCCATCGCCATGGGCACGCTTTCCACGGCGGAGTGCTTCGGCTTCGACCATGGACATATGCCCGCATGCGAGCGCCGCGGTGCCATTGCGCCGGGCAAGCGCGCGGACATGCTCATCCTCGACGACCTTACGTTCGAGAAGCCCCCGCATGAGGTGTATGCGGCGGGTACGCTGGTTGCGAAGGACGGCGCGTTCATAGGCGAAGTGGCACCGGCCGCGGAGCGTGTGAACGAGCTCGAGGCACTGCTGCGCGGTTCGGTGCGCCTGCCCAAGCTTTCACCCGAGGTGTTCGACTATCCCTTTACGCCGGGCGGCATCGCGATCGACGTCATTCCCGGTTTTGCGATTACGGGTACCGCACACCCAGATTCTGACGAAGGCCTGCGGCGCATCATGCTTATCGAACGTCATGGCCGCGGTGTCGCCGCGCAAGAGGCGGGTGCAGATGGTGATGACCCTGCGGGCATGGGTCTTGTGGGGAAGCATATCGGGCGCGGCTGGTTGCGCGGGTTCACCATCACCGGCGGAGCCATCGCGTCGACGATCGGGCACGATTCTCATAACGTGTGCGTGGTGGGCGATAACCCGCGCGATATGTATGAGGCGGTGCAGAACGTCGGCCAGGGCGGCTTCGTGCTCGTGCGCGACGGCGCCGTGGTGGCGCGCCTCGATCTGCCGCTTGGCGGCCTCATGAGCGACAAGTCTGCAGCCGAGGTGGCGCGTGAACACGATGCGTTCATCGCGGCGGGCCGCGCGGCTGGTATCAAGCCCCCGCTCGATCCGCTCATGGGCATGATCTTCCTGCCGCTGCCTGTTATCCCCGAGCTGCGCATTCGTCCCGAAGGCGTTTTCGACGTGACGACGTTCACCTACGTTTCGTAATCGGCGCAGGTCAGGAGGTGCGGGATGTAGCTGCCCCGGGAGACCGCCGCGTAAAAATACCCGCAACAACACCTATGCAGACGAGCGTGATTGTCGATGTAAAATAACCCCTGGGGTAATTTTACGCGGCGGTCTCCCGGGGGCAGCCACATCCCGCCACCGGCCAGCCTCCAATCAGCCCCTTTTCGGCGAAAGGACATCATGGAAAAGAAGATCAAACTTGTTGCGTCCGATATGGACGGCACGCTTCTTGACGAGAACGGCGAGGTGCCGCCCGAGACCTTCGACCTCATCTTGGCACTCCGCGAGAAGGGCATTCACTTCGCGGCGTCCTCGGGGCGTCGCTATGACCGCCTGTGCATGTTCTTCGAACCCGTGAAGGACAAGATGGATTTCGTCGCCGCCAACGGTGCGCAGGTCTATGCCGCAGGCGAACTCATTGACCGCGAGGTGTACTCGCATCAGAGCATCAAGCGCCTGGCGAAGACCGTCGGCAAATTCGAGCACCTGCACTTGGCGCTCTTCGACCGCACAAAGTCATTTCTCCTCGACGACGAGCGCGCATTCGTCCGCGAGTGTGACAAGGACTTGCCGAATATCGAGCGCATCTGGTACCTGCCTACGCCGGATGTGAACATCATCAAGGCGTCGATTTATTGCGACGACGGCCATGTGATGGACTACGCGTACGCGCTCTCGCGCGAGCTGGGCGACGACTTCGTGTTCGCGCCATCTGGCAGCGCGTGGGTCGACCCCATTCAGCGCGGCGTGTCGAAGGCGACGGGCATCCAGCAGGTCATGGATCGCTATGGCATCCGTCGCGAAGAGGTCATGGCCTTCGGCGATTCGATGAACGATTACGAGATCATCCGTTTTGCCGGCACAGGTTGCGCCATGGCAAACGCGCGCCCGGCGTTGCGCGCCGTGGCAGACCGCGTGGTGGGCTATAACAAAGATCAGGCTGTCCAGGCCGAGCTGCGCAAGCTGCTCGAGAGCGCATAGCGCGGTGTGATAACGGCGAGCAGGGCTGTATCTAGCATGCCGTGATGTGAATGATGCGTGCGCCCAGGCGTTCGACATCCTCCCGGTCGTGCGTGGCGACAAGGACGATGCTTTGACGCTCGCGTTCCCGAATGATACGGGCGCATGTATCGCGCGCGGCGTCATCGAGGCCGGTGAACGGTTCGTCGAGGAGCAGGATCTCGTGAGGGGTGAGCAGGGCGCGGGCGAGCGCGATGCGGCGGCGCTCCCCGCCAGAGCACGTGCCAGCGGCGGAAAGCAGGCGTTCGCCCAAACCGAGCTGCTCAAGGAGGGCAGGTGCCTCATCCCAGGCAGCGCTTCCGGGCGCAACCGCGAGCCGTGCGTTTGCAAGCGCGCTTGCCTGGTCGGCGAGGCGATCGTCTTGGAACGCCATCGAGATGCGGGGGAGCCACTTGGGTTCATCCGTCATGAGCGTGCGGCCGGTGTCGGGCGTCTCGAGTCCGGCGATGATGCGCAGCAGCGTCGTTTTGCCCGATCCGGAGGGCGCCATAAGGCACACGGGAGTTCCGGTGTTGGCGTCAAAGGAGACGTTGTCGAGCACCGGCTTGTTGCCGAATGACTTTGAGATGCCCTCCAGTCGAAGCGCAAGCGAGCCATCTTCGGCTGCTTTCCCTGTGGTATCGCGTCCTGCTGGTGTGTGCACTTGGGAGGATCCGACAGCGTGTGATTCGAGGCGCTTTGCATGTCCGGCGGCGCCACAAGCGACAGGCTCGAGAGCGGCGAGGACGATTTGCATGAGCCAGGTGGTGACGGTACTCGCGCCCACCGTGGCAAGCGTCACCGCGAAGAGCCCGGCGGTGTCGAAATAGATCTTCGCGTCGTAGAGCGCCTCGCCAAGCGATCCAGCGGGAATGCCGATGACCTCGGCCGCGACGCCCGCCTTCCAGCCCATGCCGAGCGCCGTGACGAGCGCGGCGTGCAGGTACGGGAAGAGCTGCGGCATGACGAAGAAGCGCAGGCGGCGAAGACCCTGGATGCGGAGCAGCTCCGCCGCCTCGTCGAGTTGCCGGCTCGTCGAGCGCAGCCCCTGCAACGTGTTCTCGTAGACAAGCGGGAGCACCACCAGGAACACGACGAGTACCGCGAGGTTCGACGCGCGCAGCCAGATGAGGGCAAGTACGGTGATCGAGGCGACGGGCACGCTCTTCGCGAGCGCCATCACCGGGGCGAGCAGCTCCTCGATGGCGCGCCAGCGCGCAGAGGCCAACGCCCCGAGTGCTCCGAAGACCGCACCCAGGGCGAACCCGCCCGCGATGCGCGCGAGCGAGAACGCGATGCGCGCCCAAAACGCGGGATCGGGAAGCAACTCGACCAGGCGAAGCGCGGTCGCGATGGGGCTGGGAAGCAAGATGGGGCTGGCAAGCGCCATGGCAGCGACCTGCCAGAGCACGAGCCAGACCGCGATTGCCCAGGGAGCGATATGCGAGGAGGCGCGGCGCACGACGCTCCCTTATGCCTCGTAGTAGAAGTCATTCTCGGGCATGGAGCCTCCGACGGACTGCGCATCGGCTTCAAACAGGGTCTCCAGATACCCCTCAAGACCCTCGCGCATCTCGTTGCCCGTCAGGCAGACGATGTTGCAGTAGGGGATGGCCTTTTCGGCGACCTGAGCCTTGATGATGCCGGCGGCTTCGATGAGCTGCGCCGCGGCGGCGGGATCGCTATTCACGAAGTCCACGGAGGCGGCGTAGGCGTCCAGGAACTCCGTTACCGTGGCGGGGAAGTTCTCCACGAATTCGCGGCGTGCTACGGCAACGCCGGTGATGAGCTGCGAGTTGTTGCCGGTTGCCTCGGCGGTCTCGTTCCACACCTCGGTGAGGTCGAGCGCGATGCGCGCGCCTTCGACCTGTGCGAGGGCGCTCGTGGCGAAGGGCTGCGGCAGCATGCACACGATGCTCGGGTCCGCCTGGAGTGCGGCGAGGCATTCGGCGTGCTCGCTTGCCCATTGGATCGTGACATCCGTCGTGGGGTCGACGCCGTTTTCGCGTAGCAGGTACTCGAGAGCGTACTGCGGGGTCGATCCGCGGCCGGCGGAGTAGATGGTGCGGCCGGCGAGGTCGGTGATGACGTGGACCGTATCGCCCGCCTCCACGATGTCGAGCACGCCGAGCGTGTTCACGCAGAGCACCTGGACTTCGCCCTCGGTCTTCTGATAGAGCGTCGCGGCGAGGTTTGCGGGCACGCAGAGCACGTCGAGGTCGCCCTGGATGAGTTGCGGCGCGAGCTCGTCGGCGGAACCGGCGAGCGTGAACTCGTAGCTGTTGGCAAGGTACCCGATTTCGGCAGGGTTCTTGCCCACGGGGGAGTCTTCCGCAAGTTCGATGCCGTTCGCTGCGGCGAGGTCCTCGAGCATGCCGTCGGCATTCATGAGCCCGACGAGACCCATGCCGGTGGGGCCTTGGAGTGCGCCCACGCGCATGGTGGTTACGACGTCGTCCGCCGCCGGCTCGCTACCTGCACCTGCGCCGGCATTTCCGCAGGCAGCGAGCCCGAGACACGCAAGCGCGGCGGCGCCTCCGGCGATGAACGAGCGGCGGCTCAGGGGCATTTTGGTAAGGGGAGTACGCATGGTGCGCTTCCTTTCAAGAAAAGTAATGTACCGCTAACAGTGTAACCGTTTAGTCGCTCTGCGTCGGCGCTCATTCCGCCAGCCATTGGGGACGGGGTTATTGGCTGGTCGAACCACGGAAGGTTAGCCGATAAACGTCGTTCCGACCAGCCAATAAGCCCCGTCCCCAATGGCTGGCGCCCCCAACGGTCGGAGAAAACCTCTGGGGTAATTTGACGCTCGTTATATTGAAGCCCGGGAGGCCAATCGGCACTCCCGGGCTTCGAGCATGCGTTCCGTCTCTAAACGGTTTACGCCTGTGTTCCGTCTGCGGTCACGCGGATGGGCATCGACCAGTCCGCATGGTTCGAATGCAGGAGCTCCTCGGCGCGTTCGGAGAGCGGTTTGCCCAGGAAGTCGTTGTAGCACGCCTGCACAGCGGGGTTCTCATGGCTGAAGCGCAGCTCGCTTTGCTCGTCGATGATGCGCAGGGTGCAGCCGCGATCGGCCGAGAGGTTGATGCCCTCGATGATGGGCTGTCCGCCGCCGCCCACGCAGCCGCCGGGACAGGCCATGATCTCGACGAAGTCATAGCTCACCTCGCCGCGCTCGAGCGCACGGCAGAGCGCGTCGGCATTGGTGAGGCCGCTTGCGATGGCAACCTTGAGCTGACGGTCGGGCAGGTCGAAGGTCTTCTCGCGCCATCCACGCTCGGGGCCTTCGAAGCGCACCTCCTGGAACGCGTCCGCATCGGGATTCTCGCCGGTCACGAAGTTGTACGCGGTGCGGAGCGCCGCTTCCATGACGCCACCCGTCACGCCGAAGATGTGGCCTGCGCCCGTCGCGACGCCCAAGGGGCGGTCGAACTCCTCTTCCTCGAGCAGGTCGACGTTCACGAAGCGCGAGCGCAGCTGGCGCGTGAGCTCGCGCACGGTGAGGACGGCGTCCACATCGGGGCCGCTTCCCGTGGAGTCCATGCCGGGATAGGCAGCCTCCATCTTCTTGGCGATGCACGGCATGTAGGACACGACGTAGATCTTTGAGGGGTCGACGCCCAGGATCTGCGCGTAGTAGGTCTTGGCGAGCGCGCCGAAGATCTGCTGCGGCGACTTCGTGGTGGAGAGCTTGCCAGCAAGTGCGGGATAGCGCGTCTTCACGAAGCGCACCCAGCCGGGGCAGCACGAGGTGAACATGGGACCGGGTACGCCCTCCGTGATATGCTCGAGAAGCTCGCTTGCCTCCTCCATGATGGTCACGTCGGCTGCGAAGTCCGTGTCGAAGACGTAGTCGAAGCCCAGGCGGCGGATCGCCGCGACCATGCGGCCGGTCGTCGGCGCCTTGCCGCCCAAGTCGAGCATTTCAGCCCAGCTTGAGCGCACGGCGGGGGCAACCTGCGCGATGACGACCTTCTCGGGGTCGTTGATCGCCTCGAAGACGCGGTCGGTGTCGTCGCGCTCGTGCAACGCTCCTGTGGGGCAGTTCGCGATGCACTGGCCGCAGTAGGCGCATTCGTCCTCTGCGATGGCGTCCACATGCGCGCGGCTGCCGGAATCCACCAAGTCCCACACGCCGTGCGCCTGCACCTTCTGGCAGGTAGACACGCAGCGCAGGCAGTTGATGCACTTCTCGGGCTCGCGCACGAGCGGGAAGCGTGCGTCGATGGGTTTCGTCTCGAAGAACGTGGTGTAGGGAACTTCGTGCACGTTCATGCGATCGGCGAGCGCCTGGAGCTGGCAGGTGCCGTTGCGGAAGCACGTGGGGCAGCGGCGGTCGTGGCGCGAGAGGATGAGCTGCAGGTTCGCGGCGCGGGCACGACGCACGCGTGGCGTATCCGTATGCACGATCATGCCGTCGGCGACCTTGTTGTTGCAGGCGGCGACGAGGTGGTCGATGCCCTCGACCTCGACGAGGCACACGCGGCAGGCGCCGATCTCGTTGATTTCGCGCAGATAGCAGAGCGTTGGGATGTCCACGCGGTGCTCGCGGGCGACTTCGAGAATCGTCGCCTCTTCGGGGGCTTCGTAGGTAGTGCCGTCAATCGTGATGGTTACCATGACATCCGTCCCTCCTCATGCAGGATGCCGCAGCCGAAGTGGTCGCAGTTGAGGCACCTGAGCGTTTCCTGGCGGATCTCCTGCTCGGAGAGGCCGTATTCAACAAGGTCGAAATCGTGGACGCGTTCTTCCACAGGGCGTTCGCCCAGCACGGAGCGGCCGCACGGCACGCGGTCGTCCAGGCGCGGATGCGGCAGGTCGATATCGACGGAGATGGCATGATGGAAGCCGAGGTACGTGTCGATCGAGCGCGCCGCCTTCTTGCCGTCGGCGATGGCGAGGATCACCGTCGCGGGACCGCGCATGCAGTCGCCGCCGCTGAAGATGCCGGGATGCTCCGGCACGGCAAGCGCTTCATCCACGTCGAACTGCTTCCAACTCGTGGGAAGTCCCTGTTCGGCGAAGTACTCGGACTGGATGTCCTGGCCAATGGCAATGATGACCACCTGGCAGGGGAACTCATGCGCCGGGCGCTCGGCCTCGACGGGCGCGGGGCGGCCGCGCTTCACCGGGCCGATGATCTGCGGCTGCGCCTTGAGCGCGCGCACGTGTCCCTGCTCGTCCGTCAAGATCTCAAGCGGTGCCATGAGGTCGGCGATCTCGCAACCGTCGGCGATCGTGCCCTCGATCTCTTCGGCGAGGGCGGTCATATCGGCCGTGCGGCGACGGTAGACCACGGTGACGCGCTTCGCGCCGCAGCGCACCGCGGAGCGTGCCGCGTCCATGGCGACGTTGCCGCCGCCCACGACGCACACCTCGAGGCCGGTGTAATCCGGCGTGTGCCCGAGGCCGATCTCGCGGAGCATCTTCACTGCGGGCACCACGCCCTCGGCATCCTCACCGGGCAGGCGGAGCTTCTTGTCGCCGTGCGCGCCCATAGCGATGTAGACGACATCGAAGTCGCGCTGGAGTTCCTCAAGCGTCACATCCGTGCCCACGGAGACGCCGCAGCGGATCTCGACGCCGGCGGCCTCGATGGATGCGATCTCGTCATCGAGGATGGTCTTCGGCAGGCGGTAGTTGGGAATGCCGTAGCGCAGCATGCCGCCGGCCTTTTCGCGCTGCTCGAACGCGACGACCTCATGTCCCATGTGGACAAGGAAGTAGCCGCAGGTGAGGCCGGAAGGACCGGCGCCTACGATAGCAACGCGCTTACCGGTGGCAGGTCCGCGGTCGCAAGCGCGCGGCGCGCTCGCGTGGTCGACGGCGTAGCGCTTGATGCCGCGGATGTTCACGGCGTCGTCCACCATGGTGCGGCGGCAGGTCTCCTCGCAGGGGTGCTCGCACACGTAGGCGCAGGCGCTCGGGAAGGGATTGTCCTTACGGATGAGCTCGACAGCCTCTTCATAGCGGCCGGCGGCCGTGAGGGCGATATAGCCCGGGATGTCCACATGCGCAGGACAGCTCACCACGCAGGGCACGCCCTGGCTCGAGCTGCGCAGGCAGCGGCCGGTCTCGGCATGGTACTCGAAGTCATCGCGGAACGCCTTGATGCTCATGAGCACCTGCTCCGCCGCTTGGTAGCCCACGGCGCAGTCCGAGCTCACGCGGATCTGTTCCGCGAGGTCTTCGAGCTGCTCGATGGTTCCCGGCTTCGCGGTGCCGCCGATGATCTGCTCGAGCATGTCGGTCATGGCGCCGAGACCCACGCGGCATGGTGTGCACTTTCCGCAGCTTTGCGCGTGCGCCACGCCCACGAGTGCGCGCGTCATATCGACCGGGCAGGTGCCGCGGGCGTTCGCGCTCAGGCGGCGGTTCGTATTGGAGCACATCTCTCCCAGTGCGCCATACGAGCTGTCGTTTTCAAACAGCATACAGGCCCCTCTCTGTATGGTTGTTCCTACACACAACTATTCAGCTTACTGCCGAACCTATGCAGTTTGAGGGGCTTTACGACGAGCGGTCGAAATACTAGGTGAGTTGTAATGACGTGGTTACTCCTGCGCTGCGAGCAGCTGCAAGAGGTACTCGCCCACGCCGGAAGTGTCGTTCGAGGAGGTGACGGCATCCGCTGCCGCCTTCGCTTCGGGTTCGGCGTTTTCCATGGCCACGCCGGTGCCCGCCGCCTCGAGCATCGAGATGTCGTTGATGTTGTCGCCGAACGCTATGACGTCGTCGAGCGCGATGCCGAGCTTCTCGCAGAGCCACACCATCGCGATGCCCTTCGTGGCTCGCGCGTCCGAGATCTCGATGTCGTTGGGGACGGAGCGCACGACGCTCACGTCTTCGTCATTCGCGATGCGGGCTTTGATGGCGTCGCGATCGGCGGGGTCGTACCAGTACATCGCGACGCGCTCGATGTGTTCGAGCGTGGAGAGGAATGCGGGAGTCTCCTCGTCGTAGGCGGTGCGTGAGCGACGTACCGAGGCGAGGACGGCAGGGTCTTTGATGTATTCGTCGAGTCGATCGAACCAGCGGCGATGCGTGTAGATGCGGCCGTCGGCGAAGATGTCGAACGTGACGTCGTAATCGCGCGCGACCTCGTAGTACCTGAGCGCACGCTCCGCGCCCAGATCCACACGATAGATGACCTCGCTGCTGCGCAGGTCCGTAACCGCGGCGCCGTTCGAGGTCACGGCATAGCGCGCGGCGGGGTGCTCGAGTATCTCGGGGAAAATGCCGCTGAGCGCGCGTCCGCTGCAGGGGACGAACGGGACGCCCGCTGCATCAAGCGTGTCGAGCGCCTCGAGGTTCCGGGTGCTCACACGCTTATCGGAAGTGAGAAACGTGCCATCGAGGTCGGAGAAGACGATCATGCCAGCCCTCCGCGCCTAGAGGCGGTACATGAAGTTGAAGACGTCTTCGCGCTGGATCTGTACGTTGACGCCGATTTCCTTGCCCGTCTCGGCAAGGCGCTCTTGGAGCTCGGCGAACGTCGAAGTGGAGGCTGCCATGTCGGCAATCATCGTCATGGTGAAGATGTCTTCGATGATGCTTTGCGTGATGTCACGGATATCGATGCCCTCTTCACCGAGGACGCGCGAGACCGCGGCGACGATGCCGGGGCGGTTCTTGCCGAGGACGGTGATGACGATGCGGTTCGGGGTAGCTTCTGCCATGGGGAGCCTTTCTCGTTCGACGGCCCGCGCGTGCGGGTGCAGGTTCTTATACAGTGTAGCCGGAAACGCGACCGGCCGATTCCGATTCGCGTTGTTTACCGTGAAATCTGTAGGCTTTCTGCAGGCTGGTCGAGCGGTGAGGCGTGTGGTATCCTAATCCGGTTGTTCTGCCTTGGTCGGAAACCAAGGTGCCTTATGTCCTGGTCGGTAACCAGGGCGCGATCGTAAGGAGTCCCTGCATGAAACCTGGAATCCATCCCGAGTACATGGAGTGCACGGTCCGTTGCTCCTGCGGCAACACCTTCGTGACCCGCTCCACCGTCCCCGAAATCCGCGTCGAGCTCTGCAACGAGTGCCACCCGTTCTACACGGGCCAGCAGAAGTTCGTCGACACCGGCGGACGCGTCGGCCGCTTCGAGCAGAAGTTCGGTGGCGCCGCCCAGGCCGCCCTCGAGCGCGAGGCCGCCAAGAAGGCCGCCAAGCAGGCTGCTGCCGAGGAGGCTGCTGCCAAGAAGGCCGCCGAGCGCGAGGCCAAGGCTGCCGAGAAGGCCAAGCGTGCCGCGAAGTTCGAGGCTGAGGCCGCCAAGAAGGCCGCCGAGGCTCCGGCTGAGGAGGTTCCCGCCGAGGAGGCCGCCGCTGAGGTCGAGGCTGCTCCCGCCGAGGAGACCGCTGCCGAGTAGCGAGCTCGCTTCTCGAGTCACGTATTCGGATTGAAATCCCTGCGTCGAAGTGCCGGCGCGGGGATTTTCCATTCGATAGCCGTTTTGTGGTGGCGCAGTTCAGATATGCACGATTAACGGCCGATGTGCACGACTTCACGACGGGAGCGCAAGAATATGCTCAGTGTAATCCTGCGCTTTCCTTCAGTTAAAAGCGCGGCATTCGCCTGACGATACAGCAGAGTGCCTTTCACGCAGCGGTAAATCGTGCATATCTGAACTGCGCCACCACAAAACGGCTTGCATTGTCAAAACTTATCGATTCGAATGTCGTGTGCGGCCTGTGAGGTGATCGTATGGCGCCGCCGCGTTTCAAGGCCCCGCTCTGTGTCCTTGAAATTGTCTTACGCCCGCTGCTTTCCCGTGAACCGTTCGACTTCGACGCGCCACACCGCCACGCGGTCGAGCGCCGCTTCGGAAAACTCGCATGGCGCACCGGGTGCTAGATGTTCCATGATGCGCGCGAGCCCGTCGGCCTTTTCGTCCCGAGCGGTCACCGGGAAGATGCGGCCCCACCCCATGATGCTGCGGTAGGCGAAGGAATATGCGCAGGCGAAGTTGCCCGTGATGAGGCCGTCTTCACAGTCCATCTCAATCGCGACGGGCACACCGCCCTCGCCGCCCGCCAGAAACGCCGCCGCCTTACGCCCCTCGCCAGCAGAATGGAGCCAGAGCGTGAGCCGCGGGGTGCCGTCGTTGTCGAGCTCCCAGTCATACCCGAAGCTCATGGGCACGATGAACATGCCCTCGTCGTCCATGGTGCCCAGGCGCACCGTCCGGCACGCCTCGACAATATCGTGCAGCGCATTGGGGTCGGTGACCGCGCGCTTGGCCAATCGTACGGGTTTCACAGGTTCTTCCCTCGCTTTACGGCTCTTGCTCGGCCGCCGATACACATTCGCGTGCCGAGTATGAGTGGGATTTTCAATGCACCCAGTATACGCCTTGCAGATGGGTGAAAACCGCAGGTTGCGATACGCCGCGACTCGTCTCTACTCGGCATGTGGCGAATCTCACTCATACTCGACGCTCGAACGCATTAGCGTGGCCGTCGGCCTCATAAAACGGGGGTTCTCGCGATCCGTTTTCCGCATCGTGCGTCCTTGACCCGTTTGCCGTGGTTTCTCCGTGCGCTTGCGCATCCGCTGCGCGCGTCCGAGCGGCAAACGGGTACAGTTATGCAGATTGAATAGGTCCGCTGGAAACGTTTGCCGCGGGCGCGCCCGGTCGCGTGCTCTCGGCGCGTGGAAAAGGAAGCACATGGGACTCTTCTCCAAGCTGCTCTCGGTAGGTTCCGACAAGGAGCTGAAGCGCTATCAAAAGACCGTGGAGCAGATCAACGGCCTCGAGCCGACCTACGAGGCGATGAGCGACGAAGAGCTCGCACATCAAACAGAGCTCTTCCGCGAGCGCTACGCTGCTGGCGAGTCGCTCGACAGCCTGCTGCCCGAGGCGTTCGCCGTCGTGCGCGAGGCGTCCAAGCGCACCACGGGGCTCCGCCACTTCGACGTGCAGCTCATCGGCGGCATGACGCTTCACGAGGGGCAGATCGCCGAGATGAAGACCGGTGAAGGCAAGACGCTCGTCTCCACGCTCGCCGGCTACCTGAACGCCATCCCCGGAACCGGCGTGCACATCGTCACGGTGAACGACTACCTCGCGAAACGCGACTCCGAGTGGATGGGGCAGATTTACCGCTTCCTCGGGATGAAGGTCGGCCTGCTGCAGAACGGCATGCCGCTTGCGCAGAAGCGCCCCGCCTACGCTGCGGACGTCACCTACGGCACGAACTCCGAGTTCGGCTTCGATTACCTGCGTGACAACATGGTCATGAGTGCGGAGGCGCGCGTGCAGCGCGGGCACGCCTTCGCCATCGTCGACGAGGTCGACTCCATCCTCATCGACGAGGCGCGCACGCCGCTCATCATCTCCGGTGCAGGTACGCGTTCGGCGAGCACCTACAAGGACTTCGCACGCGCCGTGCGCGGGCTCAAGCGCGCCCCCGAGGTCGTGCGCGACCCGCTTTCGCTCGAGGCCATGCCCGAGCCCGACGGCGACTTCGTCATGGACGAGGCGAAGCACACCATCGCCGCTACCGAGCAGGGTTTGAAGAAGATCGAGAAGCGCCTGGGAATCGACGACATCTACGCCGACCTCTCCGGCGCGCTCGTGAACCACCTCCAGCAGGCGCTCAAGGCGCAGTACATGTTCCATCGCGACCAGCAGTACGTGGTTACGAACGGCGAAGTCAAGATCGTCGACGAGTTTACCGGCCGCATCATGGAGGGCAGACGCTACTCCGAGGGTCTCCACCAGGCCATCGAGGCGAAGGAAGGCGTGCTCGTCCGCGAGGAGAATCAGACGCTCGCCACCATCACGCTGCAGAACTATTTCCGCCTGTACGACAAGCTCTCGGGCATGACGGGTACCGCGCTCACAGAAGACGCTGAGTTCCGCGAGATCTACAAGCTTCCCGTGCAGGTCATCCCGCCGAACAAGCCGGTCATCCGCGAGGATCATGACGACCTCATCTACCGATCGATCGACGCGAAATATGCTGCCGTCGCCGAAGACGTGGCGGCGCGCCACGCCGCCGGCCAGCCGGTTCTGGTGGGCACGGTCTCCATCGAGAGCTCCGAACGTCTTTCCCGCGCGCTCGATAAACGCGGCATCAAGCACGAGGTCTTGAACGCCAAGTTCCACGAGCGCGAGGCGCACATCGTCGCGCAGGCCGGCCGTTTGGGCGCTGTCACCATCGCGACGAACATGGCCGGTCGTGGTACGGACATCCTGCTCGGCGGCAACCCCGAGGAGCTTGCGAACGAGAACGTCGACGCGCGCGGTCTCGACCCGGAGGCGGAGGGCTACGAGGAGGCGCGCGCCGCCGCGTATGCCGAAGAGCTCGCCCGCGCCAAGGACGTGTGCGCACGCGAGCACGAGCAGGTCATCGCCGCAGGCGGCCTGTGCGTGATCGGCACCGAGCGGCACGAGAGCCGCCGTATCGACAACCAGCTGCGCGGCCGCGCCGGCCGTCAGGGCGACCCCGGCGAGACGCAGTTCTGCCTTTCGCTCGAAGACGACCTCATGCGGCTCTTCGGCGGCGAACGCGTGGAGCGGCTTTCCGGCCTCATGTCCGCCGCGGACATGGACAACATGCCCATCCAGAACAAGCTCGTGTCGAAGGCCGTGGAGAGCGCGCAACGCAAGGTCGAGAACATCAACTTCTCCATGCGTAAGAACGTGCTTGAATACGACGACGTCATGAACAAGCAGCGCATGGAGATCTATGAGGAGCGCAACCGCATCCTCGACGGCAAGGATCTCTCCGAGCACACCGCCGATGTCATGGAAGACACCGTGGCGCGCGGCGTGGCGGAGTTCTGCGAACCCGGCACCCATGCCGACGGGCCGGATTTCGACGGCCTGCACCAGTGGGTCGTCGAGCTTACCGGCAAGGCAGACGCTCCGCACTTCGAGGACGCGGATACCAAGAAGCTCGAGTCCGACGTCCTCGATTATGTGCGCACGTGCTACGACGAGAAGGCCGAACGCCTGGGCGCCGACGTCATCCGCGAGCTCGACCGCCAGGTCATGCTCCGCGTGATTGATACACGTTGGATGAGCTATCTGCAGGAGATGGACTACCTCAAGCAGGGCATCGGGCTCCGCGGATTCGGCCAGCGCGACCCGCTCACGGAGTACCGCTCCGAGGCGCACGCGGCGTTTGGCACGCTCGTGAGCACGATGTACGAGGATTACCTGCGCACGGTGCTCAGGACCGAGCTTCGCCAGGCACCCTCCGCTCCGCAGGGTGCCGGGGCGCTCCACGCCGCCACCTATTCCGGTCCCGGTGAGGTCGACGGCGATTCCGGATCTTCGACGCTGCGTCGCCAGGCCGCGGCTCAGGCGGCGAACGCTGCAGGCAAGGCTCCCGCTCCCGCGCGTGGCAAGGTGAAGACCTATGTGAAGGCCGAGAGCGGCGACCCGTATGCCAACGTGGGGCGCAACGACCCCTGCCCCTGCGGGAGCGGCAAGAAGTTCAAGAACTGCCACGGTAGGAACCGCTAATGGCCGAGGTCGCGAACATTACGCCTGAGGAGCTTGGCGCGCTTGAGCAGCGTCTCGCGGAGGTCGAGGCGTACCTGCATATTGACGAGAAGCGCGGGCGTGTGGAGGAGCTCGAGCAGATGAGCGCCGCCCCCGGCTTTTGGGACGACGCAGATCGTGCCCGTGGGCTCATGGCGGAGCTTGCTTCCGCACGCGGGGATGTCGAAGCGGTCGACGGCGCGCGCTCGCAGCTCGCCGATGCGCGTGCTGCCCTCGAGCTTGCTTCTGAGCTGGGGGAGGACGAGGGGGCGGCGGATTTTGTCGCCGAAGCGTCCGCGAATGCCGAGGCACTCGCACGCTCCGTGGACGCTCTCGAGCTTTCGAGCTGGTTTACCGGCGAGTTCGATCACGGTGACGCAATCCTTACCATCAAGCCCGGCCAGGGTGGCCTTGAGGCGCAGGACTGGACGTTCATGCTCTTCAAGATGTACATGAAGTACTGCGCGCGCAAGGGTTGGAAGGTCACGGTGAACGACTGCCCCGCGGCCGAGGTCATCGGCATCGACCGTGCGACCATCACTGTGGAGGGCAAGGATGCCTTCGGCATGCTCCGTGCGGAGGCCGGTGTGCACCGCCTGGTGCGCATCAGCCCCACGGACGCGAAGAAGCGCCGCCAGACCACGTTCGCCGGCGTGGAGGTCATCCCCGTGCTGCCCGAAGACATCGACATCGAGATTGCGCCGGACGACATCCGCGTCGACGTGTACCACGCGAGCGGCCCGGGCGGCCAGGGCGTGAACACCACCGACTCCGCCGTGCGCGTGACGCACCTGCCCACGGGTATCGTCGTGACATGCCAGAACGAGCGCAGCCAGATTCAAAACAAAGCCGCGTGCATGCAGATCTTGAAGGCGCGCCTCTACGAGCTCGAGCTGCAGAAGCGTGAGGATAAGCTCGACGAGATCCGCGGACCCAAGACCGATATCGGCTTCGGCAACCAGATTCGCAGCTATGTGCTGTATCCGTATCAGATGGTGAAGGACCTGCGCACCGGGGTGGAGACCTCGAACGTCGACGGCGTGCTCGAAGAGGGCGACCTCGACCCGTTCGTCATCGGCTACCACCGCTGGGTCACCGGCAACGCGTAAATGGATTGGTAATGACTCGTTTGACTCGTTTGGGGACGGGGTCGAAATGAGTCATTTGACTCATTTCGACCCCGTCCCCAAACGAGTCACCCAAATGAGTCAGCGCTGGCCTGGCACATGTTTCCAAATAGGGAACAGTAAGACGTATCAAGTCGTTATACCAATGCTATCAAACGTGCTACAATCCATCCGGCAATGATGGAACCCATGCGCCTGTTGAGGTACGGCGGTCGCGCGTTGCGAGACCGTGCGCAGAAGGGACGGGCGTATGGCTTCCCGTATGAATCTGAGGCATGTTGACGTCAAGCGCGTGGTGAAGTCGCGGTTCTGGCGCGATGTGCCGCTCATCGCCGCCGGCTGTGCCATCGCGGCGTTCGCGGTCGACGCCTTCATGGTGTCGAACGGCCTTGCGGCAGGCGGTCTCACCGGTCTTGCCACGATCATTTCCGAGCTTGCCTCGCGCCAGGGCTTCTACCTGCCCGTCGGTTTCCAAACGATCGTTATGAACGCGGTGCTCATCCTCTTCGTGATGCGCACGGGCGGTGCCCGCTACCTCGCTCAGACGGTCACGGGTTTCGTGCTCTTCGGTTTCTTCTGCGATGCCCTCATGCCGCTCGCCGCCTCGTTCAAAGCCGTCTCGGGAGACCTCGTGCTCTCGGCGCTGTGGGGCGGCATCATATCGGGTGTGGGCTACGGCCTCGTGTTCCGCGCCGGCGCTAATACCGGCGGGTCGGACACCATCGCGCAGATCATCTCACGGAAGACCTCGCTTCCCGTAGGCTCAACCGTCATGGTGATCGACGTGGCGGTGTGCGCTGCTTCCGCCCCGGTCTTCTCGCTCGAGCAGGCGCTGTACGCGGCGCTCGCCATGGTGCTCATGGGTTACGTGGTGGACATCGTGGTCGACGGCGGCAACCGCCAGCGCGCCGCATTCATCGTGTCCGACGCGTGGGAAGACATCAAGCAGGGCATCTTCGACGAGCTCGATCGCGGCTGCACCGAGCTCATGGCGCGCGGCGGCTACACGGGCAAGGATCGTCCGGTCATTTTGCTCATCACGAGCAGGAGCGAGGTCACGCTCGTGAAGACCATCGTCTACGAGTACGATCCCAACGCCATCATCATGTTCACCGATGTGAGCGAGGCTATCGGGTATGGCTTCAAGGAGTTCACCATTCAGTGACCCGTTTGGCAGTGACTCATTTGGGACGGGTTTGAATGAGTCGGGGAGACGTTAAATTACCCCAGGGGTTTTTCGACATTGGCAGAATGGCCACTTAGTCGAATAGTCAATTTGCCAATGTCGAAAAACCCCTGGGGTAATATAACGCCTCCCCGGCTCACGTCGCATCCCCCGCCAGAGTGAGTGCGCGTTGCGAAAAGATGGTGCAGGAGCATCGTTTGGCCGTGTGACGTCTCGCAGCTGGTATGATTGGTCACGTCATAGGGGGACCTCTCATACGAAGGGATGGACATGGCAACAGATCAGCTCAGGAGCGCGTGCGTGCGAAGCGATGCGGAGATCGCTCTCATCGCGAATCGCATGCGCCGCGACGAGATCGAGATGCTCGCGGCGGCGGGCAGCGGGCACCCGGGCGGGTCGCTTTCCGCGACGGACATCATGGCGACGCTCTTCTTTTCCGGCGTGCTCGGCTACGACCCGGCGGATCCGGAGAATCCCGCGCGCGACCGCTTCGTGCTCTCGAAGGGCCACGCCGCACCCGTGCTCTATGCCACCCTCGCGCAGATTGGCTACCTCCCGCATGAGGAGCTCATCACGCTCCGCAAGCTCGGCAGCCGCCTGCAGGGTCATCCCGATTGTCATCTCTGCCCAGGTGTAGAGGTTTGCTCCGGCTCGCTCGGCCAGGGGCTTTCGATCGCGTGCGGTATGGCGATGGGTCTTGCGCTCGACGCCGCCCGCGATGCCTCCGAACCCCAGCGCGTATTCGTGCTCACGGGTGACGGCGAGCTCCAGGAGGGACAGAACTGGGAGGCCGCGATGTTCGCTGGCCACCGCAAGATCGACAACCTCGTCGCTATTGTCGACAGCAACAACCTGCAGATTGACGGTCATGTGAGTGACGTCTGCGCCGTGCAGCCGCTCGATGAGAAGTTCCGTGCGTTCGGCTGGAACGTCATCGTGCTCGAGAGCGGCCACGATATCCCGGCCATTCGCGCAGCGCTCGAAGAGGCGGTCGCGACGCAGGGCGCCCCGTGCGCCATCATCTGCCCCACCATCAAGGGCAAGGGCGTCTCCTTCATGGAGGATCAGGCCAACTGGCATGGCGTGGCGCCGAATGCCGAGGAAGCAGCGCGTGCGCTGGAGGAAATCGACGCAGCGGCCGAGGCGCTCGCCGCCGTGGCAAAGGAGGCGTAAGCGATGGCAAAGGCAACGCGCGCAGCCTTCGGCGAGACCCTGGTGAAGCTCGTCGAAGAAGGCATGGATATCATGGCGGTGGACGCGGACCTCTGCGGTTCCACCACGACGGCGAAGCTCGGCGCCGCTTATCCCGATCGGTTGGTCGACGTGGGCATCGCCGAGCAGAACATGATCGGCGTCGCAGCGGGTCTCGCGCTCACCGGGCGCACGGTTTTCACCGGCTCGTTCTCCGTTTTCGGCACCGGTCGTTGCTGGGAGCAGATCCGCAACACCGTGTGCGACTCCGGCCTCAACGTGAAGATCTGCCCCACGCACTCCGGCATCACCGTGGGTGCCGACGGTGCGACGCACCAGATGCTCGAGGACATCTCGCTCATGCGTGTGCTCCCCGGCATGCGGGTGCTCGTCCCCGCGGATTATGCGAGCGCCGCGGCGGCGATTCGCTTTGCGGCGAAGACCCCTGGCCCTGTTTACGTGCGCCTTGGGCGCGAACCGCTGCCCGAGGTCTATGACGAGAGCTTCACCTGCGACCTCCCGTTCGCGGGCGTTCCGCGCGAGGGCACCGACATCTCGATCATGGCATGCGGCGTCGAGGTTGCGCATGCCCTCAAGGCTGCCGAGTTGCTGGCAGAGGAGGGTATCTCCGCCGAGGTTGTCGATGTCTTTAGCGTGAAGCCGCTCGATGAGGAGACGATCATCGCCTCCGCTGCGAAGACGGGTCGCGTGCTCACCGTCGAGGAGCACAGCGTCTACGGCGGCATGGGCTCCGCCGTGGCCGAGCTGCTCTCCGAGAAGTACCCCGTGCCGGTGTCGCGTCTGGGTCTTACCACGTTCGGCCAGTCCGGCAGCGCCGCCGAGCTGCTCGCATATTACAAGCTCGATGCCGCCGGCATCGTCGAGCGCGCGAGGGAGCTGCTCGGGAAGTAGGAGAGCGACGTCCTGCCGAGGACTCCGTTCCACAGAAGCGCCTTTTTTCGACAGAATCGCCTCCTAGCGGGGCGATTTTGTCGTATGAAGGCGATTCATTGAAGGCGACATGCCGAAAATCACGTGCTGCGGTCGCTTACCCGACGAGCTCGGCGATCGATAGGATGAGACTGATGACCTCGAGTGCCAGGCAAATCCAGAATGCGATGAGAAACGGGCGCTTCCTGCCGCCGTCGATGTAGAAGCGATAGAGTGCGAAGAGCAGGAGCGCCGTGAGGAGGATGCCCGATACCATTTGCAGCACGGGACCGCACGGCAGGATGCGCGTGAGGGCAAACGCCATGAGTGCGATTACGAGCAGAATCTTAAAGGGTCTTGTCGTCATGAGCGGCTCCCCACGTGTGCATATAGGTGCTCATTCCAGCTACAGTGACTTCTGGATCGACTTCTACCCACTTTTCTGGAAACCATAATTATCGTTCCATGCCGAAAACCGCGTGCGTCGGGCATGTACCGGGGGTTGTAGTCGGCTGTTCGCTGCGCCTTTTCTGTGTACACGCGCTCTTCCTGCTAAAATAACCCCGTATGTACTTCAATCGCACGACTTGGAGGAGCTGCAGTGGGCAACCACTTCCGTACACCCGAAGAGGGACAGGACATGGCACCGGTGAACGTGCCGGATCCCGCTTCCCACTTCGCGTATTCCTCGCCCGCCGAGGACTCGCAAGCATCCCTGTTCAACCAAACGGCATATGATGCGCCCGCCGAGGCCGCGCCCGCAGGCGACCCGTTCGCCTATCAGCCCGAGGTCGCGGCGCCGTCGCAGGCGGATCTGTTCGCCAGCGTTCCGGCTCCCGCCGCATCTTCGCCAAGCGACACGGGAGCCTTCCTGGCAAGCGCCGGCTACATGCCCGCGCCGGAGCCCGCGCGAGAGCGCTTCGCGTCCTCCGTCCCCGACCCGCTTGAGCCCGTGGTCACCGCCGACCAGGCACAGGAGGTCGCCTCCCTCGACAACGCGCTCGAGAGCGGCGACTTCACGTCGGTCTTCGCGCCGGTGGGCGATTCTCGCAAGAAGATGGCGCGCGAGGCGGGCGTCGAGCCGGTCATCGTGATGGAGCACGTCACGAAGGTCTACCCGGCGCAGCCGAACAAGCCGGCGCTCGAGGACGTGAACATCGAGATCTATCCCGGTGAGTTCGTCTTCTTGGTCGGCCATTCCGGCTCGGGTAAGTCGACGCTTCTGCGCACCATCATGCGCGAGGTGAAGCCGACGTCCGGCCGCGTGATCGTTGCCGGTCAGGACCTTATGCGCATCCGCAACCGCAAGGTGCCCTTCCTGCGCCGCCAGATGGGCATCGTGTTCCAGGACTTCCGCCTCCTGCCGAACAAGACGGCATACGAGAACGTCGCCTTCGCGCTCGAGTGC
The DNA here is from genome assembly GCA_949298635.1 of uncultured Coriobacteriaceae bacterium. Classification (GTDB taxonomy): domain Bacteria; phylum Actinomycetota; class Coriobacteriia; order Coriobacteriales; family Coriobacteriaceae; genus Enorma. The sequence goes on along the minus strand of CASFXG010000002.1, from coordinate 42,623 downwards.
ATCGGCAAGCCGCGCGGCGTCATCCGCGCCCAGGTGCCCGAGGTGCTGCGCCTCGTCGGCCTGGCAGATCAGATGAACTCCACGCCCGACCAGCTCTCCGGTGGCGAGCAGCAGCGCGTGAACGTGGCGCGCGCCATGGTGAACCGCCCGCCGCTGCTCATCTGCGACGAGCCCACGGGCAACCTCGACCCGGCGATCTCGCTCGGCATCATGAAGCTCCTCGAGCGCATCAACCGTGCCGGCACCACTGTGATCGTTGCCACGCACGACCGTGAGATGGTCGACTCCATGCATCGTCGCGTTATCGCGCTCGAGGCCGGCCATGTTATCCGCGACCAGGAGAGGGGAGGCTACGGCAACTATGGCGCCTTCTAATATCGGCTACTCGCTCCGCGAGGCATTCAGCCATTTCTTCCGCAACTGGACGACGTCGTTCGGCGCGGTCATCACCATCTTCCTGTCGCTGTTCATCATCGGCCTCTTCATCGTGGGCTCGGCGCTCATCTCGTCTGCCATCGGCACCATCGAGGACACCGTGACCATCAATGCGTTCATCTCGGACGAGGCGTCCGACGAGGACGTCGAGGCGTTCCAGGAGAAGCTCGAGGGCTGGGAGAACGTCGCCGACGTCAACTTCAAGAGCAAGGAAGATGCGTACGAGGAGTACGCGAACATGTCCGACAGCGCGGATTCGACGCTCGCGGCGCTCGACGGTGAGAATCCGCTGCCGCGCTCCTACGAGATCATCATGGACGACTCCTCGCAGGTCGAGGACATGGCCGACCGCATCAAGGAAGACCCCGACTTCCAGGCGATCTGCGATACGGGCAACCCGGATGACGACGTGCTCTACAGCCAGGAGATGGTGGGGCGTCTGTTCCAGATTACCGGCTACATCCGCATTGCGTGCGTCGTGCTCGTGGCGCTGCTCACCTTCATCGCGTTCATCTTCATCAACAACACCATCCGCCTCTCCATCACCGCGCGTCGCCGCGAGATCGGCATCATGCGTCTCGTGGGCGCGTCGAACGGCTTCATTCGCGGGCCGTTCATCACAGAGGGCGTGCTGCAGGCGCTCCTGGGTTCGCTGCTCGCGATCGGCGTGCTCGAGCTCGTGCGGAACCTGCTCATGCCGCGCATCCAGAACATGGTGAGCTGGATGCCGTTCGACATCCCCATCGAGGTGTATCTCACCACGTACGCGGCGCTTATCGTGGTCGGTTTGGTGATCGGCCTGTTTGGCTCCGCCATCGCGATGCGGCGCTACCTGAAGGTGTAGCGCGGGCTGTTCAACCTGACCGGGTCGGCCGGCTTCCTCCCTCGCTTGTCCTCGGCGCATGGCCGCCGGGCACGATTTTCCTGCGGAAAATCCTGCCCGACGGCCGCGCCTGCGGAATCGCTCGGGAGGAAGCCGGCCGACCCTCTGTTTATGGGGGGCGCGGCTGCCTGCGGCAGCGCGCTGCAGCGCGTGGCTACGCGGTGTTGGGTTCGTGAGGGTGTTGGGCGCGGCTGCCTGCGGCAGCGCGCGGGCGGCGGGGGACGGATGCCCACGCGGTACGGCTAGGTTGCCGTTGCGTGCGAGCGCTTTTGTCCTTGCGGGGGTCACATGATGTCGGCGAGGGAACTTCGAGACTCGAAGACTGGGGAGAGAGAGGAGGTTTTCCATGGGGCACAAGCGGCGGACGAGTGGCAATAGGAAGCCGACGCGGTCGGTGAGGCGGCCGAACCTTACGGGGACGGTGCGGCTCACGGAGGGTGGCGGAACGGTCGAGACGGCTGAAGGCTCCTTCCGGCTTTCTGGACGGGCGTTGCGCGAGGTCATGAACGGCGACGTCGTTGCGGTGAGCGTGCAGCGCAGGGCGGAGGGTGGCAAGCGCGCGCTAGTCGAGAGCGTGCTCGAGCGCGCTCATGCGGGGATCGTCGGCACGTTCTCGCTCGCTGGCCCCTTGGGGTGCGTGCGGCCGCTCGATACACGCGTGCGGGCAGACTTCTTTGTGCTCCCGAGCGATGGCTCCCCGGCGCGATGCGGCGTTGAGGAGGGCGACGTGGTTTCTGCGCGCATCGTCTCCTACCCGACGCGCCTTGAATCGGGCGTCGTGACCATCGAGCGGCGCCTGGGCAGCGCCGAAGCTTCCGATCTTGGCATTCGTTCCATCATGGCGCGCTATGACCTTGAAGACGGCTATCCCGAGGCTGCGGTACGTGCGGCTGAGGCGCTCGAGCTCGACGTGGAGCGAGCCCTCCACGACCCCCTTCGTCGCGACGTGCGCGACCGCTTCGCACTCACCATCGACCCGGTCGATGCGCGCGACTTCGACGACGCGATCGGCGTCGCGAGAACCGCGAACGGCGGTTTCGCCCTCTCGGTGCATATCGCCGACGTATCCCACTACGTGACGTGGGATGACCCGATCGACCTCGAAGCGAGGCGGCGCACCACCTCCGTTTACCTTGCGGATCGCGTGCTTCCCATGCTACCCGAGCGGCTTTCGAACGACCTGTGCTCGCTCAGGCCGGGTGAAGACCGTCTTGCCATGACGGTTGATATGACGCTCGATGCGAATAGCGCGCTCAAAGAAGCCTCGGTCTATCCGAGCGTCATGCGCTCGCGCGTGCGGCTTTCCTATGACGAGGCGCAGGCGCTGCTCGACGGTGTTCCCGACGCTGTCGCAGAACACGTAGCGCGGGCGGCGGAGGAAGGCGTCGATCTCGCCGAATTCCTGCGGTGCGCCGACGAGCTCGCGCGCCTGCGCGCCCGCGTGCGCGAGCGCCGCGGCGCCGTGGATTTCGATACGGTCGAAGTCCACGCCTTGCTCGATGAAGACGGTGAGCCCTCTGCGCTCACGGTGCGCAAGCGCACGGCGGCAACGAGCCTCGTGGAAGAGGCGATGCTCCTCGCGAACGAATGCGTAGCCGCATGGCTCGCCCGCCGCGACCTCACGGCGGCGTACCGCGTGCACGAGCAGCCTTCGCCCGATCATCTGTACGCGGCCGCCGCCGTGCTCGTGGAGCTCGGTATCATCGACCGCACGCGGGCGCTCGCCATCGCAGCGGGCGAGCAGGCCGCGATGCGCGCGGCGCTTTCAGAGGCCGAGGGCACGCCGGCGTCCGAGCTCGTGAATGCACTTTTGCTCCGCGCTATGCAGCGAGCGGTGTACCGGCCGCAGAACATGGGGCACTACGCCCTTGCCGCGCAAGCTTACTGTCATTTCACAAGCCCCATCCGCCGGTACCCGGACCTCATGGTGCACCGGGTGCTCAAGCTCGCGCTCGCCCGGGAACGCTTGGGCGCGAAGGAGGCACACGCCCGTGCGTGCGGGCTCATAGGCGCGGGCGCGAGCAGCTTTTTGTCGATGGCGCCTCAGCTCTGCCGCACCTGTAACGAGCGCGAACGCGTTGCCGACGCCGCGGCGCGCGCCTCGCAGAAGGTGGAGGTCGCGCGCTTCTACGCGAGTCATCTGGGAGAGCGCTTTTTGGGTACGGTGAGCTGGGTCGATGCACTCGGGGCGTTCGTCCGCATAGACGAGACGCAGGCCGAAGGTCTCATCCATATGCGCGATCTGGGAGATGAATGGTTCGACCTCGACGAGCGCACGCTCACGCTTACGGGTTCGGCGACGGGCCGCCGCATCCGACCGGGTGATCGGGTAATCGTTGAGATCCGTACGACCGACGAGCTGCGCGGCCATCTCGATCTCGCGCTCGTGGAAACCCGCGCTGCGCTACACTGGTAGCCCGAACGATCATTCCGCACGGCTCGACTTCGAACGTCGGCGCGTCCAGCGCTGCTCGAGCGCGCCGAGCGCCGCATAAGGAGGAAACCATGGACCTGCCGATCTCCGCACAGGCAATCCAACATGTCGAGAACTATCTGAGCCAGGGTGATTTCGACGCCGCTCTGCCGGAGCTGCTCGAGATGCGCGACGCCGTCGAGGATTACGTGAAGGAGGCGTGCCCCGCAGGCGACGATGTGCAGTACTTCTGCTTCGCCGATAGCTTCGAGCGGCTTGCGTACCGGCGCGTGGAGAAGGACCCGCGCACGCTCGTGCAGGCGGGGGCTCCCTTCGACCGCATGTACGCCGACCTCGCCTTCGTCTATATCAACCAGCGGGAGTTCGGTCTTGCGCGCGACGCGCTCAAGCAGGCCGTGCGCTGGAATCCCATGAATTGCGCGTACCGCCTGGATTTGGCGGAGCTCTACCGCGTGCTCGGCAACGAGGACGAGTGGGGCGCGCTCGCCTATTCCGTGCTCGAGCGTGCAGCGGACGCCAGGCTCTTCGGACGTGCGTGCGCGGCGCTCGGCCAGTTCTTCCTGAATAAGAACGAGCCGCTGCTCGCGGCTGGGTTCGCGCGCCGCGCCTCGGCCTTCGCTCCCGGCGAGCGCGCGACGCGCCAGGTGCTCACGCGCCTCATGCAAGAGGCGCCGGATGCGGCGAACGCTTCCGACGAGGAGGCCGCGCAGGAGCTCGCATCGCAGGGTTTCTCGACCGATCCGAATGCCGAGATTGCCATCTGCCTGCTCATGTGCGCTACGGATGCCTCAAAGGCGGGCGAGCGCGACGAGGCGACCCGCTATACACTGCGTGCCCGCGACCTCGTGGGCGAGGACGCATGCGCCGCGCTCATCCAGCTCATCCATGAGTCCGACGCCGAGCTCGAGGCCGAGCGCGCTGAAGCCGAAGGGGGCGCCGATGCCTAGCCGCAAGGAACACAAAACCATTGCGAAGAACCGCTCGGCGCACCATGCGTACTTCATCGAGGAGACGTATGAATGCGGCGTCGAGCTCTCCGGCACCGAGGTGCGGAGCCTGCGCGAACGTGCCTGCCAGATTACCGATACCTACGCGGTCATCCGCGGGGGAGAGTGCTGGCTCATCGGCGTGCACATCCATCCCTATAGCAACGGTTCGATCTTTAACCGCGACCCCGATCGTCGCCGGCGCCTCCTGCTCCACCGCAAGGAGATCAACCACTTGGACGTGAAGCTGCGCACGCGCGGATACGCTCTCGTGCCGCTTGAGCTCTATTTCAACACCGACGGCCGCGTGAAGCTCCTGCTGGGTCTCGGCCGCGGCAAGAAGCTCTACGACAAGCGCGACGATATGGCCAAACGCGACATGCAGCGCGAGATCGAGCGCACGCTCAAGGAGCGCAACCGTTAAGGTCGAACGCTTCCGGTACATCACACAGAGTGAGTGAAAGACCGTTCACGGCTTTCGATGAAGGCGTGTTCCGCACTGGGTACAATGGTTCCAAATCCGGATGCCCTGCATCCCAGGAAGGAGCTCCCCATGGATCTTTCGGCATTCTTCAAGATGAGCTACGGGCTGTATGTCGTCTCCGCCGAGGCGGACGGCCAGCGCGCGGGCTGCGTGATCAACACGGCGGTGCAGGTGACGTCCCAGCCGCCGCGTGTCTCGGTGGCGGTGAACAAAGAGAATGTCACGGCAGGCGTCATCAAGGCCGCCGGCGCGTTCACCGTGACAGCGATCGACAAGACAGCCGATATGCCCTACATCGGCAACTTCGGATTCCGCTCGAGCGATACCTACGATAAGTTCGAGAAATACGGCTGCGAGACCTCTGCGGTGGGAAGCCCTTATTCGCCCGAGCACGTCTGCGCGCTTCTGGCGTGCCGCTTGGTGGATACGGTCGATGTGGGCACGCATCTCCTGTTCATCGGCGAGGTCGTTGACGCCCAGGTGCTTTCGGACGAGGAGCCGCTTACCTACAGCTACTACCATGCCGTGCTCAAGGGCAAGACGCCGCCCAAGGCATCGAGCTACCAGGGATAGCGCCTTTGCCATCGCCGATTGGCGATGATGTGATACGCGTGCGGAATCATTTGTATGAGCGCCGTGCCTGTGGGTACCATTCAGAAGACACCGGCGGCGGTTGCCGGTTTACATGGAAAGGAAGTGCCAGATGAGCGACGAGAAGAAGACCTACAAGTTCGTATGCGTCGTGTGCGGGTATGAGGTCGAGGTCGATACCCCCGAGCTGCCCGAGGACTTCGTCTGCCCCGTGTGCGGCGTCGGCCCCGACCAGTTTGAGGCGGTCGAGGAGTAGCTCGTTCCCGTAGCAACGATAGACGATAACGCCGGGTTGCGCCGTACGCCGCAGCCTGGCGTTTTCGGAATGCAACCATCCAGCCAGGCTGGGTTGTATCATGTTGGGAAGGCATGCTATGTGGGCAGATGAGAGCACGTTCTACCAGATCTATCCGTTAGGATTTTGCGGCGCGCCGCATGAGAACGACAGCGTGCGGGTACCGCGCCTGCGCCGCGTCGCCGCGTGGGCGGACTACCTCGAGGGGCTCGGCGTGGGCGCGGTGCTGCTCAACCCCGTGTTCGAATCGAGTGTCCACGGCTACGACACGCGCGACCTGCGCTGCGTGGACTGTCGCCTGGGCGGCAACGAGGACCTTGCCTACGTGGTGCGCGTGCTTCATGAACACGGTATCCGCGTGGTGCTCGATGCCGTGTTCAACCATGTGGGTCGTGAGTTTTGGGCGTTTCGCGACCTGCGCGAACACGGCTGGGATTCCCGATACCGCGATTGGTTCATCACGAACTTCGACGGCGATTCAGCATATGGCGACGGCTTCTGGTACGAAGGCTGGGAGGGTGCGTACGACCTCGTGAAGCTGAACCTGCGCAATCCCGAGGTCGCGGACTACCTGCTCGACACCGTGCGTTTCTGGCGGAGTGAATTCGGCATCGACGGCCTGCGCTTGGACGTCGCCTACCTGCTCGATCACGAGTTCCTGCGTCGTTTGCGGGCGCTTGCGGACGAGCTTGCGGGTGCGCCTGTGCCCGGGGCACCTGGATCAGACGCGACGTTTCCGCTCATCGGCGAGATGCTCCACGGCGACTATAGCCAGCTCGTGAACGGCGAGATGCTTCATTCGTGCACGAACTACGAGTGCTACAAGGGGCTCTATTCGAGCTTCAATTCCCACAACATGTTCGAGATCGCCCATTCGCTGCATCGGCAGTTCGGTGGCGACCCGTGGTGCATCTACCAGGGACTGCACCTGCTCTCGTTCGTCGACAACCATGACGTGACGCGCGTCGCGAGCATCCTTTCCGATCCCGCCCACGTGCGCCCCGCCTATGGTCTGCTCTTCGGGATGCCCGGGATTCCCTGCCTCTATTACGGCAGCGAGTGGGGCGAACCCGGCCAAAAAGGCGGGGGAGACGACTGGCCGCTGCGTCCGGCATTCGAGGAGCCGCGGCCGAACGACCTCACCGCATGGATCCGCAGGCTCGCTGCGGCGCGCACGGCGCGCGAGGCGGACGGCGCGCTTGTACCCGCCGCCCGCGCACTCTGCTACGGCGGATACCGCAACGTGCAGATCGCGAGCGAGCAGCTGCTCTTCGAGCGGATATGCGACGGCGCGCGGGTGCTCGTGGCAGTGAACGCGGCGGCGTCTCCGGTGACGGTGGCGGCGGGCGAGCTTGCGGGGCGCTTCGTCGACGTGCTCGCCGAGGACGGTTGCGGCACCGCGCCGGTCATCGAGCTTTCCGGCGCGTTGGAGCTCGGTCCATACGAGACACGGTACCTGCTCGCGTGCTAAAGCCTGCCCCTCGTGCGAGACCCTGGCACCGGATTTCAGAATCGTAAAAACCCATGGTGCCCGACGACGCCGACATTTCTCGCCACTTTTCCCATCTTGAGGCGAAAACGTGGAGAGAAATGTCGACGTCGTGCGTCGAGCGGACGACGGCTGCCGCATATAGGTGCTGGAGATGGGGCGGCCTTTTCGCCCACGCAATACGCGCCGCTGACAGGTTTGCGCGGCGAATTTGTCCGCACACCGCGTATACTAGATAGCGAACAACAGCTCGACCCGCCGCAGCGGGTCCACTCCAAAGGGACGTTCGCTTATGCTAAGCAGTGCTTGCGGGCATGCCGGCAAGGATGCCGGATGCCGTCGTACCTCGAATTTCGTCGCAGGGTCGGTGATGTCGTATGGCATCGCTTAAGACCACCCACCGCTGGGCGCTCGCGCGCCAAGATGCGGAGCTTGCCGCCACGCTCTCGCGCGAGCTCGCGGTCGCGCCGCTCGTCGCACGCATCATGGTCGCGCACGGCATCCCTTCGGTCGAGGAAGCGGAGCGCTTCCTCACGCCCTCGCTCGAGCGCGACTGGGCGGATCCGCTGATCATCCCCGGCATGGCAGGCGTCGCAAACCGGGTTGAGCGTGCGGTGCGCACGGGCGAATCCATCGCGGTCTTCGGCGACTTCGACGTCGACGGCATCACGTCGACGTGCCTGCTCACCGAAGGGCTTCGCGCGCTCGGCGCGACGGTGTACCCGTTCATCCCACATCGCTTCGACGAGGGTTACGGCATCTCCGAGGCGGCACTCGACCGGGTGGTCGCAGCCTGTGCTCCTTCGCTCATCGTGACGGTCGATAACGGCATCGCGGCGAAGAGCGAAGTAGCCTACCTTCGCGAGCGCGGCATCGATCTTGCCGTGACGGACCACCACGAGCCTTCAGACGCGGTGCCAGAGGGTATTCCGCTTACCGATCCCAAGCTCGAGGCACAAGGGCCCTCGCGTGAGCTCGCCGGCGCCGGCGTGGCCTTGAAGCTCGTCCAAGTGCTCGGCGCGCGCTTCGGCAGGCCGGATCTGTGGCGGCACTACCTTGAGGTCGCGGCGCTCGGCACGGTTTCGGACATGATGCTGCTCACGCCCGAGAACCGCGCGCTTGTCGCCGAGGGCATCGCGCAGATGCGCGCCACGGCGCGCCCGGGCTTCATCGCGCTCGCCAGCGTGAGCCGCGTCGACATCGAGACCATCACCGCCGATTCCCTCTCGTTCTCGCTCATCCCGCGCCTCAACGCCGCCGGTCGCATGGCAGACCCTGCGCTCGCCCTCGACCTCTTGCTCGAGCGCGATGCGATCGAGGCGTCGCGCCTTGCCGCCCGCCTCGAGGAGGTCAACCAGGAGCGCCGCGCCATCGAAGCCGAGCTCACCGAGGACGCGCTCGCCCGCGTGGAGGAGTCGTTTGCGGGCGGTCGCGTCATCGTGGTAGGCGGCGAGGGTTGGCACGAGGGCGTGAAGGGTATCGTCGCGAGCCGTCTCGTCAACCGCTACCACGTGCCGGCGCTGCTCTTCTCCATCGAAGACGGCGTCGCGCGCGGCTCCGGCCGCTCCGTGGGCTCGGTGAACCTGTTCGACGCCGTCGAGCGCTGCTCTGATCTGCTCACGCGCTTCGGCGGGCATGCGGGCGCGGTGGGCGTCACGCTCCCCGCAGAGCGCCTGCCCGAGCTTCGTACGCGCCTCGACGCCGTGCTCTCCGAGCTTCCGGAAGAGGCGTTTCTCGACACGGGCGAGATTGCCACGACCGTCGACCTTGCGGAACTCGACATCGATACCATCGAGGAGATTTCGCTGCTCGAGCCGTTCGGCCAAGGCAACAAGGTGCCGCTTCTCGCGGCGACGGGCGTGACGATGGCGGATCGCTTCTGCGTGGGCAAGACGGCAGACCATATGCGCTTCACGGCGACGGACGGCGTGTCGAGCGTTCCCGCCATCATGTTCCGCGTACCCGATATCGAGGAGGTCTGCGCCTGCGATTCGGTGGTCGACCTCGTGTTCGAGGCGGTTGCCGAGCATTGGCAGGGCAGGGTCAAGCCGAAGCTCATGGTGCGTGATATCTTGCGGCACGAAGGGCGCGATACCGGGGCAAGCGATGTGCTCGACGCGTCCGATGCAACCGAGTCCACGTCGTCTGCGGGAACTTCGGGGCAGTCTAGCCCGGCGGCGTGCGAAGGAGAGGCTGTACCCGTCGCCAAGGATCGCCGCGCGCTCCTCTCGCAGCTTTCTTGCGACGAGCTCACTCGCACGCTTTTGCACACGTTCATCGGCGCGGCGTCGCCGCATCGCGCGCAGAGCGAGGCGCTCGCCGCCCTCGAGCAGGGGCAGAGCGCGCTCGCTGTCATGGGCACGGGGCGCGGCAAATCGCTCATCTTCCAAGTCCACGCCATCCGCGAGGCCGTGCTCAACCATCGGGTGAGCATCCTCGTCTACCCGCTGCGCGCGCTCGTCGCAGACCAGGCATTCCACCTGGTATCTGCCTGCGCTGCACTCGGGGTGCGGGCGGCGGTGCTCACGGGCGAGACGCTCGCGCCGGCACGCGACCGTGCGTTCTCCGCACTCGCTGCCGGTACGCTCGACATCGTTCTCACCACGCCAGAGTTCTTCACCATACACAGCTCGCGCTTCGCACGCGCGGCTCGCGTAGGCTTCGTCGTGATCGACGAGGCGCACCATATCGCGCGTGCGCGCTCTGGCGAGCGGAGCGCCTACCTCGAGCTGCCGCGCGTACTCGAGGAGCTCGGTCGCCCGTGCGTGCTCGCCGTCACCGCGACGGCGGACGAGGACACGGCGCGCGCTATCTGCGACATGCTGGATATTGAGCACGTCGTCGTCGACGCCACGGTGCGCGAGAACCTCGACCTCGAGGATGATCGCGACCTTGCGAGCCGCGAGAATCGGCTCGTATCGATCGTCGCGACGGGCGAGAAGTGCGTCGTGTACGTCAATTCGCGCGACCAGGCCGCGGCGCTCGTGCGCACGCTTCGCAAGCGCGTGCCGGAGCTTGCCGGGGGCATCGCGTTCTACCATGCCGGCCTCTCGCGGAGCGTGCGCGCGCAGGTGGAGGAGGCGTTCCGTACCGGGTCGCTCGTCTGCATCGTTTCGACCTCGGCATTCGGCGAAGGCGTGAACCTCGCGGACATCCGCCACGTCGTTCTCTACCACATGCCGTTTTCCGCCACGGAGTTCAACCAGATGAGCGGCCGCGCCGGTCGCGACGGTGCGCCGGCGACGGTGCACCTGCTCTACTCCTCGCGCGACGCCCGCATCAACGAGCGCCTGCTCAACGCCGCTGCTCCGGAACGCGACGAGCTCGTCACGCTCTACCGGGCGCTCCAGACTATGTGGCGCTCGAACCTCTCGCAAACGGGCGAGCAGAGCTTTACGGCCAGCGACTGCGATATCGCGAGCATGTGCCTCGCCATCGACGCGCGCACGCCGGTGGACGAGCGCATGGTCGCGTGCGGCATCGCAATCTTCGAAGAGCTCGGGTTCGCGAACGTGAGCAGTGCGGACGGCAGTCGTCGCATCCAGATGGCCGAGAGCCCCGGCCACATGGAGCTCACCGCGTCCATCCGCTATCTGGAGGGGCTCCGCACGCGCATGGCCTTCGACGCCTTCTGTCGGTGGGCGCTCGATGCGCCTGCTCGTGATATGCTTGCACGTGTGAACCGTCCTATCACGCCGCAGGACGCTGCGGCTCGGGGTTAGGGGATACCATGGATGCTGCAACGCGCGCCGCACATGACGCGTCGCTCATGTCGTCTTCGCAGATGATGCACTACACGCGCGCGGACGACCTGCCGCCCGAGATCTGTGCGGACGACTACGACAACCTCGCGCAGCTGTGCTCGAAGTACATGAGTCCGGAGGACTGCGCCACGGTTGAGCACGCGTACTGCTTTGCGGCGGAGAAGCACTCCGCTCAGCGCCGCCGCTCCGGTGAGCCCTACATCAACCATCCTGTCGAGGTCGCCATCATTCTGGCGGAGCTCAACATGGACTGCGACGTGGTGTGCGCGGCCCTTTTGCACGATACCGTCGAGGACACCGAGGTCTCGCTCGCCGATGTGACCGAGCTCTTCGGCGAGACGATCGCCGTGCTGGTGGACGGTGTCACGAAGCTCACGAACATCGAGGTCGATAGCATCGACGAGAAGCAGGCGCTGAACCTGCGCAAGATGTTCCTCGCCATGTCGCAGGACATCCGCGTGATCATCGTCAAGCTCGCCGACCGCCTGCACAACATGCGCACCCTCGCGGCGCTGCGCGAGGATCGCCGTCTGTTCAAAGCGCGCGAGACCATGGACGTGTACGCGCCGCTCGCCGACCGCCTGGGCATGAGCTCCATCAAGTGGGAGCTCGAAGATCTTTCGTTCTTCTATTTGGAGCCCGAGGCCTACCAGCGCATTGCGCGCATGGTGGCCGAGAGTCGCGAGGTGCGCGAGCGCTACCTCGCCGAGAGCATCAAGACCTTGACCGACGAGCTTAAGCGCGCCGGACTCACGGATTTTCAAGTGAACGGCCGCTCGAAGCACTATTGGTCCATCTACCAGAAGATGAAGCGCAAGGGCAAGGAGTTCTCCGAGATCTACGACCTCGTGGCGCTCCGTGTGATTTGCCAGACGGTGGGGGACTGCTATTCCGCCCTCGGCGCGGTGCACACGCTCTGGCACCCCATGCCCGGCCGCTTCAAGGACTACATCGCCACGCCGAAGCTCAACAATTACCAGTCGCTCCATACGACGGTTATCGGTCCCACGGCGCGTCCGCTCGAGATTCAGATCCGCACGTACGAGATGCACGAACAGGCCGAATACGGCATCGCGGCGCACTGGCTCTATAAGAAGTCCGGCGGGTCGAGCGCCGCGAAGACAAGCGAGGCGCAGCGCCTCGACGACCAGATCAACCGCCTCAAGCGCTCGCTCGACTGGGTGACGTCCGACGAGATCGACGACCCCAAGGAGTTCCTGGATTCGCTTAAGGTCGATCTCTACGACCAGGAGGTCTTCGTCTTCACGCCGAAAGGCAAGCTCATGCGCTTGCGGGCGGGCGCCACGCCGCTCGATTTCGCCTACGCGGTCCATACGGAGGTGGGCAATCATTGCGTGGGCGCGCGCGTGAACGGTGTCCAGACGCCGCTCGCGCACGAGCTCGCCATGGGCGATCGGGTGGAGATCCTCACGAACAAGAGCGCCAAGCCTTCGCGCGACTGGCTCGCCCTCGTGCGGACGCCTTCGGCGAAATCGAAGATCAAGCGTTACTTCGCCGCGGCGACGAAAGACGACAACGCCGCTGCCGGCCGCGAAGCGCTCGCGAAGGATTTGCGCAAGCGTGGCTACGGCATCTCAACGCAGCGCACGACGCGTGCGCTCGCCACGGTGTGCGAGCAGCTGAACTACATCCGCGTGGAAGATCTCTTCGCGGCGATCGGCGCGGGGAAGGTCGCCTGCCGCATGGTGGGCAACCGCGTGCAGCAGATCCTCGACCCCAAGCCCGAGGCGAAACCGGGCGAGGACGCCGTGCTCGCGCAGGCGCTCCGCGGCTCGAACCGCAAGCCGCGCCGGCAACGCCACGACAACTCCGGTGTGATCGTGAAGGGCAACGCGGGCAACGACTTACTCGTGCGCTTGGCTCACTGCTGCAATCCGGTGGCCGGCGACGATATCGTGGGCTTCATCACGCGCGGCCGCGGGGTTTCGGTGCACCGGGCGAACTGTCCCAACGTGAAGGGGCTCATGGAGCATTCCGAGCGCATGATCGAAGTTGAATGGGATCGCGGGGCAGATGCGCTCTTCCAGGTGGAGATCGTGGTCGAATGCCTCGACCGCATGGGGCTCTTGAAAGATGTGACGATCGCGATTGGCGATGCGGGGGCGAACATCCTCTCGGCCTCGACCTCGACCGATCGCAACGGCGGCGCGGTGCTGCGCTTCCTCGTGCAGATCTCGGATGCGAGCGGGCTCGATCCCCTGCTCGCGCAGATCAGCCGCGTGGAGAGCGTGTACGATGCGCGGCGGCTCATGCCGGGGGAGGGTGCCACGACGCGCAGGCCGGTCGGGTAGCTCTTTGGGCGAGGGCGGGTGCCCGTTCCTCCACTGCTCAGACAGTCCTCGAATCAAGACTTTCGTCTTGATTCTGCGGAACTCGCGATGGAGGAACGGGCGCCCGCCCCGCAGGACGGTAACGCTGTCGAGCGGACTGCGGGGTGGCACAGGCCTCCTGAGTTAGATAAAAAGAGGGGTTGACGGTGTTGAAGCTTGATGTGGAAGCGAAGGGGCATGTGAGGGTCGAGGCGGTTGTGACGGGGCCGCTTGAGACGAATGTGTTCTTCCTCATCTCGAATGGTGAAGCGGTCGTGATCGACCCGGCATGGGACGGGGGGCGGCTCGCGCGCGTGTTCGCCGAGCAGCATCCGGGCGTGCAAATCAAAGCCATCGTCTGTACTCATGGGCACGCCGACCATGTGGGAGGCGTCGCGGACATGAAGCGCGCGCTCGGTGGCGATGTCCCCTTTGCGCTCGCGGCGGCGGATGCTCCCATGGTTGCCGCGAACATCGCCTACCAGAGGCGGATGTGGGGCATCGAGGTCGAAGACCCCGGAGCGCCCGATCGGCTGCTGCGCGAGGGCGATAGCGTCCAGGTGGGGGATGCATCGCTTCAGGTCATCGAGACGCCGGGGCACACGCCGGGCGGCATCGTGCTCTTTGCGACGACGGAGGACTGCGATATCGCGTTCGTGGGCGACACGCTCTTCCCGGGCAGTCACGGCCGCACCGATCTCGAAGGCGGTAGCGAGGCCGAGATCACCGCTTCGCTTTCGAAGATGGCCGCGCTTCTTCCGCCGGATACCCGTTGCTACGTCGGCCATGGCCCGTCGACCACCATTGCTCGCGAGCTCGCCACCAACCCCTTCATGTAGCGTGGGACTTTGGCACCAGGTCTCTGAGTCCCACTGCCAACAGGGACAGCTCCTTTTAGCGGACTGCCCCCACCATCCCCTCTGACGACGTCGACTTTTTTCGCCACTTTTCAGTCTCAAGCTCGAAATTCTGTCCAGAAATGTCGACGCCGTGAGCTCGTGGGACTCTGACACCAGGTCTCTGAGTCCCACCGTGCATGAGATGTGGATCTCAGGCTGGGCTCAAGAGGCTCACCTAGGCTTTCGATTTCTTTCGAATAGGGCCATATTCAACGTCGTTCCGTTTCGCTGCGCGCGGGCGTGGTATCCTATGGGGTGTTTTTGACCATTCCATTTCTTGGGAGGCTCACATGCTCGTTAATGCTGCAGACATGCTCAAGAAGGCCGAGGCGGGACACTACGCTCTCGGCGCGTTCAACACGAACAACCTCGAGTGGACGCTCGCCGTCCTGCAGGCGGCGGAAGAGGCCAAGTCGCCGATCATCATCCAGTGCAGCGCCGGTGCGGCGAAGTGGATGGGCGGCCTCAAGGTCTGCGCCGACATGGTGAAGGCGTGCGTCGAGTCCATGGGCATCACCGTTCCCGTGGCGCTTCACCTCGACCACGGCACCTACGAGGACTGCTTCAAGGCCATCGAGGCGGGCTTCAGCTCCATCATGTATGACGGTTCCCATGAGGAGACGTTCCAGATCAACCTCGACCGCACCAAGGAGCTCGTCGAGGTCGCCCACGCCAAGGGTCTCTCCATTGAGGCCGAGGTTGGCGGCATCGGCGGCACCGAGGACGGCGTGACCTCCAACGGCGAGCTCGCCGATCCCGCCGAGTGCAAGCAGATCGCAGAGCTGGGCGTCGACTTCCTCGCCTGCGGCATCGGCAACATCCACGGCGTGTATCCCGAGGACTGGGCTGGCCTTTCTTTCGACCGCCTTTCCGAGATCAAGGCCGAGGTCGGCGACCTGCCGCTCGTGCTCCACGGCGGTAGCGGCATTCCGGAGGATCAGATCAAGAAGGCCATCTCCATGGGCGTCTCCAAGATCAACGTGAACACGGATCTTCAGCTCGCCTTTACCGCGGCGGTGCACGATTACTTCGCCGCTGGTAAGGACACCCAGGGCAAGGGCTATGACCCGCGCAAGGTGCTCAAGCCCGGCCGCGACGCCATTGTCGAGCGCACGAAGGAGCTCATGGAGCAGTTCGGTTCTTTGAACAAGGCGTAGCGTACGGCGCACACCATCGTATGAAGCAGCGAGCCCTCGGCACATCCGCCGGGGGTTCGTTTTTTGTGGAGCTTCGGCAACCCGTCCCCAAAGTGACGCGTTGCCGAAGCGTTGGGTTGTTTAGCTCTTGCGCGAGCGCACGACGTAGAGGTAGCGCTCGCTGGCGATGAGCTGGCGGTTCACGTAGATGATATCGGTCGCGTCGTCGCCGTAGACGGTTTCGAGTACTTCAAGCAGGGGCTCGCCCTCGGCGACGCCGAGCAGCTCGGCGCATTCGGCATCGGCACGTGCGATGCGGAAGCGATCCTCGAAGCCGCAGACGCTCCTGCTGCCCTCGTCTTTGAGGATCTCGAAGAGCGAGCGGTTTTCCAGCTCGGTCTGCATGAGGAAGCGATAGCGGAGCGGGAAGTAGTCGTGCTCGACGATGCACGGCGTCGCGCCCGCCATGCGCAGGCGGCGAATTTCGATGAGCGCCTCGTCGTCGCAGCCCAGGATCGAGGTGATCGCGGGGTCTGCGGGAATCTCGCGCGTGCGGAACACGTGTGTCGCGGGGTCGAGGCCCATCTCGAGGCACGTCTCGGTGAAGCTGCCTGAGGTGAGGGCGGATTCGACGAGCGTCGTCGGCCGCACGAACGTCCCCTTGCCACGCCGTTTCACCAGCACGCCCTCGTCGACGAGCATGCGAAGCGCCGCGCGGACGGTAACCCTGCTCACCCCATAGGCTTCGACAAGCTCACTTTCCGAGGGCAGCTGGTCGCCGGGTGCATAGGAGCCATTCTCGATTTTCTGCAAGAGGTCTGCGCGTAGCTGCTCCTGCAGGGTGAGGGCGTAGCGGTCTTCGGTCTCGCTCACAGACGGGCTCCTTTGAACATGCGCGGATGAATACTTGGTAAGAGATATTGTATACAGGGAAGCCCGGAGGCGCATCCCAGCCCATGTAAAACTACCCAGGGGTTTTAACAGTGCCCGACGGTTCCGCCATTGGTTGGGTGCGGCTATCGAGCAACGTTAAAAAACCCCTGGGGTAATTTTACATGGCAGGACACGTGTGGCCCTGCCGTTTACGGCACGCTTTCGCCCGTTCATCATATACACTCCGTTTCACAAGGCATGCTGCTTCCAAACTTGTATTAACTTATGTTATTACAGGTGTAGGTACAGGCCGAGGTTTCGGAGGTGGTCGGTATGCCGGAAACGGGGAAGGGTCGGTTCCTCTCCATGTTCCGCGAGCGAAAGCCCGTGATGGCGATGCTCCATCTGAAGGGGACGAGTCCAGACGATGTCCAGGAGCGCATGAAGCGAGAGCTCGACATCTACGTCTCCGAGGGTGTCGATGCGGTGATCGTCGAGGATTATTTCGGTACCTACGGCGACATGCGCCGCGCGCTCGCCTATATCGAGCAAACGAAGCCAGACATCGTCTATGGCGTGAACTGCCTCAACATCGACGCCATGGGCTTCGAGCTCGCTGGCGAGTTCGGTGCTGCGTTCGTGCAGCTCGACTCCGTGGTTGGGCACGTGAAGCCGCGCGACGAGGAAGCGCTCGCGGCCTTCCTCGAGCTCTTCCGCAGCCGATATGCAGGCTGCGTCCTTGGCGGCGTGCGCTTCAAATACCAGCCTGTGCTTTCCGAGCGCTCGCTCGAGGAAGACCTCGAGATCGCGAAGGAGCGCTGCGACGCCGTCGCAGTGACGCAGGATGCGACCGGACAGGAGACGTCGCTCGACAAGATTCGCGCCTTCCGCGCCGGTCTCGGCGACTTCCCGCTCATCGTGGCGGCGGGCGTCACGCCCGAGAACCTCAAGGAGAGTTTCCGCATCGCCGATGGTGCCGTGGTGGGCAGCTATTTCAAAGACAGCTATCGCGATGATGGCGAGCTTTCGGCAGAGCACGTGCGGACGTTCATGGACGCGGTGCGCGCGGTGAGGGAGGAATGCGCATGATCAAGATGACCCGTGTCGACCACCGGCTCTTGCACGGCCAGGTCGCGTTCACATGGATCAAGGCGGTGGGAGCAGACTGCATCCTCATCGCCAACGACGATGTTGCGAAGGACGAGCTCCGTATGGCGGTGCTCAAGATGGCGAAGCCGCAAGGCACGAAACTCGTCATGAAGAGCGTCGACGATTCCATTAAGGCGCTCACGAGCGGCGTGACCGATAAGTACAACCTGTTCATCATCACCGAGAGCATCGAGGACGTGTGGCGCCTGTGCAAAGCAGTCCCCGCGATCCGCGAGGTGAACATCGGAGGCGTGAAGGTCGAGGAGGGCAAGCGCCAGATCTCGAAGGCCGTGTTCGTGTCCGACGAGGAGTGCGCCCAGATCCGCGACCTGGTGGATGACGGCATCCACGTATTCGTTCAGATGACCCCGACCGACGAGTCGGACGAGGCCATGAAACTCATCGGATAGGGAGGAGAAATCCATGGACAACCTGATGATGCAAACCGTATTCATTTTCTTTGTGTCCGCATTCGGCTACTGCAACAGCTGCTTTAACAGCGCGCTGTTCAACCGTCCGCTCGTGCTCGGCACGCTCACGGGCGTCGCGCTCGGCGATGTGGCGATCGGCTGCCAGGTGGGCGCCACGCTCGAGCTCGTGTACCTGGGCGCGCAGGCCATCGGCGCAAGCAACCCGCCCGACATGACCTCCGGCTCCGTGATCGGCACCGCCTATGTCATCGCCGCCGGCGCCGACGTCGCCGAGGCCGTCGCTATCGCCGTGCCGGTGTCGCTCCTCATGTCCATGTGGTCGAACTTCCTCATGGCGGTCGTCGGCCCCATCATGGCGGCCAAGGCAGATGCGTATGCGCTCAACTGCAACCGTCGCGGCATCGACCTCATGCACTGGGGCTTCGTGCTCATCCAGGTTATCTCCGCCGCCGCGTTCTGTGCTGCCGGCTTCTATGTGGGCACCCAGGCCATCCAGGGCATCGTCGACTCGATTCCCGCGTTCATCACCGACGGCCTGAACTACGCCATGGGCATCATCCCGGCCATCGGTTTCGCGATGCTCGCCCGCATGATCATGTCGAAGAAGCTCGCCTGCTTCCTGTTCATGGGCTTTCTGCTCGTGGCGTACGGTGGGCTGAACGTCGTGGGCGTCACCGCCGTCGCCGCGGTGATCGCTGCCGTGCTCGTCTTCAACACCGGCCTCTTCTCGACCGTCCAGGCCGGGGCCGAGCAAGACGACAACGAGTTCTAACCACCGCCCGCAGAAGACCGCAAAGGAGGTTTTCGCAATGTCCGAAATCAAGACCGCGCCCGCGCGCAAGCTGACCGACCGCGACCTTCGCCGGGTGTTCTGGCGTTCCTGCATGCTCGATAGCTCGTGGAACTACGAGCGGCAGCAGAACATCGGCTACTCGTTCGGCATCGTGCCGGTGATCGAGAAGGTCTACGAGCCCGGCAGCGAGAAGCAGAAGCGCGCCTATGCCCGCTCCCTCGACTTCATGGCCATCACCCCGCAGCTCTCCACGCTGCTCATGGGCATCGACGCCGCGATGGAGGAAGAGAACGCCGCGAGCGACGACTTCGACGATTCTGCCATCACGGCCGTCAAGACCTCGCTCATGGGTCCTCTGGCAGGCATCGGCGACTCGCTCATCGCGGGCACGCTGCGCGTGATCGGCACGGGTATCGCTATCGGCTTCGCCCAGCAGGGAAGCCCCATCGGCGCCATCTTGCTGTTGCTCATCTTCAACATCCCCGGCCTGCTGATCCGCTGGTTCGGCCTGAAGCTCGGCTACCAGTACGGATCCACGTTCATCACCGATGCTGCCAAGGGCGGTGTCATGGAGAAGGTCACGTACGCGGTGAGCGTCGTTGGCCTGGCGGCCATCGGCGGCATGGTCGCGAGCTACGTGGCGCTCGACCTGTCGATGATCACCGTGGGCACGGGCGACTTCGCGCAGCCCGTCTCCGACTACTTCGACATGATCATGCCCTGCCTGCCGCAGCTCGCGGTGTTCGGCTTCATGTATTGGATCATGGGCAAGAAGATCAAGACCACCTACGTGCTCGTGGGCACCATCGTGGTGTGCATCGCCGCATGCTGGATCGGGTCGATGCTGTAGCGACCTCTTCGCGCAGGTGTCCCGTGAGGCGGCGTCCGCGCCGATGCCCCTCGGCAGCTCAAGAGCCCTCGGTACGCGCCGGGGGCTCTTTCTTTACGCAGCTGGTACTTTGCTGTGGTAAAGTAATGCGACTGTATGTAGGACGGGCGCATCTGGCGGAAGGGAACGGCGCATGAACACGACACCGTGGGGGTTCAGGGATATCCTGCCCGAAGAGGCGCAGGTGCGCGAGGAGATCGCGGCCGGCGTGCGAGCGTGCTTCAAAGCCCGTGGCTACCTTCCCGTCGAGACGCCGTTGCTCGAGGATCCGCGTGCGCTCGCCGGCGCGGGGCGCGCGGTGGACACGCCGTTCAAACTCTTCGATGACGACGGTCGTTTGCTTACGGTGCGCTCCGATAACACCCTTCCCATCGTTCGGTTGGTGGCTGCGCGCCTGCGCGATGCCGAGCTTCCGCTGCGCCTGCGCTACGAGGCGCCACTCGTGCGCTCGCAACCGCGCAACGTGGGCGCCGCGCGGCAGTTCACACAGCTCGGCTTCGAACTCATCGGCCTCGGCGGCGTCGAGGGCGATGCCGAAATGCTCGAGCTCGTGATCGATGCCCTGCGCGCGCTCGACCTGCCATCGTGGCGTATCGTCGCGGGCAGCGTGCGTCCGTTTATGAAGCTGCTTGCCTGTGCGGCGGACGAGGCGCTCGCCCGCGACGTGCTCGAGCTCGTCCATGCGAACGACTTCGTGGACCTCGACGCCCGGCTCACCGAGGCGAATCTTGCCGAGAGTCTTCAGCGCGCCATTTCCGAGCTTCCGCGCCTGCACGGGGGCGTCGCCGCGCTTGACCGCGTGGATGCGCTCCTTGCGGCGGCGGGTATCGCCGAGTCCCAGACCGACGAGCTCCGCGCGCTCGCCGACCGCTTTGCGGCATACAGCGCCCAGGGAGCGCTCTCGTTCGACTTCTCAATCATGAATTCGTTCGATTACTATACCGGGCTCGTGTTCAAGGCGTACGCGAGCGGCATGGCGGATCCCGTGGGTTCGGGCGGGCGCTACGACGCCGCGCTCGAGGGCGCGTTTCCGGGAGCAGGTCAGGTGCCGGCGGCGGGCTTCGCGTTTTCGCTCGAGCGACTTGAAGACGCCCTCGACGCCGGTGGGGTGGCGCAAGGGGCGAGCGCGGATCACGCCGTCGTTCGCGCGGCGGAGGAAGCCCTTCGCATCGCCGTGCCGAAGGGTTCGCTCAAGGACGGTACTGTGGAGGCGCTCGCGGCGGCGGGCTTCGATGTCTCAGAGCTCGTCGACCCGGGACGGCGCCTCATCGTGCGCGGACGCGACCTGCGCGCGCCCGATGCCGCCGATTTCGTGGGCGACGTGGAGTTCGTGATCGTGCGCGCCACCGACGCCCCCGCCTTCGTGGCCGCAGGCGGTGCGGATTGCGGTTTCTGCGGTCGCGACTCCCTCATCGAGGCGAACCTCAACCTGCTCGAGCTCATCGACATGGGTTACGGCGCCTGCCGCTTTATCGAGGCGGAACCGGCCGGTCGCAAAGGCCTCGCCGAACGCGCCTATGCCCGCCGCGGAACGCTTCGCGTGGCGACGAAGTACCCGCGCATCGCACGCGCCTGGTACGAGCGCCGTGGCGTCACGGCGGACATCGTGACGCTCCACGGCAACATCGAGCTCGGCCCCATTGTGGGCATGACGGACCGCATTGTGGATATCACGGCGACGGGCACGACGCTCCGCGAGAACGACCTCGTCATCACCGGGGAGATCATGGAGTGCACCGCGCGGTTCTTCGCGAACCCCGGCCGCGCCCGGCTCGACGCGCGGCTGCACGCGCTCGCCGCACGGCTGGATGCGGCACGCTCGCTATAGCGCATCTACCTCGCATTTCTTAGGAATCGAGCACTGGGCGCCCACGCGCGTGACAGCGAGTGCCGCCGCGGCCGATGCCCACGACGCCGCATCGAGGAGCGGCTTTTCCGCCACGAGCGCCGCGGCGAGGGCGCCGATATACGTATCGCCCGCAGCGGTGGTATCTACCGCCTCGACAGCGAGGGCGGGGACGTGCGCCGATAGCTCGGCGTCGTAGACGTTCGAGCCGTCCTCGCCGCGCGTGATGATCGCACGCCCCACACCCAGCGCAGCGAGGCGTTTGAACGCGGCAGCCGCGGTGTCCTCGTTGACCGGCAACATGCCCGAGATCGCGGCACATTCCGTCTCGTTCAGGCAGAGCAGATCGACGCTGTGCCAGGTTTCTGGTGGAATCTCGCAGGCCGGCGCGGGATTGAAGATGGTATACAGACGCCGCTCGTGCGCGGCGGCGAGCGCGGAGAACGTTGTCTCGACGTCGCATTCGAGCTGCGTGACGAAGATGTCGCCCGGCTGCGCTACCCGTTCGAGAGCAGCTTCAACATCCGCGATGCGCAGCGCGTGGTTTGCTCCAGGGTCGAGGACGATCCGGTTGTCCCCGTCGGTGCGGATGATGACGGCGACACCGGTGGGCGTCTCCTCGACGGTAGCCAGCTCTGCGATGTCCACGCCCGCGGCTTCTAGGCCGCGTCGGAGCTCGTCGCCGAAGGCATCCGCTCCCACCGCACCAATCATGCAGGTTTCCGCTCCCAGGCGCGCGGCGGCGACCGCTTGGTTTGCCCCCTTGCCGCCGGCGTTGGTGATGAAGCCGGAGCCGCTGATGGTCTCACCGGCTTGCGGCATG
The DNA here is from genome assembly GCA_949298635.1 of uncultured Coriobacteriaceae bacterium. Lineage (GTDB taxonomy): Bacteria > Actinomycetota > Coriobacteriia > Coriobacteriales > Coriobacteriaceae > Enorma. The sequence goes on along the minus strand of CASFXG010000002.1, from coordinate 20,093 downwards.
CGACTGCAGGCGATGGAAAGATCCATGTTCAGGCTTCCGAAAACGATGACGCGCGGCATGTCGTTCCTTTCTCCCGTGCTGATCGATTGTGTGCCGGTGGTGCGAGCGCCTACGGGCAGCGGCGCACGAAGGCGAGCGTGCGTTCCATGAAGCGCTCGGCGAAACGTTCCGCGTCGACGGCGAGTGCGACCTGCGTGCGGCCACTCGGGCAGGTGACGCGTGCAGGGTCGCCGATGGTGCGCCCGCGGCCGGCACCTTCGGTCTCGACCATGATGTCGCAGGTGAAGGTATCTATGAGCGACGGGTCGAGCGCCGAGGCCACTGCGAGCGGGTCGTGCAGATTGCAGCCGGGAACGCCCGTGGGGTGCGCTTCTTCGGTCACATCGGTGTAGTAGGCGAGCATGTCGGAGAGGAAGGCGCCTGTGGCAGTGCCGGTCGCGCGGTACGCCTCCGCTTGCTCGCGCGTGAGCTTCACCTGCGTGGTCACATCGAGGCCGACCATAGTGATCTGGGCGCCCGCCGTAAAGAGCCTGGCCGATGCTTCCGGATCCTGCATGATGTTCGCCTCGGCGAAGGGGGTGACGTTACCCGGTTGCGTGAGCGCGCCGCCCATCATGACGATGCGCGCGCGTTCGACGATATCTGGTGCCGCTTCGAGGGCGGCGGCGATGTTTGTCGAAGCGCCCGTGGGCACCACGATGAGCTCATCTGAGCCGTTCGTGCGCAGGGCTTCGACGAGGAACTCGACGGCCGGGAGCGCTTGCGCCTTCGCGCGGGCACAAGCAGGGATCTCGACGTTGCCTGTGCCGTTTCGTCCGTGGAACCGCCCGCTCTCGGGCATGACGGAAAACGAGTCCGCCCAGCTCGGGTGGTCGGTGCCGGCGAAGACGGGGATGTCTGGCCGACCGAAGAGCTCAAGGAGCGCGAGGTCGTTCGCCACGCCCGTCTCCATGGAGACGTTGCCGAAGGTGCCCGTGATGCCGATGAGCTCGGCGTCTGGCGAGGCGAGCGCATAGAGCAGGGCAAGGGTATCGTCGATGCCCGTATCGAGGTCGAGGATGAGCTTCGTCATGGCGCCTCCCGTTGCGTGAGAATCTGAGTCCTGGACGGAAATTCTCACACCGCTCGTTGCAGGTTGGTAACAGCGTTTCGTGCGGTGCGCGCTGCGTTTGTGCGGAACGCTTTACCATGATAAAGTTTACCCAAGAATTGCTGCTTGGGGCGTACGGTTTCGCTGTGCGCCCTTTCAGGCTGAAGGGGAGCTTCGCATCCCTGCCATGCGTAGGATCAAGAGGGGAGACCTCTCTCATGAAAACTATCGTTCTCAAGCCCGGCGAGCGGCTTCGGCCGGCGCAGCTCATCCGTAAAGGGGTGCTGCCGTCAGCCATTGTCGCCTCTGCCCGCGACATCGTAGCGGACGTGCGGGAGCGCGGCGACGCAGCCCTGCGAGAACACAGCGCCCGCTTCGACGGCGTCGAGCTCGACAGCCTGCGTCTCCCACGCGAAGTGCTCGAACGCGCGCTCGACATTGTAGACGCTCCCTTTCGCGCGGCGCTCGAGAAGGCCGCTCGCCAGATTCGCGCGTTCCATGAGCGTGAGCTCGAGCAATCTTGGTTCACCACCCGCGCGGACGGCACGCTTCTTGGCGTGAAGGTCACACCCGTCGCGGCGGCGGGTATCTACATCCCCGGCGGGCGCGCGCAGTACCCTTCGACGGTGCTCATGAACGCTATTCCGGCGAAGGTTGCGGGTGTCGAGCGCATCGTCATGGTCACGCCGCCGCAGAAGGGTGCCGACGCCATCACGGGCGGCATCTCGCCCTACACGCTTGCCGCGGCAGCCGTCGCCGGCGTGGACGAGATCTACACGGTGGGTGGCGCGCAGGCGATCGCCGCGCTCGCCTATGGCACGGAAACCATCGCTCCCGTCGATGTCGTCACCGGCCCGGGTAACGCCTATGTCGCCGCTGCCAAGCAGCTCGTTTCGGGCGATGTGGGCATCGACATGGTAGCCGGCCCCTCCGAGGTCTGCGTGCTCGCGGATGCCTCTGCCGAACCCGCCGTGGTCGCGGCGGACCTCATGGCGCAGGCGGAGCACGATCCGCTTGCCGCGTGCTACCTCATCACCTGCAATGCTGGGTTCGCGCGGCGCGTGGAGGAGGCGCTCGAGCTGTTCTGCTCGCAGAGCCCGCGCGAAGAGATCACGCGCGCCTCGCTCGACAACGAGGGCGTTATCGTGGTCGCTCCCGATCTCGCCGTCGCCGTCGACGCGGTGAACACCGTCGCTCCCGAACACTTGGAGCTCCACTGCGAGAACGCGCTCGGCTTGCTCGGCTCCATTAGGAACGCAGGCGCCATCTTCGTGGGCGCGTGGAGTTCCGAGCCGCTCGGCGATTACGTCGCCGGCCCCAACCATACGCTGCCCACGGGCGGGACGGCCCGCTTCTCGAGCCCGCTGTCCGTGAGCGATTTCCAAAAGCGCTCTTCCGTCATCTGCTACACGCCGGAAGGACTTCTTGCCGATGCCCCCGCTACGCAGGAACTCGCGCAGGGCGAGGGTCTGTGGGCGCACGCGCTTTCGGCGGGGCTCAGGCGCCGTGCGCTCGAGCAGGGCGTCCAGGCGCTCGATCCCGCCGCGCTTGCAGCCGAAGACCTCACACGCATCGCATGGCCAAACGACGACCCGCGGATTATCGAGTATGGCTGCGGCGCCGACGCTTCCGGGGGAGCGGGTGAGCGCCATGGCTGAGCTTTCCGCCCGCATGCGCGCGCTTGTGCAGCCGCACCTCGCCGCCATCGAACCCTATGACCCCATGTTCTCGCCGTGCCGCATCAACCTTTCGGCGAACGAGAACACCTACCCGCTGCCTGACAGCGTGCGCACCGCGATCGACGACGCGCTCGCTGCCACGCCCCTCAATCGCTATCCCGACCCGCTTGCAAACGAGCTCCGCGATGCGCTTGCGGCACGCCATGGCCTTGAGCGCGCGCAGGTATGCGTGGGCAACGGCGGCGACGAGCTCTTGTTCAACCTGTTGCTCGCGTTCGGCGGGCGAGGTCGTACGCTCCTCACCTGCCCGCCGGATTTCAGCGAGTATGCGTTCTTCGCGAGCTTGCTCGAGACGGATGTCGTGCGCATCTCGCGCGACCCCGAGACGTTCGCTCCGAACATCCCGGAGGCGCTAGAAGCTGCGCACTCGGCGAATCTTGTGATCGTGACCTCGCCGAATAACCCCACGGGCGACGTGCTGCCGCTCGAGTTCGTTGAAGGCCTCTGCCGCGCATGCCCCGGCATCGTGATGGTCGATGAGGCCTATGGCGAGTTTGCCGACGAGGGAACCTCCGCGGTTCCGCTCGTGGGGCGTCATGCGAACCTCGTCGTGCTGCGCACGCTTTCCAAGGCGTTCGGCGAGGCGGGGATCCGCTGTGGGTATGTGCTTGCCGCACCCGACGTGATCGACGTGTTCTCCGCCGTGCGCCAGATTTACTCGGTGAACGTGCTCACGCAGGCGGCGGCGCTCGTCGCGGTACGTTCGCGCGATGCCTATGCGCCGGTCGTCGAGCAGATTCGTTCGGAACGCGAGCGCCTGCACGCCGGCATCGAGGCGCTGCTTTCCGCCACTTCTGCGGCTGGTCGTGTATGGCGTGGGCAGGGCAATTTCCTGCTCGTGCGATTGCCGGACGCCGCGCGGATGCGTGAGCGCCTGCGTGACGAGTATTCTATCCTGGTACGTGATTTCAGCTCCGCGCCGGGGCTTGCCGGGTGCCTGCGCATCACCGTGGGAACGCCCGAGGAGAACGACGCGGTGCTCTCGGCGCTTGCCGAGCTTCTGAAGGGGGACGAGTCATGACCATCTACAAGAAGCAGCCGCGCGATCTGGCGGCGACGTCTGCCGCGACGGCGACGGAAAGCGCCGCGCGCACGAGTGCGGGGCTCGATGAGCTGTTTTCGACGAGCGCGCGCACCGCGACCGTCCAGCGCGTGACGGGCGAGACGGATATCACGCTCTCGCTTTCGCTCGATGGCACCGGCACCTGTGACATCACGACTGGCGTGCCGTTCTTCGACCACATGCTGAGCGCGTTCGCCCGCCATGGCCTGTTCGACCTCAAAATCGAGGCGCTCGGCGATACCGAGGTCGACGCGCACCACACGGTCGAGGATACGGGTATCGTGCTCGGCCAGGCGTTTGCGCAGGCGCTCGGCGACAAGCAGCGCATCAAGCGCTTCGCCGACGTTGCGATCCCCATGGATGAAACGCTCGTCATGGCGGCGGTGGATATCTCCGGGCGCGGACAGGCGTACTGCGACCTTCCGCTGCCGACCCCGCGCGTGGGCGATTTCGACACGGAGCTCGCCGTCGAGTTCTTCTACGCCTTCGCGCGCGACGCCGGGGTGACGCTCCACGTGCGCGAGCTCGCCGGCGAGAACTCGCATCACATCATCGAGGCGGCGTTCAAAGCCGTTGGCCGTGCGATGCGCTTCGCATGCGAGCAGGACGCGCGCGTGCGTGGCATCCCCTCCACCAAGGGCAGCCTCTGAGTGACTCATTTGGGGACGGGGTTGTTTTGAGTCATCCGCTCGCCGCCGCAGGGTTGGAGCCGTTTCGTTGACGGATCGGGCGGGCTTGAGCCAAACGAACCCGACCCCAGCGACTCGTTGAGTCAGACGAACCCGACCCCAATGGCTTGGGTAAGAAAGGATGTGCATGGCGAACATGCCGACCATCGCGGTTATCGATTATCACAAAGGGAACCTCTCGAGCGTGGCGCGCGGCCTTGCCCGTGCAGGCGCCGAAGTACTCGTAACGGATGATCCCGCTGCCATCCGCGCGGCGGATGGTATCGTGCTGCCCGGCGTGGGTTCATTTTTCGATGCCGTTGCCTTTATGCATGAAACGGGTCAGGATCAGGCGGTCATCGATGCTGTCGCGCACGGTGAGGGCACGCCGTTTCTGGGCATCTGCCTGGGGCTTCAGCTCCTCTTCGAACGCGGGGACGAGGGCGTTCCCGAAGACGTGCCCGCATGCCCCGCGGCCGACGCGCGAGGTGGCGGCCTTGAACCCGCTACGGTTTTCGAAGCCGAAGGCCGGCGCTGGGTACGCGGTCTTGGCGTGCTCGGCGGTTCGTGCTCCGTGCTGCCGAGCGGGCGGCTGAAGATTCCGCATGTTGGCTGGGATCAGGTGCACCTCACGCCCGCAGGCAGAGCGTGCCCGTTGCTTGAAGGCTTCGCTGAGGGTGCGAACCTCTACTTCACCCACTCATTCGCGCTCGACGGCGATGTCGCTGCGGACGACGTCGCTGCCCGCACGTTCTACGCGCGCGATTTCGCTTCCGTGGTGGGGCACGGCAACATCTTCGGCTGCCAGTTCCATCCCGAGAAATCATCTGCGCATGGCCTCGAGATCCTGCGCAACTTCGTCGCGATTGTCGCTCAAAACAAGGAGGGCGGAGCATGATTCTCTTTCCCGCCATCGATCTTGTAGCAGGTCAGGTCGTGCGGCTCGAGCACGGTGACCGTGCCCACATGAAGGTGTATTCCGAAGACCCTGCTGCCCAGGCGCGTGCGTTTGTAGACGCGGGGGCGACGTGGGTCCATGTGGTCGATCTTTCCGCCGCCCTCGAAGAGGACGAAGCGGCGCGTGAGGCGAACACCGAGGCCATCCGCGCCATCTGCGAGGTGGAAGGCATATCCGTCGATATCGGCGGCGGTGTGCGCTCGCTCGCACGCATCGACGAGCTTGCGGGGCTGGGGTGCCGTCGCATCTCGCTCGGCACCGTGCTCGTACGCGAGCCGGGCTTCGCCGAGGTGGCTGCACGCGCATTCGGCGATCTGCTCGTCGCCGACGTCGCGGCCCGTGACGGCGAGGTGCGTGTGAACGGCTGGCGCGAGGGCGTCTCCCGCAATGCCGACGACGTGGTGGGCGAGCTCGCGAGCCTGGGTTTCAAGCACCTGGTATTCACCGATATCGCCCGCGACGGCATGCAGACGGGTATCGACGCGGAAGCGTACCGGCATATCGCCGAGGTCGCCGGTTTTCCCGTGGTTGCATCCGGCGGCATTTCCTCGCTCGATGACATCCGCGCGCTTGCGGCACTCGGCGCAGACGTTATCGAAGGGGCGATTACCGGCCGCGCGCTCTACGAGGGTGCCTTCACCCTGCGCGAAGCACTCGCTGCCGCGAGTGGAGGGGAGGCGGTATGCTCACTAAACGCGTGATTCCCTGTTTGGATGTAAAGGACGGCCGTGTCGTGAAGGGCGTGAACTTCGTGGCTCTCCGCGACGCGGGCGACCCGGTCGAGCTTGCGGCTGCCTATGACGCCGCCGGCGCCGATGAGGTCATCTTCCTCGATATTACGGCGACGAGCGACAACCGGGGCACGACCATCGATATGGCGGCGCGCGCGGCGAGTGAGCTCGCCATCCCCTATACCGTGGGCGGGGGATTCCGCGACCTTGCGGGCATGCGGCAGATGGTCGCCGCGGGGGCGGACAAGGTCTCGCTCAACTCCGCGGCGGTGAAGGATCCCTCGCTCATCTCGGCCGCAGCGGCGGCATTCGGTAGCCAGGCGGTGATCTGCGCCATCGATGCGAAGCGCGTGGGCGAGCCCGGCGCTCCAGGGGCGGATCGCTGGGAAGTCTACGTTGCTGGAGGCCGCACGCCCACAGGTATCGACGCGGTGGCGTGGGCGGAGGAGGCCGCGCGGCGCGGCGCCGGCGAGATCCTGCTCACGAGCATGGACCGTGACGGCACGAAGGAAGGCTTCGACCTTGCGCTCACCCGGGCTGTGGCGCGCGCGGTTCCCATCCCCGTCATCGCGTCGGGCGGCGTGGGCTCGCTCGAGCATTTCGCCGAGGGGATCATCGAGGGCGAGGCCGACGCGGTGCTCGCGGCGAGCGTGTTCCATTTCGGAACGTTCAGCATCCGCGAGGTGAAGGAATACATGGCGGCGCAGGGTATTCCCGTGCGCCTCGACTTCTAAAGCCGGGCGTCCCAGGCGCCGCATCTTGCCGTTCAAGCCTGCGGGCATGGTCCTTAAGGCCTATGCCCTTGGCTTTCACGGCAACCTGCGGCACCTGGAACACCCGGCAAGTAGAGAGATGTTAAAAAACCCCTGGGGGTATTTGACATCTGGCATGGATGGAGAAGATTGAGATGGTGGATATCGAGAGTTTGAAATATGACGATTGGGGGCTCATTCCGTGCGTGGTGCAGCAGTGGGATACCGGCGAGGTGCTCATGGTGGCATGGATGAACGAGGAGTCGCTCGCGCTCACCTTGAAGACCGGCACCACGTGGTTTTGGAGCCGTAGCCGTCAAGAGCTGTGGAACAAGGGCGCGACGAGCGGCAACATGCAGCAGGTGCGCGAACTCTGGGCGGACTGCGATGGCGATACGCTCCTCGTGAAGGTGGATTCTCCGGGACCTGCGTGCCATACGGGCAATCGCAGCTGCTTCTTTAACAAACTGGGTTAGGAGCCGAAGTATGGGTGAGAGAACCGCGAATGTACACGACGGGGATATCGGGTCGACGATCACCGGGCTGGCTGAGGTCATCCACAGCCGTGTCACGGCGTCGCCCGAGGAAAGCTATACCGCGCGCCTGCTTTCCGGGGATGAGGACAAACTCCTCAAGAAGATCGTAGAAGAGGCGTGTGAGGTCGTGATGGCGGCGAAGGATCGCGACCACGACCATATTCGCTACGAGGCGGGAGACCTTGTGTACCACCTGCTCGTGGTGCTCGAGCGCTACGGCATCACGCTCGAGGAGCTCGCCGGCGAGCTTGACGCCCGCCGCCGCTAATGTCCCAAAAAGGGACAGGTGCATTTTGGGACATGTTTCTGTCGCCTGTAGGTAAAACATGTCCCAAAATGCACCTGTCCCTTTTTGGGACAACCCCGTCCCCAAAGCGTTAAGCGGCGCACCCAAAGTGACGCATCAGGCAAGGTCGATGGTCTCCCAGCTGCCATCGGCATGCGGCATGTCGACGGCGCGAAACCCTGCTCGGTAGGCGTGGGCTACGGCTTCGTCAAACCCCCAGCAGATATCGCACGCGCGGTGCGCGTCGGTGCTCACGGTAAGGGGCACCCCGGCGCGCGCAAAGCGCTCGAGCAGGCCGGATGCCGGATAGTAATCGCCTATGCCTTTGCGAAGTCCCGCAGTCGAAAGCTCCACGCGCCGTCCGGTATCCCGTGCACAAGCGACCATCTCATCCCAGAGCGGAGCGAGGTCGATGGATGCCGGGAAACCCTCGCGGCAGAAGCGCATCGGAAGATCCGGATGCGCCATGACGTCGAATGCAAGTGGGCTCTCGCATGCGCGGCACCAGGCGCGCACGTAGCGTCGCCAGACCTCATCGGCGCCAAGCTCTTCCCAGATATGCATATCGTCGGGATTATCGATCCAGCCCGCGCCCATACCGGGGGCATCTGCGCGCGCGACGCGCTTCGGCTCCCCGGCTACGGCGGCTCCCGCCGCGATGTCGCCCGGGTCTCCGATCCAATGGACGCTGCCCAGGCGAACGACGGCGCCGGCCGCCCAGCGCTCGACGAAGGGCTCGCATCCCGCATACCAATCGCATTCAAACCCGTAGACGAGCTCGAGCCCAGGGGCGATGCGCGCGGCGAGCGCAAGCGCCTCATCGAACGCTGCGCGCCGCGCATCAAGCTGCTCTTCGGGCGTGGAGGCGTCGCTCACGGGCTCCATGCTTGCGGGAACCGTGAGGTGGTCGGCCGCAACGAGAGCCCGACATCCGACGCTCGCAGCGGCGCGGACGTTGTCCTCGAAGGTCGAGATGCCGTCGGAGAATACGGTGTGCGTATGGCAGTCGAACGGCTTGAGATTCCAAGCGGGCATAGGTCCTCCCGGCTCCGTGGTACGCTAAGATTCTCTGCAAGCGTACCACGTTCGAGGAGGAATCTATGGCAGCTTCCGAACCCGCCCTGTTCATCGAGTATCCGCCCTGTTCCACCTGCAAGAAAGCCAAGCGTTGGCTCGACGACCACGGCATCGCGCACACAGACCGCCATATTGTGGAGGACAATCCCCGGGCGGAGGAGATCGCGGACTGGCAGGCGCGCTCCGGCCTGCCGCTTCGCCGCTTCTTCAACACGAGCGGCATGAAGTATCGCGAGCTTGGCGTGAAGGCGCAGCTCGATGCCGGCATGTCGGACGAAGACGCCCGAGCGCTCCTCGCGACGGACGGCATGCTCGTAAAGCGCCCCATCGTCGTCGCGGGCGATATCGTGCTCGTGGGGTTCAAGCCTGCGGAATGGGAGGCAGCACTGCTGTAACGTCCTCACGCCGCGCTCGTGCCCGGATGCCGCATGTGAGCGGACCCCGATTCGAAGCCTTGCCGCGCGCTACATTGCCGCAAGCAGCTCCTCTGCGTGCTGTACCTGGTAGACGATGACGCTGATCACCGCCGCGGCGAAGATGAGGGCGATGACGCTCAGTGTGATGGCGATGATCGCCGCCCAGCGGTACGGGGCATGGCGACGGAGCGCGATGACGCCGCACACGATGCTCGCGATGAGCATCGCCGCGCCCAGGAGCCAGATGAGGTAGTAGCCGATGACCACGCCTGCAACGCAGAGCGCGAGCGCGGCGAAGGGCAGTGCGGGACCGGGTTCCCAGGGCGTCTTGTCGGGCTGTTCGTCCAATTCGGTATCGAAGGTATCGAGTTCGTCGTGCGTGCTCATGTGGGCTCCTCACGTACTCGGTGGCTGTGCATGCGGGCAGCGCCGAGTGGCGCCGCGCTACATGATTATAGGCGAGCTGCTACCATAGAGGGCAATGCTTCGGGAAGGAACACCATGGATGCATCTGATCTGGAGGCGCTGGCGCGCGCCGTCGCGGCGGGTGAGCTTTCCGCTCGCGACCTGGTGGAGCGCGTTCGCCTTGAAAGCGTTTTCGACGTGGGGTATGCCCAGGTGGATACGGCGCGCGGCCTGCGCACGGGCGTATCCGAGGTCGTCTACGGCGCCGGGAAGACTCCCGAGCAGATCGTCGGCATCATCGGCGCGATGCGCGATGCCGGCCAGGAGCGCGTCCTCGTGACGCGTCTCGACGAGGAGAAGCACCGCGCGCTCGTCGGGCTCGGTTGCGAGCTTACGTACCACGCCGAAGCCCGCGCCGGCGTAGCGGGAGAGCTTCCCGAGCCGGACGGCAACGGCGAGATTCTCATCGTCACGGCGGGTACGAGTGACGCCCCCGTTGCGGCAGAGGCGGAGCTCACGGCACGCTTCTTGGGCAATCGCGTCACGTGCGTGCAGGATGCCGGCGTGGCGGGGATCCATCGGCTGCTGCGCCATGCCGATAAGATTTCACGCGCGCACGTGATCATCGCCATCGCAGGCATGGAGGGGGCGCTTCCGAGCGTCGTGGCGGGTCTTGCCGCCTGCCCGGTCATCGCGGTGCCCACGAGCGTGGGCTACGGCGCGAACCTCGGTGGCCTCACCGCGCTCCTCGCGATGGTAAATAGCTGCGCGAGCGGCTTGTCCGTCGTGAATATCGATAATGGATTCGGCGCGGCGTACCAGGCGTCACTCATCAACCATCTGCCAGGTAGACGCGGTTAAAGGTCGGGACGGCACCTCGCCTTGCTGTCCCGCCAAGGGGGAGAGACCATGGGGAAGACCCTGTATTTGGATTGCACATGCGGCATCAGCGGCGATATGACCGTCGCCGCCCTGCTCGACCTCGGTGCACGGGAAGAGGTCCTGCGCGCGACGCTCGACAGTTTGCCTGTCGAAGGATACGAGGTGAAGATCGGTCGCGTCCTCAAAGCAGGCCTCGATTGCTGCGACTTCGACGTCGTGCTCGAGCCCGGGTTTGAGAATCACGATCACGACATGGCGTACCTGCATGGGCAAGACGGCGGCCATGCGCACGGCCACGATCACCTCCACACCCATCCGCACGCTCATGACCATGCACGCGGGCGTTCCCATCCCCATCATCATGCCCACGCCCACCGAGGGCCCGCCGACATCGACGCCATCATCGACGCGGGCGAGATGACGCCTCGCGCACGCGCCCTGGCGCATCGCATCGTCGATATCCTCGCTCATGCCGAGGCGAAGGCGCACGGTGTACCCCTGGACGAGGTTCATTTCCATGAGGTCGGTGCCGTCGATTCCGTCGTCGACATCGTTTCCGTGGCCGTGGCGATCGATGACCTGGATATCGACCGCGTAATCGTGCCGGTGCTCAAGGACGGGCGCGGGACGATTCGCTGCGAGCACGGCGTCATTCCCGTACCGGTTCCGGCGACGCTCAATATCGTCGAAGCCCACGGCTTGCCGCTCTCCGTGTGCGACGTCGAAGGCGAGCTCGTTACGCCCACGGGAGCCGCCATCGTCGCCGCACTCGAGGCAGAGCACGAGCTCCCGGCGCGGTTCTGCGTGAAGGCGGTCGGCCTCGGCGCGGGCAAGCGAACCTACGAGCGGCCGAGCCTCGTGCGCGCGCTCATCATCGAAGAGCTTTCCGGCGAGGCGCTCGATCCTACAGCGGGTTTCCAGAACGCCGCGGGCTCGACAACCCCTGTGCCATTGGGCGAGCCGAACCCTGCTGAGTCCGAGCCGCGCCCCACCATCGACGCGGCGATGCGCGGCCCAATCGTCCGCCTCGAATGCGATATCGACGATGCTTCTGGCGAGGTGCTCGCCTACGCTGCCGACCGGCTGCGCGAAGCGGGTGCCCGCGAGGTGCACTGGGTGCCCATTTTCACGAAGAAGGGAAGGCCGGCCTGGCAGCTGCAGGTGATCGCCGCCATCGAGGACGCAGAGCGCCTCGAGGGCATCATCTTTGCCGAGACGACCACCATCGGCATCCGTCGCTGGCTCTGCGACCGGACGGTGCTCGAGCGCACGTGGACGACCGTACCGACCCCGTTGGGGGAGGTGCGGACGAAGGTCGTCACGCTTCCGGACGGCTCGCTCCGAGCCATGCCGGAATACGAGGACGTCGCCGCCATCGCTCGCCGTGAGCGCCTTCCGTTCCAAACCGTCATGAACGCCGCCCGCTCCTCGTGGAGCGTGTGACGACCTCCCGCTCAACGCCCGCCGAACTCACAGAAAGAGGTACAGCCATGAAGATCGCCATCGCTTCAGACATCCACGGCTCCGCATATTGGGCGGAGCGCCTCATGCGCGCCATAGAGGCTGAACAGCCTGACCGCGTGGTGCTTCTGGGCGACGTGCTCTACCACGGGCCGCGCAACGACCTTCCGCGTGAGTATGCCCCCAAGAAGGTCATTCCGCTGTTCAACGAGCTCGCCAAGACGGGCACGCTGCTCGCCGTGCGCGGAAACTGCGAGGCTGAGGTCGACCAGATGGTGCTCGATTTCCCCTGCATGGCAGATTACTGCGAGCTCGTGGACGATGCCGGGCGCACGCTGTTCTTCACGCACGGGCACCTCTTCGGCGCGGGCTTTCATAACAGCGTCGACAATCTGCCGGCACTCCCGAAGGAGTCTGCCATCGTGTACGGGCACACGCATGTCAAGGTGAGCGAACCCGTGCCGGCGGCACCGGATATCTGGGCATTCAACCCCGGTAGCGTGGGCATCCCCAAGGACGGCAGCCACAGCTTCGGCATCTACGAGAGCGGGCACCCCATCGCGGAGGCGTTTCGCCACGTGATCCTCGAGGAGGACTAGATGACAGAGACGAAAAACGCGACCGCTGCCCAAGGGGCAGGCGAACGTGACCGCTCGACCCGCGCCGACGCACGCGAGGCGTTCGATGCGCTCACCGAGACCATCTGGCGTCTGCGTCAGCCCGACGGCTGCCCGTGGGATCGCGAACAGACGCACGCCTCCATCGCGAAGAACATGGTGGAAGAGGCGTACGAGGCCGTCGACTGCATCGAGGAGGGTGACGAGACCCACCTGTGCGAAGAGCTCGGCGACGTGCTCATGCAGGTCATGCTGCACGCGCAGATCGCGGCCGATGAGGGCTCGTTCACCATCGACGACGTGGTGCGCGGGCTCGATGAGAAGCTCATCCGCCGTCACCCGCACGTGTTCGGTGATCGCAGCGGCGCGCACGATGCCGCCGAGGTGCTCGACATCTGGGATCAGGTGAAGCTGGCCGAAAAGGCGCAGGGCGACGCCGAGGCCGCAGCGGCCGAGGGGCAGCCAAAGAGTCTGCTCGAAAGCGTGCCCCGTGCGCTTCCAGCGCTTATGCAGGCGCAGAAGGTCTCGCGCAAGGCGGCCGCGGTGGGCTTCGAATGGGACACGGTGGATGACGTGTGGGCACAGGCCGCCTCGGAACGCGCGGAGTTCGAGTGCGAGGAGCCGGGCAGCGAGGCACGCGCGATGGAATTCGGCGACATGCTGTTCGCGCTCGTGAACGTCGCACGCCGCGAGGGCATCGACGCCGAGAGCGCGCTGCGGGCGAGCACCATGAAGTTTCGCGCACGCTGGGAGGCGGTCGAGCACCTTGCGCGGGTGCGCAACACGAGCGTCGAGGAGCTTTCCACCGCAGAGCTCAACCGGCTCTGGGATGAGGTCAAGGCAGGGGAGTAGACTCCGCGTCGCACGTCAAGACGTTCGCGAAACCGATATTCCGCTTCTCGCCGATTATTTCGCTCGTTTGTCGCTTATATGGCTTCGGCGGGTTAGGCCGAGAAGAAAACGGGCATATCATAAAAGTTTACATAGGCTAACCGTTTCGTTGCAGGTGAGGGATACCGATCATCCCTGCGGCTCGAAGCGGTAGCGAAGGCTCAAGAGAAAGGACCCCCCCATGAGCGAGATCATCGATATCTACGGTCGCGAGGTGCTCGATTCGCGCGGCAATCCCACGGTGGAGGTCGAGGCAACGCTCGACGACGGTTCATTCGGCCGCGCCATGGTGCCCTCGGGCGCTTCGACGGGTGCGTTCGAAGCGGTCGAACTCCGCGATGGCGACGCCGATCGCTACCAGGGAAAAGGCGTGATGCGCGCCGTCGACCACGTGAACAAGGAGTGCGCGGAGGCCGTCATCGGCATGGATGCCTTCGACCAGCGCGCCCTCGACGCCGCACTCATCGCGGTGGACGGCACGCCCAACAAGGGCAGCCTCGGCGCGAACGCGATCCTCGGCGTCTCGCTCGCTGTGGCCCGCGCGGCGGCGCAGTCTGCGGGGCTCGAACTCTATGGCTACCTCGGCGGTGTGAACGGCCACACGCTTCCCGTGCCCATGATGAACATCTTGAACGGCGGCGTACATGCCGACAACAACGTCGATTTCCAGGAATTCATGATCATGCCGGTGGGCGCGCCCACGTTTGCCGAGGCGCTGCGCTGGTGCGCGGAGGTCTACCACACGCTCAAGGGCGTCCTCAAGGAGAGCGGCCACGCGACGGGCGTGGGCGACGAGGGCGGCTTCGCGCCGGATCTCGCTTCGAACGAGGAACCGCTCCAGTACATCGTGCGCGCCATCGAGGCGGCGGGCTACAAGTCGGGCGAGGACTTCATGATCGCCATGGATCCCGCCACCACAGAGCTCTATGACCCCGCGCGCGGCGTGTACGTCCTCGCGGGCGAGGGGCGCGAGCTCACCACGGACGAGATGATCGACTACTGGGCGGAGCTCGTAGAGCGCTATCCCATCATTTCCATCGAGGACGGCCTCGCCGAAGAGGATTGGGACGGCTGGGTGAAGCTCACGGCGCGCATCGGTGACCGCGTGCAGCTCGTGGGCGACGACCTCTTCGTCACGAACACCGAACGCCTCGCGAAGGGCATCGAGCTCGGTGCCGCGAACGCCATCCTCGTCAAGGTGAACCAGATCGGGTCACTCACCGAGGCGCTCGAGGCGATCGAGATGGCGAAGCGCGCCGGCTTCGGCATCATTGTGAGCCATCGTTCGGGCGAGACGGAGGATTCGACCATCGCGGACCTTGCGGTCGCCACGAACGCGGGGCAGATCAAGACGGGCGCTCCCTGCCGCAGCGACCGCGTGGCGAAGTACAACCAGCTCCTGCGCATCGAGGACGGCCTGTATACCTCTGCCGAATACGCCGGGTGGAGCGCCTTCCGTGTGAAGCGCTCATAAGAGACGGTTTGCCATATCGCTCTGCGCCGTTCGCGTGAACGGGCGAAATACTCAGGCTTTGAGGGCGGTGTCCGTGGTATAACCTAAGGCAACGCGCAATCATCCTTCAAACACACAAGGCGCACCATGGACATCTCTTACAACGATAGAACGTCGGTTTCCCGCATGCGGGCGGGCGAGGGTCGTGCCCGCAAGGTCGGTGCCGGGCGGGCGGGCGACGCATCGGGCGCCGTGCGCGGCTCCCACGAGACGGGCCGCGCTTCCGCAGCGGGGCGCGGCGGCACCGGGCGCAACCCTCGCCGCAGCCATCACACCTCCGGCCTCATGCGCTACGCCGCGGATAACCGCATTGTTCAGACTGTCTACCAGTTCACGACGGGTTCCACACGCTATCTTTTCTACGGCCTCGTCGTGCTCGCGGTGGCCATTGGCGTGTACTTTCCCGTGCGCGACCTCTACACCGCCTACCGCACCGGCGATATCCTCGAGCGTCAGCTCGAGGTGAGGAACGACTACAACGAGGTGCTCGAAGACAAGGTCAACCGCCTGCTCTCGACGGAGGGCATCGAGGACATCGCGCGCGAGAACCTCGGGCTCGTCATGCCGGGCGAGCAGGTCGTCACGGTTACGGGCGTGGAGGCCGATGAATCCTCCTCCGACGATTCCGCCACGGCTTCCGAGGTCGAAAACGCGGAGCTCGCAGTCGTTGACGATGCTCCGTGGTACATCAAGGTGCTCGACGCCATCTTCTTCTACCGAGGCGTTGAAGGACAGGTCGTTTCGTCGGCGGGAGAGGCCGAATCCGAGGAAGCCACATCGGGCGCGTCCTCAGAGGGGGAGACCCAGGCGGAAGAGCCGCCTTCGGAGGAGTAGCGAGGAACATATGGGCTATAGGTCTGATATCGACGGTTGCGCGCGCATCGCTGCCGTCGATCTGGGAACCGTTTCGTCGCGTTTGGCGCTTGCGCGCGTTCGTGACGGGAATATCGTCGAGCTCACCAAGCACTCGATCATCACGGACATGGGTAGGGGCGTGGACGCCGCCGGCGCCTTCAACAACGAGGCGATTGACCGTGTCGAGCGCGCTTGCTCCCAGTTTGCCGAAGAGGCACGCGCGTTCGGCGCAGAGGCGACCTGCATGACGCTCACAAGCGCCGCGCGCGATGCGGCGAATGCGTCCGAGCTTACCGGCAAACTTGCTGCCCTGGGGTTCATCCCGCAGGTCATCCCTGGAGAGGTCGAGGCGCGTCTCACGTTCTTGGGCGTCGCACACGATTTCCCCGGCGAGCGCATCGCCGTCGCCGACCCCGGTGGCGGCTCGACCGAGATTGTCGTGGGCTCCTATCTACCGGGCGTCCCCGCACTCAATCTTGAGCACGTGCAGTCCCTCGATATCGGCTGCCGTCGGCTCACCGATCGCTTCTTCACGGCGATCCCTCCTGCGACCGGAGAGCTCGAGGCGGCTTCTAACTGGGCATATGAACAATTCGCGTCCTATTGGAGCGCATTCGACGAGCATCCTGCGCGCCTCATCTCGGTGGGAGGCACGGTCAGCACGCTCGTCGCGCTCGAGCACGAGCTCGTGCCGTTCGATTCCGCCTTCGTGCACCTCCACGACCTCGCTCTCGATGAGGTCGAGCGCCAGCTTGCGCGCATGCGGCCGCTCGCTATCCCGGACATCGCCGAACTCAAGGGCATGCAGCCGGAGCGTGCTCCCATGATGCTTGCGGGAAGCATCATCATCCGCGAGCTCATGCGCGCAGGCGGATACGATGTGCTCACCGTGAGCGAGAGCAGCCTGCTTGCGGGTGTGGTCGCGACGGTGGACGAGGTTCTGCGCGGCGCATCGACCACCACGGGCTGGACGCCTGAGCTCGCGCGCGGATAAAATCGCTGGGGGACGTGTACGCGCGCCAGGCGCGCTCTTGGAACGTGCGATACAGCCAACTGCGCAATCTGATAGACTGACATGCGCGGGGGCGTGGCGGAATTGGCATACGCAGGAGACTTAAAATCTCTCGCCTTCGGGATTGTGGGTTCGAGTCCCACCGCCCCTACCAGCTACCTCAAACGCTGCTCGTATCGAGCAGCGAAGACTGTTTGGTCATGAGATATCGGGATGCGCTTCGAAAGGGGAGTCCCACCATGAAGAAGATCGTGCTGGCATGTGGTTCGGGTATCGCCACGTCGACGGCGGTAGCGAGCAAAGTCACCGCGCTGCTCAACGAGCATGGCTATGAAGGCCAGTTCAGAATCGTGCAATGCTCGATCGCTGAGGCGCTCGACGCCTGCACGGATGCGGACGTGCTCGTCGCAACGACCGTTGCGCCGAAGGGAATCGCCTGCCCATACGTGAGCGGCGTCCCATTCCTCACCGGTGTGGGTCGTGCGGCGGCGGAGCAGGCACTCCTCGACGTGCTCGCCAACTAAGTGCTCGCTTTGCGTGCGGCGCCGCGAAAACCTTTTTCAAACCAAGGGCTTGCGCGGCGTCGAAAGCTACGCTAAGATGAACTGCGCTTTCGGTGAATGCCGAAATCCATGCGGGCGTGGCGGAATTGGCAGACGCGTATGGTTCAGGTCCATATGGGGGCAACCCCGTGAAGGTTCAAGTCCTTTCGCCCGCACCATTGAATTGCAAAGGCTCCGGCAACGGAGCCTTTTTGCCAAAAGGGACAGCCCCTTTTGGCAGGCATGCGGCCTGACATTGGGGACAGTCCCCAATGTCATGACACTGGGGACTGTCCCCAATGTCAGGTGCAGACGAGCGAAAGGTATGCGGCATGTCCTGTCTCTACATGGTTATCGTCCTACTTATCGCGGCGGCGATCATCTCCATCATCCTGTCATTTCTGGGCGTGCTCTTCGTGGGCGCGCTCAGACTCATCCCCATCGTCCTCATCGTGCTCGTAGTGCTCGTGCTCATGGGCAAGATCAAGATCTCGGTTGTGCGCGATGAGGGCGACGACGACCATCGCTGGCTGAATTAAGCACGCCCGCGCTGTCAAATCCCGGTTTTTCGGCACGGGAATCTGTGGTACGATATCTCAGCTTGATAGCCGCGTTGCGGTTGCCGACGACAGCTGCCCGAGTGGCGGAATTGGCAGACGCACCAGACTCAAAATCTGGCGCTGGCAACAGCGTGCGAGTTCGACCCTCGCCTCGGGCACCATTTCATGGCGATGTCATGGAGTAGCTGCGACTGTGCTATCATGCAACCCGCATCGCGCAGGCGATGGCCAAAGAGGGGCTTCGGCTCCCACCTTTCGGCGCCATATGGCAGCTGTCTGGTCACAACGGAAGATGCAGGGGCGTATTCGCCTTTCATTTGCTTTGTGAGCCCGGTTGCTGTCTTGGCACCGGGCTCTCTTCGTTTAAGGAGGTACCGAAAATAGCTAAGCACGATGACACGCGCATCAACGACGAGATCACCGCGACCAGGTGCCGCCTGATCGGTGTCGACGGTTCCCAGCTGGGCGTCTTCGGCATTCGTGATGCGCAGCGCGTCGCCGACGAGCAGGGTCTCGATCTGGTCGAGATCGCGCCGAACGCCGACCCCCCGGTCTGCCGCGTCATGGACTACGGTAAGTTCAAGTACCAGCAGGCCATGAAGGCGAAGCAGGCGCGCAAGAACCAGTCGCGCGTCGAGGTCAAGGAGATGAAGTTCCGTCCGAAGATCGACGTGGGCGATTACGAGACCAAGAAGGGTCATGTGCTGCGCTTCCTGAAGAAGGGCGCCCGCGTGAAGGTCACGATCATGTTCCGCGGCCGCGAGATGGCTCATCCCGAGCAGGGTCTGAACGTGCTCGAGCGCCTCGCGGAAGACCTCAAGCCCTATGCTACGGTCGAGTCGCAGCCCAAGCTCGAGGGTCGCAACATGTTGATGCTCCTCGCTCCCATCAAGGGCGCTTTCGATGAGAAGCCCGAGAAGAGCGATAGCAAAGATGACGAGTAATTTTGTCCTATAAGCGATAAGGAGAAGTCATGCCTAAGATGAAGTCGCACAGCGGAACCAAGAAGCGCTTCCGCACCACCGGTACCGGCAAGCTCATGCGCGCCAAGGCATACAAGAGCCACATCCTCACCAAGAAGACCACGAAGCGCAAGCGCGGCTTCCGCCAGGAGACCGAGGTTTCCAGCGCCGATCGCAAGACGGTCGTTTCGCGCCTCGCGTAACGACGAGTACCTACCTATTGATTCACGAACCACGAGGAGTTGATTAGATATGGCACGTGTGAAGCGCGCTCTCAATGCCCGTAAGCACCACCGCACCATCATGAAGCAGGCCAAGGGTTACTACGGCGCTGCCTCTCGTACCTACAAGCATGCCAAGGAGCAGGTGCAGCACTCGCTCCAGTACCAGTACCGCGACCGTCGCAACAAGAAGCGCGAGATTCGCGCCCTCTGGATCCAGCGCATCAACGCTGCCGCCCGCCTGAACGGCATCTCCTACTCGCAGTTCATGCACGGCCTCAAGGTCGCCGGCATCGAGCTCGACCGCAAGGTGCTCTCGCAGATGGCCTATGAGGACATCGAGAGCTTCAACGAGCTCGCCACGATCGCCAAGAAGGCGCTCGAGGCGTAAGGACTCGGAGACACCCTGCATAGTATTCTATGTTTTGAAGAAAGGCGTCGGATCACCGGCGCCTTTTTTGCGCTTCAGGGGAGAGGGCTATACGTACGGAATTCAGTTGCGTAAGCGAGATCTCATACGTATGGAACGCGACGTCGACCTTCTGTGCCAGCTTCTTGTTATAGAGAAAGAAAACCGTCGGAAAATGTCGACGCTGCCATACTGCAGGGTGGAACAAAAAGAAACGACGTAGCGTGTGGAAATGCTTATCTACATATAGAAGCGATAGAGGCCGAACATACTGTATATAGACCCATGCGCAACATGAATGTGATGGAAATGTGAACGTCTCAATCGACGCTTGCACACGGAATGTTTTCTGGCAATATATCTCCTTGCCGCGCGGCGGGGAGCCGCGCCGGCGCGTACCTTGGGAACCGGATACCGCGAGGCGCACCGATCATCCGGTGCGCGCTC
>CASFXG010000001.1 GCA_949298635.1 uncultured Coriobacteriaceae bacterium | reverse complement strand
GCTCGAGGAGGCCAAGAAGCGCGACCACCGCAAGATCGGCCGCGAGATGGACATCTTCATGATGCGCGACGAGGCCCCCGGCTTCCCGTTCTTCCTGCCGAACGGCATGATCTTGAAGAACGAGCTTTTGAACTACTGGCGCGAGATCCATCACAAGGCTGGCTACGTCGAGATCTCCACGCCGCAGATCATGAGCAAGCATCTGTGGGAGACCTCCGGCCACTGGGACCACTACAAGGACAACATGTACTCTACCGTCATCGATGACGAGGAGTACTGCATCAAGCCCATGAACTGCCCGGGCGGTGTGCTCGTGTACAAGAGCCGTCCGCACAGCTACCGCGAGCTGCCCATCCGTGCCGGCGAGATCGGCCTGGTGCACCGCCACGAGATGCGCGGCGCCCTGCACGGCCTCTTCCGCGTGCGCTGCTTCAACCAGGACGACGCCCACCTCTTCGTCCGTCCCGACCAGCTCACCGACGAGATCGTGGGCGTGGTGAACCTCATCGACTCCGTGTACCAGAAGTTCGGCTTCACCTACCACCTCGAGCTCTCCACACGCCCCGAGGACTCCATGGGTTCCGACGAGGATTGGGAGCGCGCGGAGGCCGGCCTGCGCGAGGCGCTCGAGCGCTTGGGTAAGGAATACGTGGTCAACGAGGGCGACGGCGCCTTCTATGGCCCCAAGATCGACTTCCACCTGGAGGATTCGCTCGGCCGCACCTGGCAGTGCGGCACTGTCCAGCTCGACTTCCAGATGCCGCTTAACTTCGACCTGGAGTACACGGACGCCGACGGCTCCAAGAAGCGCCCCATCATGCTGCACCGCGTGTGCTTCGGTTCCATCGAGCGCTTCATCGGCATCCTCATCGAGCACTTCGCCGGCAAGTTCCCCACGTGGCTCGCGCCGTGCCAGGTGAAGGTGCTGCCCGTTTCCGAGAAGAGCCGCGATTATGCGCTCGAGGTAACGGCCAAGCTCGACGCGGCAGGCATCCGCGCCGTGTGCGACGAGCGCGACGAGAAGATCGGCTACAAGATCCGCGAGGCGCGCAACATCGACCGTCCGCCCTACATGCTCATCCTGGGCGAGCAAGAGGTCGAGGCGGGGAACATCTCCGTGCGCGACCGCTCGAACGAGACGCACACCGCCGAGCTCGACGAGTTCATCGCCTCGGTGAAGGCCGAAATCGCCGACCGCCGGTAGGAGTCATTGGGGTCGGGTTCATGTGACTCATCCGGGCGCCCTCGGTATTCGCCGAGGGCGCCCGCTTTTCCATAGGCGGTAGGACAAGGAAGATGATCGCACCTCGTAATCCTCGTCTCGCTTTTGCCAGCCCGATGCGCAGCATACTTCTAGCTGAGGGCGCGTATCTCGATTTGCGCGGAACGAAAAACCGTTACACTATACAAAGGTTCCTACAAAGAAAAGGGGAGAGCATGGAGCAGCAACTGAGTGATGTCGCCGGCGCATATGCCGCACTTGCTGGTTCCCGTGTGACATGGTTCGTGCGTGCGGAGAACGCCGCCGACCTGCTGGCCAAGACCGGCGTAGTGGGTACGCACGATCGCTTGGTGGCGTGCGCGGACGATAACGCCGCCGGCATGGCGCGACTGTTCCGCTGGCAGCATCTTTCGTTCGCCCCTTCGCCGGATGCCGAATCCTTCCTCGATGCCTCCCTGCATGTCGATGAGGCGCAGGCAGAGGCCGATCGCTTGGTTCCGCAGGGTTCTCCCGCCTCCTACGCGCATCCCGCAGGCATGTCGTCTGGCCGCCTGTTCTGGCTCGTGCCTTCCATAAATGCGAAGACGCTTCGGGTCGCGGACATTCGAGCGCTGGCAGACGCCGCTAAGACCGTGGGCGCCCTGCTCGTGTCGACAACACGCTTCCCACCGCCTTTGGCTGCCGACCTCTTGCGCAGGGCGCCCATATCTCGATCGAGTCTTTGAGCGGCGCGTTCGGCGCTGCGGTGCCCGAGCCTGTCGTTGCCGTCTCCGTTGCACGGTCGATGCGCAAGGTGCGTGGCCATGTGCTCGCAGATTCGTACGCAGAAGATGCGTTCCGCTTGCTTTCCTTCGGCCTTGGAGCGCCCGATGCTGCAAACGGTGCCACGCGACCGAGCGAAGCCTCCCTTTCTGCAATCGCGGATGCCCTTGAAGCGCTTCCCGCTCGCGCCCAGGCGAGGAACGACCACGCTCGCGCGCTCGCTGCGTATCTTTCCTGCCACGCTTCGGTTGGCTGCGTGCGCTATCCCGGCCTTGCGACGCACCCCGACCATGACGTCGCTGCGCGCGTGCTGGAGCATGGCTTCGGTCCTTGCGTGGACTTCGACCTTACCGGTTCCGATTCCGAGGGCAATGAGGTGCGCTATGAGCGCTTCCGCGAGATTTTCGAGCGCGTGCGCCCCGCTATGAACGAGAAGGCGAGCGGTGTCTTCGCGACGCGTCTCTCCCTTGTTGTCGTAGGCGACCTGTGCCACCTGCAGCTCTATGCGGGCCTCGACGATCCTATGGAATTGGTCGATAGTCTTGACCAGGCATTTCGCCTGTATTCCAACCCGACGGAGCCGTAAAGCCTAATTTGGGGACAGCCCCACCCAATTGAACCGCTCCCGGTGCGTCGCGTGCGGCGGCGCACCGGTTTTCTGCGTATGTTGCCGTGACATTGCTGTAACGCGCTGCACCACGAACCATTGGAGTGAGCTCGCATGAACTTCGCGTTTTCTGTTGCCAACCTTGTCGAAAGCCTCTTTCTGGGCGTCGCGCTCGCGATGGACGCAATGGCGGTGACGCTTTCGAACACGCTCTGCGAGCCCGATATGCCGGCGAGCAAGAAATTCGCTATGCCGCTCTTGTTCGCACTGTTCCAAATGGCCATGCCCATTGCCGGCTTTTTCGGCGGAACGCTCATCGCGCCGCTCATCGAGGCATACGCAGGTATTGTATCGCTTGTGATTCTAGCGTTCGTGGGCGGAAAGATGATTATCGAGGCAATACGTGAGCTGCGCGACCCCGAGGCATGCGACCCCACGCGCCTCACGTATGCCACCATCTTCGCCGAGGCGATCGCCACCTCGATTGATGCGTTCGTGGTGGGCGTATCGCTTGCTGCAAGCGGTGCGAACATCGTGCTCTACGGCGGCATGATCGGCGTCGCGACATTTGCGTGCTGCATGGCGATGCTCCTTGTGGGGCGACGCCTGGGCGCGCATTTCGGCAGTCACGCTCAGATCGCCGGCGGCGTGGTGCTTCTCATCATTGGTTTGAAGGCATTCCTTGGTTAAGGTGTCTGCGCGCGGAGGCTGGGGCGGAAAATGCGGTGGGCGAGGCGCCGGCGCAGCCATGATAGCAGCCCGCTCCCATAGGTAGGGGGTATGGGAGCGATTCTGCGAGCGGTAAACGCGCATGCATACCATGCCGGCGAAGGGCGCGCATTTCTTTCGTTAAACTACGTACTACAGGGCGTATGGCGGGAGGAATCATGACGGCCAGCTTCGAACCGCGCCGCATCATCGTCACCGGCGGGTGTGGGTTCATCGGATCGAATTTCGTACGCTGGGTGGTGCGCGAGCAGCCAGACGTGCGCGTAACGGTGCTCGATAAGCTCACCTACGCCGGTAACCCGCAGAACATCGCCGACATGCCCGATGACCGTGTGGAGCTCGTGGTGGGTGACATCTGCGATGCCTCTCTCGTTGATCGCCTCGCGGTCCGTGCGGATTGCATCGTGCACTTCGCAGCGGAGACCCACAACGACAATTCCATCGCCCGTCCCGAACCGTTCGTGCAAACGAATGTTCAGGGCACATTCACGCTGCTTGAGGCATGCCGCGCACATGGCCTGCGTTTCCATCATGTCTCGACGGACGAGGTCTACGGCGACCTTGCGCTCGACGATTCGGCACGCTTCACCGAAGAGAGCACGTATCGCCCGAGCTCGCCCTATTCGAGCACTAAAGCGGCATCGGATCTGCTCGTGCGGGCGTGGGTGCGCACGT
This sequence comes from uncultured Coriobacteriaceae bacterium, assembly GCA_949298635.1. Classification (GTDB taxonomy): domain Bacteria; phylum Actinomycetota; class Coriobacteriia; order Coriobacteriales; family Coriobacteriaceae; genus Enorma. The sequence continues at coordinate 89,983 of CASFXG010000001.1, read as the reverse complement.
ATGGTCTTGCTGCCACGATTTCCAACTGCTCGAACAACTACGGACCCTACCAGCATCCTGAGAAGTTCATACCGCGTCAGGTGACCGGGCTTCTGCATGGGGTGCGCCCACGACTGTACGGCGACGGCCTCAACGTGCGGGACTGGATTCACGTGGAGGATCATTCGAGTGCAGTGTGGGCGGTGCTCACGCGCGGTCGCATAGGCGAAACGTATCTCGTGGGGGCGGATGGCGAACGCTCGAACATCGATGTGGTGCGCGCGATCTTGCGGGTGTTCGGCCGCGACGAGGACGATTTCGACTGGGTGCGCGATCGCCCTGGCCATGACCGCCGGTATGCAATCGATGCCGGTAAGCTTCGTCGAGAGCTAGGATGGGAGCCACGATTCACGGATTTCGAAGAGGGCTTGCGACAGACGATAGCATGGTACCGTGACCATGAGTCCTGGTGGGCTTCCGCCCGCGCCGCCGCTGAGGCTCACTACGCCCAGCAAGGCCTGTAGTTCAAGAATGATAATTTCAGTACCTGGTACTGAAATTATCACTAGCGGTCGCAAGATGTGCGGACACCGTGACCTCACAGCTGCACGCAGCACCTGTCCGCCCTCTGTGCGCTACAATACCTCACCAGGAACCGCCCGGCCAGGCGGTCTTTCAGCGAAATCGCGCGGCAGGGGACGGCGCCGCTGTGCCCGCCTCCAGATCGCGCCCAAACCAAGAGGAGGAGTATCTATGGCCATGTTTTTCCCCGGTGAGTCCCATACGTTCTCTGAGTACCTGCTGGTGCCTGGATACTCGTCTTCCGAGTGCATTCCTGCGAACGTCAACCTCAAGACCCCGCTCGTGAAGTTCCGTCGCGGCGAGGAGCCTTCCATCAGTCTGAACATCCCCATGGTTTCCGCCATCATGCAGTCTGTTTCCGGTGAGGAAATGGGCATCGCGCTCGCCACAGAAGGCGGCATGTCGTTCATCTACGGCAATCAAACGCCCGAGTCCGAGGCCGCCATGGTCAAGGCGGTCAAGGATCACAAGGCTGGTTTTGTCATCTCCGACTCCACGCTTACGCCTGATATGACCATGCAGGAAGTTATGGATCTCAAGGAGAAGACCGGTCACTCCACCATGCCTGTCACGGAGGACGGCACCGCGCACGGAAAGCTCCTCGGTATCGTGACGAGCCGCGACTATCGTCCCAGCCGCGACGACCCCAAGATGAAGGTTGCGACGTTCATGACGCCGCGCGAGAAGCTCATCGTGGGCGACAAGGACATCACCCTCAAGCGCGCCAACGATGTCATCTGGGACAACAAGCTAAACGCCCTGCCCGTGGTGGACGAGAACGACCACCTCGTGGGTATCGTGTTCCGCAAGGACTATGACTCCCATAAGTCCAACCCCAACGAGCTCCTCGATGCCAACAAGCGCTACATGGTGGGCGCGGGCATCAACACGCGCGACTACGAGAAGCGCGTTCCGCTCCTGCTCGAGGCGGGCGCCGACGTGCTCTGCATCGATTCCTCCGAAGGTTTCAGCGAGTGGCAGAAGCGCACGATCGAGTGGATCCGCGCCGCGTACGGTGACGAGGTCAAGGTGGGTGCCGGAAACGTCGTCGACGGCGACGGCTTCCGCTTCCTCGCCGATTGCGGCGCCGACTTCGTGAAGGTGGGCATCGGCGGCGGTTCGATCTGCATTACGCGTGAGACGAAGGGTATCGGCCGCGGTCAGGCTACGGCGCTCATCGATGTATGCCGCGCGCGCGATGAGTACTACGAGGAGACCGGCGTCTACGTGCCCGTTTGCTCCGACGGCGGCATCGTCTACGACTACCACATGACGCTCGCCCTTGCCATGGGCGCCGACTTCATGATGCTCGGCCGCTACTTTGCACGCTTCGACGAGAGCCCCACCGCCCGCGTGAACGTGAACGGCCAGTACATGAAGGAGTACTGGGGCGAAGGCTCGGCGCGCGCCCGCAACTGGCAGCGCTACGACCTCGGTGGCGCCTCGAAGCTCGCTTTCGAGGAGGGCGTCGACTCCTACGTGCCCTACGCGGGCTCGCTCAAGGACGGCGTGGGTGCCACGCTCTACAAGATTAAGTCCACGATGTGCAACTGCGGAGCCCTCTCCATCAAGGAGCTCCAGCAGAAGGCACGCCTCACACTTGTGAGTTCGACCTCGATCGTCGAGGGCGGTGCGCATGACGTCGTGGTGAAGGATCGCAACCACCAGACGGTGAGCTACCAGTAAAAATGCCGTTGTCCCTCGTTGGGGGACGGTTCATTCAGCTCAATCGGGGCGCTTCTCGCACGAGAGGCGCCCTTTTCGTTTCAACAAACTGTTTAGGGTCTGCCTGGGTACCAGTTCTTGGGAATTCTCGGCACCATCGCATACAATAGAATGCGCTGTGGTGTTGAGGTAGGGGAGGAACGATGTCGGAGCGGGAAGCGTGTGCCGACCTAACTGCTGTTGATGAGGCTTCCGAGCTTGCCATGTCTGGCGATGCTGGCGAGGAATGTACCTCCCCAAACGCTGTGGATGATGCCGCGGACGACACGGAACTTGAGGATGCGGACGAAGACGGTGACGAGGCGGACGTCACCAGCCACGAGAATCTCGACGACGGGGTTTCTGCTGACGAGTTGCCTCAAACCCCCGAGGAGCTCGAGGATGATGCGGCCTTCGAAGACCTCGAAGCGCTCGATGGCGCTGATGCCCCTGACGATGAGGATGCTTCCGATAGCTCTGATGCACCCGATGGCGAAGACGCGACCGGTGAAGAAGATGCTGAAGATGCGGAACCGTCTCGTCGAGCCGCGCTTGCCCGCGGAGCCCGCGAGAAACTTGCTTCTCTCGGTATGCCCGAAAAACTCTCGTCGCTCGGCGGCACCGCTAAGCATGCGTATTCCGGTACCCGGACGTTTTTCGCCAACCATGAGACGACGGCCGTCCTCACGGGCATGGCGCTCGCGTTCCTCTTCGTCATCATCATCTTCGCGATTGTGTACAGCTTTGTGATCAGGGGCGCGACCATCTCGCGCGACAACCTCCCTGAGTATCTTGCCAACCAACCGACGCCGGTCGAGAACCATGAGCTCCCGCACCTTTCTCTGCACGTGCTTGACATCACCACCGACTCCTATCCGACCGTCCGGGCGAAGATTAGCGCCGTGCCTGAAGACGAGGGCGAACTTCCCGTGCTTGATGCCGCTTCCTTCAGCGTTGAGGCGTTCAATGCCGAAGATGCGCCCATCGAGGTGACCATCGAAGGCGTTGAAGCAGGAGAGCGCGCCGGGGAATACACGATTAGCTTCGTGGTGGAAGCGGGCGGCGACGGCGTCAAGCAGCGCATCGAGCTCACCCTCGTTTCCGAGAGCGGCTACCGCGGAGGTGCGAGCATTGGGTTCTACGCGCCTTCATCTCGAGGCGACGACGAGAAAAAGTAAGTTCTGCTTGCGACCGGTGCGTCGCAGCGGTTCGCGGTGTCGCGCGCTGCGACCGTGCGATCGCTTAACCACACGCAGCCCCGCTCCTTCGACAAAAGACATCCGCGGAGCGTCTTGCCGTGCCGCTTGCGCACAAAACCTGATAGAATTTCGAGCGTTACCGTTTTAGACCCAAGGAGCGCTCGTATGTGCGACCATTGCAGCGAACCGCATAAACCTGGCGAGATTCCCGCCTACGATGCCCAGGCTATCGAGGCCAAGTGGCAGAAGGCGTGGGAGGACGCGAACCTCTTCGCCGTCGACGAAGATCCGGCGAAGCCCAAGAAGTACGTGCTCGAGATGTTCCCGTATCCCTCGGGCGACCTGCACATGGGCCACGCGCGCAACTACACGATCGGTGACGCCATGGCGCGCCAGGCGCGCATGCGCGGCTTCGACGTGCTGCATCCCATCGGCTTCGATGCATTCGGCCTGCCTGCCGAGAACGCCGCCATCAAGCACAATACCCAGGCGGGCGAGTGGACCTACAAGAACATGGATCAGGCGCTTGCCACCATGAAGCGCATGGGCTTTTCCTACGACATGGATCGCCTGGTGAAGACCTGTGACCCCGATTACTACAAGTGGGGGCAGTGGATCTTCGAGAAGCTGTGGGAGCGCGGCCTCGTCTACCGCAAGAAGAGCCCGGTGAACTGGTGCCCCGGCTGCAACACGGTGCTCGCGAACGAGCAGGTGACGGAAGGCCATTGCTGGCGCTGCGGCTCCGTGCCGGAGAAGCGCGAGCTCGAGCAGTGGTACTTCAAGATTACCGACTACGCCCAGGAGCTCCTCGACGACCTCGAGAAGCTGCCCGGCTGGCCTGAGCGCGTGAAGCAGATGCAGGCGAATTGGATCGGCCGCTCCGAGGGCGCGGAGGTCGATTTCACGCTTTGCGATGCTGAAGGGAACCCCATCCCCGGCGACGAAGGCAAGATCACCGTCTTCACCACGCGTGCCGACACGCTCTTCGGCTGCACGTTCTTTTTGCTCGCGCCCGAGTACAAGGGTCTCATGGAGCTTGTGGAAGGCACCGAGTACGAGGCCGACGTGCGTGCCGTCGTGGCAGGCGCTGAGAAGGTTTCCGCCGTTGAGCGCGCCCAGGGCACGCTCGAGAAGCACGGTGCCTTTACCGGCCGCTACGTAGTGAATCCGGTCTCCGGCCAGAAGGTGCCCGTGTGGGTTGCCGACTACATCGTATCCGACTACGGCACCGGTGCCGTCATGGCTGTTCCTTGCGGCGACCAGCGCGACTTCGAGTTCGCGCGCAAGTACGACCTGCCCATCGTGCCCATTATCCTCATGGACGACGAGCGCGCGGCGCTCGAGGAGGCGGGGGAGTCCATCGACACCTATCATGCCGAGACGGTCGACTGGGAGTGCGCGCATGCCGCCGAGGGTACACTCGTGCAGTCCGGCAAGTACACCGGTATGCGCGGCGGCAAGCATTCCGAGGGCGAGGCCGCGATCGTGGCCGACCTCGAGGCTGCTGGCACCGGTCGTCGGAGCATTCAGTTCCGCCTGCGCGACTGGCTCATCAGCCGTCAGCGCTATTGGGGCAACCCCATCCCTGCGGTGCACTGCGAGCATTGCGGCATCGTGCCCGTGCCGGAGGATCAGCTGCCCGTGACGCTTCCCGCGAACCTCGACCTTGGCGCTGGCGAGACGCTTGCCGAGTGCCGTGAGTTCTACGAGACGACCTGCCCCGTCTGCGGCCGCCCGGCTCGTCGTGAGACCGACACCATGGATACGTTCACGTGCTCGAGCTGGTATTACCTGCGCTATTGCGATCCGCATAACGAGGAGCTCCCGTTCTCCCGTGAGGCTGCCGATCGCTGGATGCCGGTTGACAACTACATTGGCGGTATCGAGCACGCCATCCTGCACCTCCTGTATTCGCGCTTCTTCACGAAGGCGCTGCGCGATCTTGGCATGCTCGATGTGGACGAACCGTTCACCAACCTGCTTTGCCAGGGCATGGTGAAGGATGCGAACGGCGAGACCATGTCCAAGTCCAAGGGAAACGTCGTGCCGCCGTCGAGCGTTATCGAGCCGTATGGCGCGGACACCATGCGCTTGGCGATCCTCTTCATCGCACCGCCGGAGAAGGATTTCGATTGGGACGAGGACGCCGTTGCCGGCGCAAACCGCTTCATCAAGCGCGCGTGGCGCATCGTCTGGCAGCTTGCGAACGCGGGCGCGTTGGACGCGAAGCTCATGCCCGGGAAACTCGACACGGCCGGCAAGCAGCTCTACCGCGAGCGCCATCGCACGCTTGCCAAGTGCACCGAGGACTTCGATCGCCAGCAGTTCAACACCGCCATCTCGGCGACCATGGAGCTCGTAAACGCTGCGAGCGCGTATTTGAATGCCACGGACGACTCGCCCGAGGCGCGCGACGCCGCCCTTTGTCAGCTTGTTGCGACGGATATCGTGAGCGCGCTCGCGCCCATCTGCCCGTTCTGGGCGGACGAGCTCTGGCATGAGGCGCTCAGCCACACGGAGAGCGTCTACACCGCGCCGTGGCCGGAGTTCGACATTGCTGAGGCCGCGAGCGATACGGTTGAGATCGCCGTCCAGGTGCTCGGCAAGCTGCGCGCCCGCGTCGAGGTTTCAACCACGGCGACGCAGGACGAGATGCGCGCCGCCGCCGAGGCAGCTGCTGCCAAGTGGATCGAGGGCAAGACGGTCGTCAAGGCCATCTGTGTCCCCGGCAAGCTCGTGAACCTCGTGGTGAAATAACAAGCCATCCTGCCCCTGTTCGCGCGGGGGCATGTGAGATTGCCCGGGGTGCTCGGCTGCCGGGATGTAGAGTTACCCCAGGGGTTTTTCGACATTGTACAGGGGCACCACTGGACAATGTCGAAAAACCCCTGGGGTAATTTTACATCCGAACTTGTGGAGCTATTGCGGAGACGACGGCGGGCGAAGGCTGCAACGCGACGCGGGATTTTCCCCATCTGAGCTGCTTGTGCTATGCTAAGGCACGGTAATTGACGTGTTGTGTGAGGAGTGCGGGTTCTGCCCGCGCTCCTTTTTCTTGCAAGGAGGTGTCGCATGGTCAAGAGCAAGACCGAGCAACTCATCATTGACGAGCTCGAGAAGCTCGCGCCTGAGCACGGCGTCGATATCGTTGACGTCGAGGTCACCGGCGCCACGAAGGCGCCCTGCGTCCGCGTGCGCCTGGAGGGCGCCGAGGGTGAGGCCCTGTCGCTCGACGAAGTGTGCGCGCATACGTCGTGGGTCGGCGACCTCATCGAGGAGCTCGACCCCATCTCGAGCGCCTACACCTTGGAAGTGTCTTCGCCCGGGATCGACCGTCCCCTGCGTCGGCCGTGCGATTTCGCTCGCTTCACCGGCGAGCCTTGCGAGCTCACGACCACTGCGACCGAGGGGCGCCGCCGCTTCAAGGGCGTGATCGCGGAGGCGACAGACGCCTCTGTCACGCTCGAGCTCGAGGATGGCGAGCGCGTCCAGATCGCGTTTGACGACGTAAAGAAATGCACCCTGAAGCCGGTCATCGACTTCAAGGCGAAGGAAGGGAAGAATTAACATGGCATCTGAGATGATGGAAGCTCTCATGGAGCTCTGCCAGGAGAAGCATCTGAACCAGCTCGCGCTCATCGATGAGCTCGAGCGCTCGCTCGCGGAAAGCTATCGCAGCATCCTGCATCTTCCCTTCGGCGCCGAGGTCATCATCGACCGCGCCACGGGTAAGATCTACGTCTACGAGCTCGTTCCCGTCGAGGAGTCCTACGACGAGGAGAAGGACGAGTACACCGAGTTCACGAAGCGCGATGTGACGCCGAAGGACACGAGCCGCATCGCTGCCAAGCATGCGAAGGACGCCATCAACGCCATCGTGCGCAAGTCCGCTCGCGAGCAGATCTTTGAGGAGTTCTCCGAGCGCATCGGCGACATCATCACTGGTACTGTGCTGCAGTCTACGCCCGACTTCACCATTGTGAAGATCCGCGAGGGCGTCGAGGCGGAGCTCCCGCACTTCGACCAGCGTCGCTATCCGGATGAGCCCAACGAGCGCCCGGCCGGCGAGCGCTACCTGCACAACCAGCGCCTGAAGGCCGTCATCGTCGACGTCCGCGACCCCAATTCCACCGAGCCCGCCACGAAGGGCGAGCATTCGCGTCCGCCCATCGTCATCTCGCGCACGCATCCGGCGCTCATCAAGTGCCTCTTCGAGAACGAAGTTCCCGAGATCTACGAGGGCACCGTCGAGATCAAGTCCATCGCCCGCGAGCCTGGCCGTCGCTCGAAAGTCGCCGTGCACTCGCTCGACGATCGCCTCGACCCGGTGGGCGCCTGCGTGGGTCCGAAGGGCAGCCGCGTGCGCGCCGTCGTGTCGGAGCTCCGCGGCGAGCGCGTCGACGTGATCCTGTGGGATGCAGATCCGGCACGCTATGTGGCTAACGCCCTTTCGCCCGCGAAGGTCTCGCGCGTGCTCATCGATTCCGAGAAGGGCTATGCCGGCGTGATCGTGCCCGACGACCAGCTCTCGCTCGCGATCGGCAAGGATGGCCAGAACGCCCGCCTCGCCGCCCGCCTCACGGGCTGGCATATCGACATCAAGAATGAGAAGCTTGCGGCCGAGATTCTCGGCAACCTCCATGTTCGCGAAGAGGCGGACGACGACCTCGTGGGCGAGGATGAGGATGGCCGCTGCGCATTCGTGAGCGAGGACGGCGTGCGCTGCCGCAACCAGGCACGCCCGGGCTCCCGCTTCTGCGGCGTCCATGACCCGGAGGCCGAAGACGGCGAGGATGCGACCGGGGAGGACTGGTTCTAGCGGGCCGGGCGCGCAGGCGCCCCGCAGGTATGACCCGTTAGACGACACGGCGCGCGCCGCGCGCGAGAGGTAGGTGATTGGCATATGGCAAATATTCGCATTTCCAGCCTTGCCAAAGAATTCGGAATGTCTTCCACTGAGCTCCTTGAGCATCTCGACCGTTTGATGGTTCCGGCGAAATCGGCATCTTCGTCGCTCAGCGAGCAATATGTGAGGCTCGTTCGCAGCGAGCTCGCCCCCGTGCTCAAGGCGCGCGAGGCTGAGATCGAGGCTAAGCGTCGCGAGGAGGAGGAGCGTGTTGCCGCCGAGGAGGCCCAGCGCGCCGCTGCAGCCGAACGCGAGCGTCTCGAGGCCATGGCGCGCCATGAGGAAGATCTCCGCCTCGCGGAGGCAGCCCGCGCCGCCGAGGAGGCCGCGCGCGCAGCCGAAGCTGAAGCTGCCCGGCAGGCGCGCGAGCGCAAAAAGGCCGAGGAGCTCGAGCAAAAGCGCCACGCCGTCCCGGCGTCGGACACCAATTCGCAGTATCGTTCGCTGCTCGATCAGATTCGCGAGCAGGAAACCGTTCTTGAGGAGCGCAAGAAGGCCGAGGAGGCCAAGAAGGCGGACGACCAGCCTGCGCGTCCTGCGCGCAAGGGTGACCGTCGCGGCTCGAAGGCGGCTGCGGCCAGCGAGGAGCGTCCGCGCTCGCGCCACACCTCGCACGCTCCGTCCATCCCCGCTGGCATGGATGTCCCCGCGCCCGAGAAAGCGGGCAAGGGCCGTAAGGGCCGCAAGGGCTCCCAGGCGCACGACGAGGGCGATCGCTACAGCCGGATGGCGCGCGAGGCCGAGGAATACAGCCGTGAGCGCGTGCTCGAGGAGGCTCGCGCCGCCGTCGAGGAGGCGAGCCGCGAATCGACCGGCCGCCGCAAGAAGCGCAAGGAGAAGCGCGAGCGCGAGGCCGCCCAGGCTGCGCAGGAGCAGAAGCTCGAGCAGGCCAAGGCGCAGGGCATCTCCGTCGAGGAGCTTGACGCCGTGCGCGTCTCCGAGGGCGTGACCGTGGCCGAGCTCGCCGAGGCCCTCGATGTTCCCGCGAACGACATCATCAAGCGCCTGTTCCTCCTGGGCTCGCCGCTCACCATGACGCAGTCCATGTCGAACGACCTTGTGGAGCTCGTCGCCGACGACCTCGGTCGCCAGATCAAGATCATCAGCCCCGAGGAGGAGAACTCCTTCACGTTCTACGACGACCCGGCCGACCTCAAGCCGCGTCCGCCCGTGGTGACGGTCATGGGTCACGTCGACCACGGCAAGACGTCGCTTCTGGACGCCATCCGCCACACCGGTATCGCCGCGCACGAGGCCGGCGGCATCACGCAGCACATCGGCGCCTCCCAGGTCGAGATCAACGGACGCCAGATCACGTTCGTCGATACCCCCGGCCATGAGGCGTTCACCGCCATGCGTGCGCGCGGCGCGAAGATCACCGACGTCGTCGTACTCGTCGTGGCCGCCGACGACGGCGTCATGCCGCAGACGGTCGAGGCCATCAACCACTCCAAGGCCGCCGGGGTGCCCATTGTCGTCGCGGTGAACAAGTGCGATAAGCCCGATGCGAACCCGGACCGCGTGCGCCAGGAGCTCGTCGAGTACGGCGTCATCCCCGAGGAGTGGGGCGGCCAGAACATGTTCGTGAACGTGTCCGCCAAGACGCAGCAGGGTATCGACGACCTGCTCGAGACGATTCTGCTCCAGGCGGACGTGCTCGAGCTCAAGGCCAACCCCGACACGTTCGCGTCTGGCTACATCATCGAGGCGAAGCTCGATCGTGGTCGCGGACCTGTGGCAACCGTGCTCGTGAACCGCGGCACGCTCCACGTGGGCGACGCGCTCGTCGCCGGCACGAGCTTCGGCCGCGTCCGCGCCATGATCGACCAGCACGGCGACCACAAGGAACTCGCCGTGCCCTCGGATGCCTTCGAGATTCTCGGCCTCGATTCCGTGCCCACCGCCGGTGACGAGTTCCGCGTCTTCGAAGACGACCGTGACGCCAAGAAGCTCGCCGACGAGCGCGCCCTCAAGGCTCGCATCGAGGAGCAGAACAAGGTCAAGCACGTCACGCTCGAGACCCTCTTCTCCGAGATGAGCGAAAACGAGCTCAAGGAGCTCAACCTCGTTGTCAAGGCCGACGTCCAGGGCTCCATCGAGGCGCTGGCCGACTCGCTCGCCAAGATGGATCAGTCCGAGGTACGCATCAACATCATCCACTCCGCCGTCGGTGCCATCTCCGAGACCGACGTCATTCTCGCCGCCGCGTCCAACGCCATCATCGTCGGCTTCGGCGTGCGCCCGCAGGCCAAGGCCCGCGACCTCGCGGAGCGCGAGAACGTGCAGATCAAGACCTACTCGATCATCTACAAGGCGATCGAGGACATCGATGCGGCGCGCATCGGTATGCTCAAGCCCACCGAGGAAGAGGTGCAGACGGGTGTGGCCGAGGTGCGCGAGACCTTCCGCGTGCCGAAGGTCGGTCTCATCGCCGGTTGCATGGTTACCGAGGGTGAGATCAGCCGCGACGACCAAGTGCGTGTCGTGCGTGACGGTGTCGTGGTGTTCGATGGCAAGTTCGCCTCGATGCGCCGCTTCAAGGACGACGTCAAGACCGTGCGCTCCGGCTATGAGTGCGGCCTCGGCATCGAGCGCTTCCAGGACATCCACGTGGGCGACACGCTCGAGGCGTACAAGATCGTCGAGGTTGCGCGCACGGAGTAGGAGGTAAGACCCGTGAAGCAGACACCGGCGACGCGTCGCCTCTCCGAACAGCTTCGCGAGAAGCTCGGTTATATCTTGCTCTTCGAGATCGCCGATCCGCGCCTCGACCTCGTGACGATCACGGGCGTCGAGGTCGCGCAGGACCGCTCGTATGCGCGCATCTTCGTGACGTGCGACGGCGATCGCTATGACGAGGTGCTCGACACCCTCGCCGCCGCGAAGGGAAAGATTCGGAGCCTTCTTTCCCGTGCGCTCGATTGGCGCGTCGTGCCCGAGCTCGACTTCCGCATCGACCGCTCGACGGACGAGGCCATGCGGATCGCGCGCGCTCTCGAGAACGTCCCGCCCACGATCGGTGTGGAAAAGGACGAAGAAGGGTATCCCGTCGATCCTGACGCCGCGTCCGCGGTTGCTGACGAGGATGATGGGGCGCGCGCGGAAGCTTCGGCACCTGATGGGGCTGAGATCGATGGATAGCGTGCATACCGGCACGGAACCCGCCGTACAAGGCACCGAGTCCATCGAGCTCGCCTTCGCCAATGAGTACTGGTCAATTTTCGAGGCTATCGAATCCGCCGAGACCATCGCCATCTCGGGACATACGTCCCCCGATGGCGATGCCCTCGGCTCTACGCTCGGCCTCGGCCTCGCCCTGCGTGGACGCTTCCCGCGCAAGAAGATCGCCTTCCTTTTGGCGGACGATGCACCCGTCCCGCGCATCTATCGCTTTCTCGCCGGATCAGACGAGCTCGTACCGGCGTCTCGCTACGAGCTCAAGCCCGATCTCTTCATCTCGGTCGACTGCCCTGTGCTCGAACGGCTTGAGAACGCGGCTGCCGTAGCGCGTAGAAGCTGCCGAATCGTGTGCTTCGACCATCATCCGGCGCGCGAGGAGTTCGCCCATATTGCCATTCGCCGTCCCGAAGCGGCGGCGGCCTCGGTGATCATCGAGGAATTCCTGTCGTTCTGTAATATCGCCATCACGCCCGAGGTTGCAAATTGCTTGTTCTGTGGTTTGGTGACCGATACCGGTCGCTTCCAATACCAGAACACGGATCCCGAGAGCTTCTGCGTGGCGTCCCGCCTCGTGGCGGCAGGTGCCGAACCCGCGCGTATCTCGCTCGAGGTCTACCAGAGCCAGCGCATCGAGTACCTGCATCTCGAGTCGATCGTCATGGGACGCATCCGTACCGTCGCCCACGGTAAGGTGGCATACAGCTTCGCGCGTGCCGAAGATCTCGCACGGTGCGGGGTCTCGACCGATGAGTGCGATGGTCTGGTCGATCTCGTGCGCTCGGTGGGCGGCGTCGAAGTATGCGTGTTCTTGAAGGGGCTGGATGACGGTCGCGTCCGTGGCAATCTACGCTCGAAGTCGGCCGTCGACATTTCGGGCGTTGCTGCGACGTTCAACGGCGGCGGTCATGCCGCTGCGGCCGGTTTCACGTTCGAAGGCTCCATCGAGGACGCGCTCGACGCCGTGCTGCCGCTCCTCACGGCGCTCGTGCGCGACGAAGCCTCGGAGGGCGACGACGCCGCACCCGCTGCGTAGGCAGCACGTTCGCGCGGCATACTATCGCCGCCACCAACCATATCGTTTGAAGGGAGCCCCATGGCTCGACGCAAGGTCGCACAGCTCAACGCTCTCATCGCGGTCGATAAGCCGCTCGGCGTCACGTCGCACGACGTCGTGGCGCGCGTGCGGCGTGCGGTGGGGGAGCGGCGCGTGGGGCATGCGGGAACCCTCGATCCGCTTGCAACAGGCGTTATGGTCATCGGTATCGGGCAGGCGACGCGCCTGCTCGGCATGCTCACCCTCGACACTAAGAGCTATGTGGCGCAGATCCGTTTCGGATGCGAGACCGTGACCGACGATGCGGAAGGCGAGGTGTCGCGCGAGGTGCCGGTCGATGGGCGCCTGTTCGACGAGACATACGCCCGAGACGCGCTCGCCTGTATCTTGGGAGATCAGATGCAGGTTCCGCCCGCGTATTCCGCCATTTCCGTTGACGGCGTGCGCTCGTACAAGCGTGCGCGTGCCGGCGAGGACGTTGAGCTCGCACCGCGACCGGTGACCGTTCATGCCGCAGAGCTCTATGGCATCGCTCGCGAGGACGACGCGCCCGTTTGGACGGTCGGCTTCACCGTGAGCAAGGGCACCTACATTCGTGCGCTTGCGCGCGATCTAGGTCGCGCTGTCTGCTCCGCTGCGCATCTCGTGGCGCTTCGGCGTACGGCTTCGGGTTCCGTCGGTATCGAACGCTGCCTTGCGCTCGATACGCTTTCCGTCGACACTGCCCGCGCATCGGCACTCGATCCTGTCGCCGCCCTCGATGTGCCGGCGCTCGTCCTCAGCGAGGTACAGGTCGCGGATGTTCTCTGCGGTAAGGTGGTTGCTTCGCACGGAGAGCTACCTGCTGAGGGCGCGCGCGTCGCGCTCGTGCGGGAGAGCACCCTCGTCGCACTCGGTGAGGTCGCATGCGGGTGCGTGCGCCCACGCGACGTGTTTCCGCAGCCTATCGAGGGGGTGCGCTTGTGATGCCGGATGCGGTGGAGCTGCGACGCGATTTCCTCGCTCCTGTGCCGGGCACGCTCGCGGCACCCATCATGACATGGGAGCCAGGGTGTCTTTCCGCGCTTGAACCCGTGGTGGCCGTGATCGGCGCCTTCGACGGCGTGCACCTTGGCCACTGCTCGCTCATCGATTCCGCCGTCGCCGACGGTCGGCTGCATGGCTGGCGCACCGTAGCGGTGACGTTCGATCCCGATCCCGACACCGTGGTGTCGACGCGCCCCGCGCTCAAGCTCACGACGCACGATGACCGCCTTTCGCTTCTCGCCCGCTCCGGTGTGGACGCGGTGCTCGTCATACCCTTCACACCCGAGCTCTCGAAGCTCGATCATGCCGCGTTTTTCTCGAAGGTGCTGCTCGCCGCCTGTGACGTCCGCGCAATCCATGTGGGGAGCGACTTTCGCCTCGGACATCACGGGGCATCTACGGTGACCATCATGCAGGGGTGGTGTGCCGAGCATGGCATCGCGCTTACCGGTCACGAGCTCGTAAGTTGCGACGGTGAGGTGGTGTCGGCCACGCATATCCGAGAGCATATCGCTGAAGGCGAGCTTGCGCAGGCTGAAGTCGAGCTTGGCCGCAGGTATCTTGTGCGTGGGCGCATCCGGTCTGGCCGCGGCGAGGGAACTGGCATGGGATTCCCCACGGCGAACGTCGAGGTGCCTCATGGTATCCAGCTTCCCAAGGAGGGCGTTTACAGCGGTCTCGCCCTTGTGGAGGGCAGTGTGTGGCCGGCTGCGATCAATGTCGGCGTGCCGCCCACCTTTCGTGATCGCCCAAAATCGGCGTCGCTCGAGGCACATCTCATCGGCTTTTCGGGCGATGTGTACGGCCATGACATCTCGCTCGTGTTCGCGCGTCGGCTTCGCGGCCTTGTGAAGTTCTCGTCGGTCGACGAACTTGTCCGGACGGTGCTCGATAATATCGATAGCGTGAAGGACGAGTTCGGCAAAAGCGGGGTGGCGCTCGATGATCTCTGAGGAGGACAAGAACCGCGTGCGCGCGGCGACCGACCTCGTGGCGCTCGTACAGGAGACCGTCCCGCTGAAACCCCGCGGACAGGACCTGTGGGGATGCTGTCCCTTCCATGGTGAGAAGACGCCGTCGTTCCATGTGATTCCGGCGACCCAGGTATGGCATTGTTTCGGCTGCGGTGAGGGCGGCGACTGCTTCAGTTACATCATGAAGCGTGAGAACCTCTCGTTTCCGGAGGCGATCCGGTATCTCGCAGACCGGGCAGGTATCGAGATCGAGGATTCGAATGCCGGTGTCCGTCGTGGCACCAAGCGCTCCCGCATCATCGACGTGTGCGAGGAGACTTCGAACTTCTACCATTTGCAGCTCATGCGCGGCCGCGACGACCGTCCTCGTACCTATTTCTCCTCGCGCTCGATGGGCTCCGATGTGTGCCGCAAGTACCGGCTTGGGTACGCGCCGGGCAGGGGAGCGCTCGTCGCGCATCTGTCTTCGAAGGGGTTTACTGCCCAGGAGATGATCGACGCGAACGTTGCCATTCGGCGCGACCGTGGCAACCTTGCCGACCGGTTCTACGAGCGCGTGATGTTCCCCATCTTCGATGAGCGCGGCGCGTGCATCGCGTTTGGCGGACGCATCATGGGCGATGGTCAGCCGAAGTACCTCAACACCGCCGAGACGAGCGTTTTTCACAAGAAGCGGAACCTCTACGCGTTCAACTGGGCGAAGGAGCATATCGTCGCCGCGGCGCAGGCGGTGGTGGTCGAAGGCTATACTGACGCCATTGCCTGCCATGAGGCGGGAATCGGCAACGTGGTCGCCACGCTCGGCACGGCGCTTACCGAGCACCATGTGAAGACGCTTTCGCGGTTCGCGAAGCAGATCGTCTACCTGTTTGATGGCGACGCCGCCGGGCAGAAGGCTGCTGAACGCGCGATTCAGTTCATCGAGCAGAGCACGGTCGACCTGCGCTGCGTGGTGCTGCCCGACGGCATGGATCCCATGGAGTACATCACCGCGAACGGCGGAGACGCGTTGCGCAAGTTGCTTGGTTCCGCAGAGCCACTCATGGACTTCGTGTTCCGCAAGCTCGAGGCGCGCAGCGACATCTCTACGCCGGGCGGTCGCGCTGCCGCGCTCGACGATGCGTGCCGCCTCATCTATCCACTCCGCTCGAGCTACCTGGTGGATTCGTACTACATGCAAATCGCCGACAGGCTGCAGATCGATGTCGATACCGTGCGCAGCGCCGCGCAGCGCGTGTTCCGTACCGTTGCCGGCGAGGAGGCAAACGCGCGCCGTAGGGAGCAGATGCGTGAGGCCGCGTCACGGAGTGCAGGCAAGCCCGGTGCACGCGGCGCCTCGGGTCGGACTGATTCTAGGGGTGTATCTGCGAGCGCTCCCGTCGATCCCGCCATCGGCGATGTGCCGTACGATTACGTCCCCGATGACGCATACGGCTACGATGTCGCCGGTGCGGGGGGTGTGCAGCCCGAGCGCGCCGACGGGGGAGCAGGCGCTGCCTTACCTGCGGCGCCCATGGTGCTGAGCGACCTCGAGCGGCGCGCCCTTGCCTGCGAGCGGGAACTCCTCACGATGCTCACGAGCGCGCCCGATTCGTTCCGGCCGTTCGCCGAGCGCATCACCGAGATCGATTGGGTCGATCCTCGGCATGAATCCATCGCGTGGGCCGTGCTCGCCACACCCGAGGGGACGAGCGCTTCCGATGCCATGGCCGCCGTGCTCGCCGTGTGCCCCGAGGCTCCCCAGCTTGTGTCGAGCGGACTCATCTCCTCCACGAGCAAGCATTCCGCGAAGGCGAATATCGAGTTTCTCATTAACACGCTTGAACTCTATACCGTGCAACGTCGTCTTCGTTCCGTGCAGGCGCGGCTTCGGCAAGACCGTACGCTTAGCCATGACGAACGCCGTGCCCTCACCATCCAGGCGACGCAGTTCGCTGCCCGCCAGCGCGAACTGCAGCAGGCCGTCGGCGGCATCGCGGATCCCTTCGTTACCGAATAGCTGCGAATACTGAGGTAGACCTGGTGCTTGACCGTCGGAGAGCACGCTTGGGAACGTCGTGCCGGAAATATATTCTGATGCTTCATATTCCCACGTATTGGGTATAGTGACCTGTGTTAAAGTAATGAGTCCCGTGGACTAAGGAAGGGAGCTTCTGTGCCGAAAAAGACCGAGCATGCAGGTATCGAGCTCGAGACGTACGTCAACACGTTAGTCGATAGGGGCTCGGTGTCCGGGTCTGTTTCCGAGGACGAGATCCAGGTCGTCCTCAAAGACGTCGATGTAGACGATGCACAGCTTAGTTCTATCTATACCTCGCTTCGAGATCGCGGCATCGAGGTGACCTCGCAGGTTGACGCCGACGACGACCTTCCCATGGATGTCGATGACGTCTCGGACGCTGACGATGAGAACGCGCTCGGCGTCGACGATCTCGATGACGATCTGGATGACGAGAGCATCGAGGATCACGACATCAAGGTCGCTAAGATCGCCGAGTCCGAGATGGGCTCTGCACGCAAGAAGAAATCACGGGCACGCACCTCGCGCTCCCGTTCGCGCGTGCGCGGCATCGACGCCTCCACCGTCATGCTCACGGGCGACCCCGTCCGCATGTACCTCAAGGAGATCGGTAAGGTCGACTTGCTCACCGCTGCAGACGAGGTCGATCTTGCCATGAAGATCGAGGCTGGTCTCGACGCAACGGATAAGCTCGAGGCCGCGGACCGTGGCGAGCTTTCGCTCACGCGCGCCGAGATGCGCCGCCTCTCTCGCGTCGAGCAGGTGGGTCTTGAGGCGAAACAGGCGCTCATCAGCGCGAACCTCCGTCTCGTCGTCTCCATCGCGAAACGCTATGTGGGACGCGGCATGCTCTTCCTCGACCTCATCCAAGAGGGTAACCTCGGCCTTATCCGTGCTGTCGAGAAGTTCGACTACGAGAAGGGCTTCAAATTCTCCACGTATGCGACGTGGTGGATTCGCCAGGCGATCACGCGCGCGATCGCCGATCAAGCGCGCACCATCCGCATCCCGGTGCACATGGTCGAGACGATCAACAAGCTCGTGCGCGTCCAGCGCCAGTTGCTGCAGGATCTTGGTCGCGACCCAACTCCCGAGGAGATCGGCGAGGAGATGGGTATCAGCGCAGACCGCGTGCGCGAGATCCAGAAGATTTCCCAGGAGCCGGTCTCGCTCGAGACGCCTATCGGCGAGGAAGAGGATTCCCAGCTCGGCGACTTCATCGAGGATTCGCAGGCGGTCGTCCCGCCCGATGCTGCGAGCTTCTCCATGCTGCAGGAACAGCTCTCGCAGGTGCTCGACTCGCTCGCCGATCGTGAGCGCAAGGTCATCGAGCTCCGGTTCGGTCTCGTCGACGGCAACCCGCGCACGCTTGAGGAGGTCGGCCGCGTGTTCGGCGTGACTCGCGAGCGCATCCGCCAGATTGAGAGCAAGACGCTTGCGAAGCTCCGCCATCCCAGCCGCTCGAGCAAGCTAAAGGACTACATCGAGATCTAACGCTTCTTATGCAGACGACCCGGATTCGATAAGAATCCGGGTCGTTTATGTTGGCACCATTCTGTGCCTATCCTCCATTTCTGAAGCTATCTAAATGGCGTTTCACCTACGTTTATGGGTCAAACCTCAGATTAAACTCCGTTTAAATGAGGATTTGGTATGTCCCTGCTCCTGAAAACCAGGTGTTTCGTCTATTTGGCATTTCACCTGGCATCGAAGTTCAAAATGCGATTCAAACCCGGTTTATATCTACTTTTGCGGTTAGAACACCTGATAAAGCTAGGTGATTCTGCATTTTCGAATGTGTTTTGCTACCAGGACGTGGCATTGATCCGACACTCGCTATGTTGCCAGGCATAGCGTTGGCTCGCCAAATGTCGTTACCTTTTGGCTGCACCGTCGGGCACCGTTCTTCCTTGTCGCCAAGGCGAACCGCTGGGTCATCATTCGCCATTCGCGCCGAGATGCGACTACCGTTGGTATCGGGCTGTGTGCACATTGTGCTTGCCGGTTGGAGCGAGCACCTGAAGAATAGGTGAGGTTTTGGCGCAGTGGTATTGGACTGGTGTCGAAACGAAGCCCAATCGATGCGGTCTCGAACAGGCCATATTCTAAATGTGCAAGATTGAGCAAAGATTTCAGCAAGGTTTATGTCAGAACTGCGCGGGTTTTATTTCAGGACGCCATGAGAAGCTTCGACCATCTTTCGATGTGGGGAGGCTTCATGATCATCTTCGGTCAGTCCGCGCTTGATTGGTGGAGAACGCCGCCGGCTATCAAGTCAGCTCCCTTAACGCCAGACATGATGCTCGGCTATAACAAACCAGTTTACGAGCAGCATCTACGTGTTATGCATCAACGAAAAAACGCTTGCGAGCCTGTTCGTCTTATCGGCAATAGGTTGTTTTCAGACTTGAAAGGTATTCAGCTGCCAGTGCAAGTACTTGTGTCGCAACGTGCTTCAGAGCCGCGAAACTCGATGGTGTGTGCTCATCGCATGTACCGGCCAATACCTCAGAAGTACCTCATTGATATAGGAGAGGGTATTCAGATCGTCATGCCGGAAGTGGCAGCAATACAGGTCGCATGCACAAGAGGGCTTTACCGGGAAATTGAGCTTCTGTACGAGCTTACGGGTCTTTTCAGCATCTTTAATCCCACTATTCGTGCAAAGCTTGCCGCAGAGGAATTTTTCGTCGAATCGCCGGAGGGCGAGGATGGCGTCAATCACACAAACCGCGCGGTCAATGCCTACTATGATGACTTTGGAGAAAAGGTTGCGTTTCACTACGATGCCGTTGACGTTTCTCGCGATTCCCGATCTTGGACGCCGTGTATCGGAAGAAGCGGCGAGTATTCAGGCATGTGTAAGCGTCCGCCCCTCGTTAGCTGCGAATCATTGCAAAAAGCGCTATCGGAGCTCGGAGGACTTCACGGTATCGGCCCTGCGCGTAAAGCTGCTCGATTTGTGCGCCCTGGATCTGGCTCTCCATTGGAAGCGAAGATGTGTATGATCGCATGCTTGCCTCCGCGTTACGGGGGAGAAAGCCTGCCTTCGCCCGAGCTGAATCGAAGGATCGCCTTTAGTGTGCAGGCGGCAAAGGTGGCACATATGAAGTCTTGCGTAGGGGATTTCGTCTGGCCGGATAAAAAGGTCATTCTTGAAGTCAACGGCTTTGAATTCCATGCCGACAGTTCCGGGTTCAAAATCGAATCGGGAAGGGAGGGAGCACTGGAGGCCATGGGATATACCGTAATTAACATCACCTATGAACAGATGTCGAATGAAGCCATGCTCGATCTCAAGCTTGAACGATTGACCAGTGCGTTGGGCGCAGCGATGCAGAGAAAATCCGAGAGATTCTTGAAAGCGCGTGGGGATCTTTTGGCGGCTTTGTTTCATGAGCGCCATCATTGAGGCCAACATGAGCGATAGAGGCTGTTCGATACATAAGGGCTGCGCAACAAGATCACAGGGCATGCAAAGCAAAAGACCCTGCCAGGGGGACTGACAGGGTCTTTATAAACAATGGCTCCCCGGGTAGGACTCGAACCTACAACAGCGCGGTTAACAGCCGCGTGCTCTACCATTGAGCTACCGAGGAATGGCTGCTCGTGAGCAACAGAACTTAGTATACAAAAGTCGCGCGCGTTGGCAAGAACTATTTGAAAAAAAGTCTTAGAACATGGACGCGGCGCATCGGTCGATACAACGAAGCGTGTTGCTCATTTCGCGCCATCAATCCCGCTTCACGAGTAAATATGCAGTCTCCGAGGATTTCTATGCGCATGATACCGTTGGCGGGAACCACGCACGCGAATGCCCGGGCGCATGCTACACTAGGCACGACCTTTAAACGTGGTACGAGATACCCGCAAGGAAAGACATACGTTCCGGTTGGTTGCGGAATACCAAAAGCGCTGCAAGCGACCGGTGCCTTCTTCGGGGTGTCCGTGCCGCGCGGCGGTCGGGCATCTTTTTTGTTGCCTCGGTCGGGCGTGATGCGCCCGGAGGCATCGATAAGAGGAGGGAGTGCGATGGGCACGAAGCCTAAGGCGGTCATCATGGACGAGACCGCCATCAACCGCGCCATTACGCGCATCGCGCACGAGATCCTCGAGCGGAACGAAGGTTGTGAGAACCTCGCGCTTGTGGGTATCGTGACGCGCGGCGACCTGCTTGCCAAGCAGCTCGTCGAGAAGATCGAGGAGATCGAGGGGGTGCGTCTGCCGCTCGGTAGCCTGGATATCAGCTTCTACCGCGACGACTTCGCCACGTTCGCGCCGGAGGTTCACGCAAGCAGGATCGACTTCGATGTCGATGGCAAGCGCATCGTGCTGGTCGACGATATCCTGTACACGGGCCGCACCATCCGCGCTGCACTCGATGCCATCATGGATCTGGGGCGTCCGAGCCGCGTCGAGCTTGCCGTGCTTGTGGACCGCGGTCATCGCGAGCTTCCCATCTGCCCCGATTTCGTCGGCAAGAACGTGCCCTCCTCGCATGAGGAGAACGTCCGCCTGTACCTCAAGGAAGTTGACGGTCGCAGCACCGTGGAAATCTTCGATGTCGAGCCGGGCTCCCGTGTGGGTTCCGCGCCGCTGGGAGGCGAGTAGCCCATGTTCAATGATCATAAGCATCTGATCGATATCTCGGAGTATTCCGATTCCGAGCTCATGACGATCCTCACCACTGCCAAGGCGTTCTCTCAGGTCAACGAGCGCCAGATCAAAAAGGTGCCCACGCTCAAGGGCAAGACGGTCGTGAACATGTTCAACGAGCCGTCCACGCGCACGCGCAGCTCCTTCGAGCTCGCCGAGAAGCGCCTCTCGGCCGATACCCTGAACTTCGGCGGTTCCTCCACCTCCACGGTGAAGGGCGAAAGCCTCATCGACACCGTCATGACGCTCGACGCGTACAAGATCGACTGCATCGTCGTACGCGACAAGCATGCCGGTGCGCCCTACATCGTGAGCCAGGCGAGCCCCGCCGTCGTCATCGACGCCGGCGACGGCAAGCACGGCCACCCCACGCAGGCCCTGCTCGACCTCTATTCCATCTGGGAGCGCAAGGGCAGCTTCGAGGGACTGAAGGTCGGCATCGTGGGCGACATCGCGCATTCGCGCGTGTGCGGCTCGCTCATCCCGGCGCTCAAGATCATGGGTGCCGAGGTCACGGTCGTCGCTCCCGGCACGCTTATCCCGGCTGCTCCCGAGGTGCTCGGCGCCGACCATGTGAGCTACTGCCTCGATGACGTCCTGCCCGAGCTCGACGTGGTCTACATGCTACGCATCCAGCGTGAGCGCCTGGAGGGTGCGCCCTTCCCGAGCCTGCGCGAGTACCATCAGCTCTTCGGCCTCACCAAGGCGCGCGAGCACCTTATGAAGCCCGATGCGATCATCTGCCATCCCGGTCCCATCAACCGCGGCGTCGAGTTCGACTCCTACATGGCGGACCATCCGGAGCGCTCTGTGATCCTCGACCAGGTGTACGCGGGCATCTGCGTGCGCATGGCGGCTCTGTACCTGTTGCTTGGAGGTGCCGATAATGGCCTTTCTGCTTAAGAATGCCCACGTCGTCGACCCGCAGTGCGGCATCGACGGCATCCGTGATGTGAAGATCGACGGCGAGCGCATCGTCGAGGTCGGCGAGGGTCTTGCCGCCGATGGCTGCGAGGTCGTCGACCTCTCCGGCAAGATGCTCGTTCCCGGCCTCGTTGATATGCACGTTCACCTGCGCGAGCCTGGCTACGAGCACAAGGGCACCATCGAGAGTGAGACCCGTGCTGCCGCGAAGGGCGGTTTTACGGGTGTGTGCTCCATGCCGAACACCGACCCTGTGACGGACAACGGCACGGTCATCGAGTACGTGAAGTCTGTCGCCGAGCGCGAGGGCCACTGCCGCGTGTACCCAGCGGGCGCCTGCTCGAAGGGACTCAAGGGCGAGATCATCGCCGAGATGGGCGACATGGTCGCTCACGGTGCCGTCGCCTTCACCGATGACGGCCGCGGCGTGCAGGGCGCGGGTATGATGCGCCGCTGCATGGACTACGGGAAGATGTTCGACAAGACGTTCCTGTCGCACTGCCAGGATGAAGACCTCGTCGGCGACGGCATGGTGAACGAGGGCGTCGTCTCCACGCGCCTTGGTCTGCTTGGCTGGCCTGCGGAGGGCGAGGAGATTCAGATCGCCCGCGACATCGCGCTTGCCCGACTCACCGGTGCGAAGCTCCACATCCAGCACATCTCTACTGCACGCGGCCTCGAGCTCGTGCGCGCCGCCAAGGCCGAGGGGCTTGCCGTGACCTGCGAGGCCACGCCGCACCACCTCTTCCTCACCGAGGACGCGCTCGACGGCACATACGACACGCGCCTCAAGATGAACCCGCCGCTCCGCACCGCCGCGGATGCTGAGGCGCTCATCGCCGGCGTGGCCGATGGTACCGTGGACGCCATCGCCACGGACCATGCTCCGCATGCTGCATGGGAGAAGTCGCGTGAGTTCGAGCTCGCGCCGTTTGGCACCACGGGCATCGAGTGCGCCCTTTCGCTCGTGCTCACGAAGCTCGTCGCTGCCGGCACGATTGACTACGGCCGCATGGTCGAGCTCATGAGCGTTGCCCCGCGCCGCATTCTCGGCGTCGAGGCTGCCTCCATCACCCCTGGCTCCGTTGCCGACATCACGGTTTTCGATCCGGCTGCTACCTGGACGGTCGGTGCCGAGGGCTATGAATCCAAGGCGGACAACTGCGCGTTCGAGGGCATGGAGCTCACCGGTCGCGCGACCGACGTCTTCGTGGACGGCGTTCGTACGCTTGCAGACGGCGTTGTGTGCTAGTTGATTCCGTGAGATAATCGAAGCGGGTGCTGGTCGAGCGTATCGATCGGCACCCGTTTGCGTAATAATGGGGGAAGCCTGCGCTTGCGCGCCTTGGCCAGACCGGGAAGTATCCCGCGCCATCTTGCATCGGTGGAATGAGGAGGATCTATGCCAACACCTTCACCGGCTCGTATGCACGATTTCGAGATCGTGTCGAACGAGCCCATCGCCCAGGGCATCTTCGCGCTCACCATTCGTGCGCCGAAGCTCGCCTCGGCACTTCGTCCCGGCCAGTTCGTGAACATCGCGGTGCCGGGCAACGCCATGAGCCTGCTGCGCATCCCGTTGAGCTTCGCGTATGCCGATGCCGCCGCTGGCACGGTCGATATCTGGTATGCCGTGGTGGGCGAGGGAACCGAACGTCTCTCGCGCATGAAGCCGGGAGAGACCTCGGATCTGCTCGGGCCGGGCGGCAAGGGGTGGACGATCCCGGAGGGCTGCGAACGTGCGCTCCTCGTCGCGGGCGGAATCGGCGTGCCGCCGGTACTCTGCCTCGCGCGTGAGCTTGCAGAGCGCCGCATCCCGTTCGATGTATGCATGGGAGCCGCGACGGCAGCGGCGCTCGTTGGCGAGGGTGAGTTCCGCGCGGCGGGCGCGGATGAGGTGCGCGTGTGCACGGACGATGGTTCGACCGGCTACCACGGCTTCTGCACCGACCCGGCAACCGAGCTCCTTCGCGAGAATGGTTACGGCTACGTTGCGACCTGCGGCCCCGAGCCCATGATGGCGAAGGTCGCCTCCGCGGCGGCAGATGCGGACGTGCCGTGCGAGGCGTCGCTCGAGCGCATGATGAGCTGCGGATTCGGCGCCTGCTCTACGTGCGCGGTCGAGACCGTGAACGGCATGAAGGGCGCATGCATGTGCGGCCCTGTATTCAATGCGAAGGAGGTCGTGTGGTAATGGGCAGCGTCTCTATGGCCGTCGATTTCGCCGGCATCCACCTCAAGAATCCCATCAACACCGCTGCTGGCACCTTTGGGCAGGGCTGGCAGTTCCAAAACTTCATCGATGTGTCAGAACTTGGTGCGATCACCACGAAGGGATGCGCTGCCGAACCCTGGCCGGGCAACCCCAAGCCGCGTATGACCGAGGTTCCGGGCGGCATGATGAACTCGGTGGGTCTCCAGAACCCCGGCGTGCGCGCCTTCGCCGAGGAGTCCGGTCCGTATCTCGCCGAGCTCACCGATAAGGGCACGGCGGTTATCTGTCAGGTGGCGGGGCATTCCATCGAGGAGTACGTCACTGCACTCGAGCTCTTTGACGAGCTCTGCCCCTGGGCGGCTGCGTTCGAGCTCAATGTGAGCTGTCCGAACATTGCGTGCGGCGGGGCAGCGATGGGCTCTACGCCCGAAGGCGCGGCCGAGGTGATGCGCGCCTGCCGCCCCGTTACGAAGAGGCCGCTTCTCGTGAAGATGGCGCCTGTGCGCCTGCCCGAGATCGCACGTGCCCTCGAGGCTGAGGGAGCCGACGGCCTTACGGTCATCAACTCCATCCCCGGCATGGCCATCGATGTGCATACCCGCCGTTCAAAGATTTCCCGTCCCACCGGCGGTCTTTCCGGCCCCCTGCTGCATCCCATCGCGGTGCGCATGGTGTGGGAGGTCTGTCAGGCCGTCGACATCCCTGTGTGCGGCGTGGGAGGCGTGATGACCGGCGAGGATGCCGCCGAGTTCATCCTCGCGGGCGCCACGTCCGTCGCCGTGGGCATGGCGAGCTTCGTCGATCCCACGGCAAGTGTCCGCATCCTCCACGAGCTTGAAGCATGGGCGGAGTCGCAGGGCGTGAAGAGCATCACCGAGCTGATCGGAGCATTCGAATGCTAGAGCAAGAAGCGCGCGAGCGCATCATCGTCGCCTTGGACTGCGACCGTACGGAGGCCCTTGAACTTGCAGGGAAGCTCAGCGGACATGCGACATGGCTCAAAGTGGGCATGACACTCTTCTATGCCGAGGGACCTGACATCGTGCGCGAGTTCCGAGAGCTCGGGTTCAAGGTGTTCCTCGACCTGAAGTTCCACGATATCCCGCATCAGGTGCGTGGCGCTGCTCGTTCCGCGGCACTCGCCGGTGCCGACTTGCTTTCCGTACATGGCCTGGGGTCCGGCGCCATGCTCGCGGCATGCCGCGAAGGCGCCGAGGAGGCGGCGGAACAGCGCGGCGCGCGTCCGAAGCTCGTCGCCATCACTGTGCTCACGAGCATGGACCAGGAGGCGCTTGCTCAGATTGGTATCGATGCACCCGTGGCCGAAGAGGCGGCGCGCTTGGCCTCGCTCGCGAAGGCGAACGGCATCGACGGCATCGTGTGCTCGCCCCAGGAGGCGCGTGTCATGCGTCAACTTTTGGGAGAGGATGCGCTTATCGTGACGCCGGGCGTGCGTCCCGCGGGTGCCGCCCTTGGCGACCAGAGCCGCGTTGCCACGCCTGCCGCCGCCCTCGAGGCCGGTGCGAGCCACCTGGTGGTGGGCAGGCCGATTACCAGCGCGGATGATCCGGTCAAGGCATATGAGGCGATCGTTTCCGAGCTTGTGCCGCTAGCACTCTAAGTCGGGTCGCGCAAGCTCTATCCTGCAGTTTCTTCGCGGTCGTTCTGTGAATATGCAGGTTGTGACCTTGAAGATTCCCTTGATGCTCTTGAACTTTGAGGCTCTATCCTTTAACGTATCACGTTGGTTGCCTGCCAAAAGTGCTTTTGCTAGGCGTGTAACCAGTAGTTTTGTTTGTATAAACCTTGAAAGTAGGAGGTTCTAATGGCGCTTCCCCAGCTCACCGATGAGCAGCGCAAGGCCGCTCTCGAGAAGGCCGCCGCAGCCCGCCACGCCCGTGCCGAGCTTCGTGAGAAGATCAAGAAGGGTGAGGTCTCCCTCGAGTCCGTCCTCAACTCCGACGATCCCATCGCGTCCCGCATGAAGGTCTCGACCCTCATCGAGTCGCTCCCCGGTTATGGCAAGGCCAAGGCCGCCAAGATCATGGACGAGCTCGAGATCTCTGCTACCCGTCGTGTCCAGGGTCTCGGCGTTCGCCAGCGTGAGCAGCTCCTCGCTGCCCTCACCAAGTAAGTGAGCGATACGGCGTCAAAGCTCTTTGTCGTTTCAGGACCGTCAGGTGCCGGAAAAGGCACGCTCGTCGCGCGTGTGCGTGAGGAGCTGCCGAATCTGGGCCTGACGGTTTCCGCTACCACGCGGGAACCGCGCGAGGGCGAAGTGGACGGCACGAGCTATTACTTTCTCACGCCCGATGAGTTCCAGCGTCGCGTCGACGCGGATGAGTTCGTTGAATGGGCGCACGTTCACGGACATTGCTATGGCACGCTCAAAAGCGAGGTCGAGCGCAACCTCTCGCAGGGTTCCTCGCTCATCCTCGAGATTGACGTCCAAGGCGCTCTGCAGGTGCGCGAGCGCATGCCCGAAGCGGTGCTCATCTTCATCAAGCCGCCTTCGCTCGAGGTGCTCGCCGAGCGCCTGCGTAACCGTGGCACGGAAACGGAAGACGCCATAGCGCTCCGTCTGTCGAACGCCCGGCGCGAGCTCGCGCTGCAGGATCGCTACGACGAGATCGTGGTCAACGACGACCTCGATGAGGCGGTCGCCCAGCTCATCGGCATTATCGAGAACTATGAAAGGAACTGAGGTCCTGTGTCTGTCATCAAGCCTCATATCGACGATCTGCTCGAGAAGACCGATAACAACCGGTTCCTCTTGGCTTCGCTCGCGTCCAAGCGCGCCTGCGACATCAACGACATGCTCCGCGGCCAGCACGAGCGCGTGCTGAAGGTGCAGGATGTCGACGACATCACCATCGCGCTGTCCGGCAAGGACGCCATCTCCATGGCCATGGAGGAGATCGTCGACGGCGACATCTCCTTCGACCACGAGAAGTTCTCCCAGGCGCTCGGTCACCAGCCGACCACCTACGAGTCCGCTGGGTCTGTGGACTAGCGCATGGCGAGTCGCGTTTGCCTGGTTCATTACCACGAGGTCGGCCTCAAGGGTAAGAACCGTGCGCATTTCGAGCACATTCTCATCGATACTATCAAGGCGGCCTGTGCCGCCTTTTCCGTGGCGACGTGTGCCCGCATCTCAGGACATATCCTCGTGACGTTCTCCGAGCCTGGAGACGCGGAGCAAGCATTTCCCATCATCCGGCGCGTACCCGGTGTGGCGCGCGTGTCGCTTGCGTTCCACACGAACCGCGACCCCAAGGAGTATTGCCGTGCGGCGATTCGTGCGCTTGGCGAGGTGGGGGAGTTCGAGAGTTTCAAGGTAGCCGCGAAGCGGTCGAACACCGATTACCCGCTCGGTTCGCTTGAGCTCAACGCCCAGGTGGGCGAGGCGCTCTGCGAGGCGTATCCCGAAAAGCACGTCCAGATGAAAGCGCCCGACGCCACGGTGCACGTGCTCGTGGTCCAAGGAAGCGTGTACGTGTACGCCCGATCCGAGCGCGGCGTGGGCGGGCTTCCCGTCGGCAGCGCCGGCAAGGTCGTGACGCTCCTTTCTTCCGGCATTGATTCGCCGGTCGCCACCTGGCTTATCGCACGACGCGGTGCCGTCTGCGTGCCGGTGCATTTCTCCGGTCGCCCTCAGACGGCCGATACGAGCGAATATCTCTGCCAGGACATCATCCGCGCTTTTGCTCCCGCCATCCAGATCGGCCGCCTGTACGTCGTGCCGTTTGGCGAAGCACAGCGCCAGATCGCGCTCGCGTGCCCCACGAGCCTGCGCGTAATCATGTACCGTCGGGTCATGTATGCCGTGGCCGAACGCATCGCGCGCCTTGAAGGGGCGAAAGCGATTGTGACGGGCGAGTCGCTCGGCCAGGTGGCCTCCCAGACGCTTGAGAACATCGCGGCGGTGAACGAGATGGTGACGCTGCCGGTCTTGCGACCGCTCATCGGCTCAGACAAGCAGGAGATCATCGAGCGAGCGCACGAGATCGGGACCTACGACATCTCGTGTGAGACGGCACCGGACTGCTGCACGCTGTTCATGCCGCGCGCGCCCGAGACGCATGCGCGTCTTGATGCGGTCCATGAAGCTTGGGACGCGTTCGATCATGACGCGATGATCGAAGAGCTCGTCCAAAACGTCGAGTACATCGATTTTTCGAGTTCCTCGTATCGCCCGGGGCGTTCCGTCCGCGAGCGTCACGACGAACTCGCACCGCGTGTTCGATAGCTCATCAACGGTTTTTTAACGCCCGGCGCATCGGCTTATGCCTATGATGCGCCGGGCGTTTTTTCATGCACGAAATCCTGCGCGTTGGAGCTGTTTGCATTAAGGACTTTAGCAGCGCTTTTACGCAGCTATATGGCCTATTGACAGGCTGCGTTGCTGTTGTGTGCCATGCAGAACAGATTATGGCAAGGTTTCTGCAAGGTCACGGGCGAAAACTTGAGAATCCACGCGGCAGGGGCGTCGAGCCATAGGATGATGCAACCAAGAGGTGGTGCATCATGGCTCAGCTTCAATGTGAACACGGTACTGCGCGCGTCGCGAGACGAATTCGCGAACTTGCCAAGGCGGGCACGGGCGTACGCATAGCGCTCGGATGCTTACTGCTCGGCGTCGTGGCCGCGCTCTCGCTCGGCGTGATGGGTGCCTTCCGGGAGCCCATCCTCATCGAGCGTGCGGCGGCGACCGAGGCGCGACGCGTAGAGGACAAGGGCGAAGGTGCGGTTCAGGAGGGCGAAGAGGCTGACACGGATGCAGCCGTCGAAGGTGATGAGATCGAAACCGTCGTGGTTGATGTGGGCGGCGCGGTGGTCGAGCCCGGGGTGGTCGAGCTCGACGCGGGCTCACGCGTCACCGATGCCATAGAGGCGGCCGGGGGCCTCGCACCCGACGCCGACTGCACCACGTTGAACCAGGCACAGCTTCTTCAAGATGGTCAAAAAGTCTACGTACCCAAAGAGGGCGAAGTGGAGTTGGCGGGTACATCTGCAGATTCCCGCACGCAGGGTGCAGGCCAGACGACAACGGCGCTCGTGAATATCAACACCGCGACGCTCGATGAGCTCGACGCCCTTCCCGGGGTGGGGCCTGCCACGGCACAGGCAATCATCGACGACCGTGAGGCAAACGGTCCTTTCGCCTCCGCGGAAGACATCATGCGTGTATCGGGAATCGGGGAGAAGAAGTACGAGAAGCTGAAGGGCTCGATCTGCATATGAAGGGGAGATACGAGCTCGAGGCACCCCCGCGGCCGTATATCCCGCCTGCTATGGGGGCTGCGGTGAGTGCGCTCGCGTGCACGGCGGCGGTCTTGGAATGTGGCTGGTGGGAGTATGCTCGCACATGGGCGAGCGAAGCAGCAACTTCTTTAGATGATACGTTCTCGGCGGGCTTGTGTGCCGCGATGTGTTCGTTGCTGGGCCTCGTTCTGCTCATGGCGGCTGTGCTGCGGGCGTATCACCGCCGGCGGGATGGGGCGGCTACCGATGCCGCAGATGTTCGGGATAGCTCGTTACCATCTTTCGTAGAGAGGCTATGCACATCGCTCATCCCATCCGACAACTCAAGGTGTGAGCGAATGTCCCGTGTTCTCGGCTGGGTCGGCATTGGCTGCGTAATCGGTGCGCTTTCGGGTGCTGTCGGTTGTTTAAGCAGAAGCGCTTCGACCGCAAAGCTGCTGACGAATCCTGCGAGCAGTTTCGAGTTTCGCATCGTTGGAGACGCACGGGAAACTTCGTGGACGTATCGGCATCAAGCCTATGCCTACCTCGAGGGTGCGCGCGTGGGAACGGTCGAACTCTCTTGTGATGAGGAACTTCCTGCAGGTACGAGCATCTCATGCGTGGGTCGCATCGATGCGCTTGCGGCAGATTCCTGGGGCAGGTCGTCATATACGGGCGGCGAGGTCGCGAGTGTTCGCGTCGTATCCATCGTTGAGCGGTCGCGGGTGCATACCCTTGTCGACGCGACGCGCGCCCGTGTGCTTGCAGCAATCGATCCTGCACAAGGGGAGGATCGCGCACTCCTTGCAGGAATCGTGTGCGGTCGCACGACAGAACTCAACGCATCCTTGGCGTCCGACGCGTTTGCGCAAACGGGGACGTCGCATCTCATCGCTGTTTCGGGAAGCCATCTTGCGCTTGTGGCTGCGCTCGTAGAGGTTTCTGTGAGATCGATCGGCCTGAAGCGCTTGCTCAGATTCGCCCTGTTAACGGCTGTCATGGGTGCGTACGTGCTCTTCACGGGAGGCGCCGCCTCGGCGGTCCGTTCCTTCATCATGGTGGCCTGCTCCATGCTTGCGGGGCTCGGCGGTAGGAGGTCGCATGGCTTATCCGCCCTCGCCGTGAGCGCGCTCATACTCGTTGTGCTCGATGCGGGCATCGTGTTCGACCTTGGATTCCAGCTTTCTGCGGCGAGCGTCCTGTTCATCCAGGTGTTCGGTAGCTACTTCACGTTCTACCTGCGCCGTCTGGGTGTTCCGCGGGCACTTGCGGAGGCGCTTGCGCTCACGCTCTGCGCGCAGTGGGCGACGCTTCCCATAACCGTTCCCGTGTTTGGCACCTGCTCGCTTATCGCGCCCGTGGCAAACGTCGTGCTGGGTCCGATCATGTCGGTGCTCCTTGTAATCGGTCTTGTGACGGCGCTGGTCTGCATGTTTGCGCCGTGGTTCTCCGCCGTGCTCGTCCCGGCGCTCGCCCTGGCGCGCGTTTCCATTTTTTGCGCGTCGGCGCTCTCTGCCGTGCCGCATGCTTCCATTGCAATGGTGCTGGGCAGCGGTGCTGCCGCGTTTCTCTATGGGCTTGCGACCCTCGTGTATATCGCCTGGATGAGCATTAGGGGTGCGCATCTCGCCTTTGCCTTCTGTGCGTGTGCGCTCATTGCATTCGGCCACCAAGTACGTTGGCGCTACCTCGCGCCTCCGGAAGTTATCATCTTGGATGTCGGTCAAGCGGATTCAATACTCATTAGGGATGGATCGAGTGCCGTGCTCGTCGATGCCGGGGTTGACGACGCGGTGGCTACGGCGCTTGTAAGGAATAACGTCCTTCATCTCGATGCCGTTCTTATCACGCATTGGGACAGCGATCACTGTGGCGGTCTCGATGCGGTGCTCGATACGGTGGGGGTTGAGCGCCTCATTGTTGCCGAAGGTGCCGCCGCGCATGCGCCGCAAAACGTCGCTTCGCTCAATCTACCGAAGGTTGAAAGCGTCTTGGCAGGAGACAGCATCAGGGTGGGAAGGTTTCGCTGCCGTGTCGTATGGCCATGTGCGGAAGTCGACGGTCTCGACAACGAGGACTCCCTCGCGATTGGCGTCGCATATGAAGGTTCGGGCGCTTCGATGAGCGTTCTGCTCACGGGCGATACCGAGGTCGATGAGGAGCATGCCTATGTGGATGCGGTGGGAGAGGTGGATGTGCTCAAGCTTGGGCACCACGGATCTGCCGAGTCCG
Organism: uncultured Coriobacteriaceae bacterium; assembly: GCA_949298635.1. Classification (GTDB taxonomy): domain Bacteria; phylum Actinomycetota; class Coriobacteriia; order Coriobacteriales; family Coriobacteriaceae; genus Enorma. The sequence goes on along the minus strand of CASFXG010000001.1, from coordinate 58,085 downwards.
TCGACGCCGATGTACTCGAAACGCTTGACCCTCTTATCGCGGTAGCGAGTGCAGGGGAGGGCAACCGCTACGGTCACCCGGCCGATGCCTGCCTTGAAGTGCTTGAAGAGCATGGGACGCAGGTCGTCAGCACGAAGGACGTTGGCGATGTGAGGGTTTCGCCAGCGGGAGGGGGTGTCTCGGTCTCGTATGGCCGGGCGGCGTGATAGAGTGATGGGGTCGTCGGGACGCGGACCGCGCGCCCTTTATTCGCTAAAGGAGCCTACCATGGCGTCTGCCAAGCTGCTGCCAGCATATCTCCTCGTCGGCCCCGACGAGGTCAAACGCGATGCCGCGATAGACCGTCTGGTGTCTCGGCTCGAAGCGAGCGGCATGGCGACCTTCAACCTCGACGACCGCGACATGACCAAACCGCAGGAGCCGGACGAGATTATCGCCTCGCTCTGCACGTTTCCCATGGGCTCGGACTTCAGGCTCGTGATCTTGCGAGGCTGCGACCATCTCGTGAAAGCGATGAGCGAAGCGCTCGTTTCTTATCTCACGGAGCCGTCGCCGGATACCGTGTGCCTCATCGTTGCCGATGCGCTTGCGAAGAACACGCGGCTCTACAAGGCCGTCGCGAAGATCGATGCGAAGGCGGTCATTGACTGTTCCGCAAAGAAGCACTGGGAGCTTCCAGCGTACGTGCAGGGTATGGCGAGCAGGCACGGCGTCTCCATCTCGAGTGCGGCTGCCGAGGAGCTCGTTGCGCGTGCGGGTGAGTCCACGCGTATGCTCGATACCCAGCTCAAGAAGCTTGCTGCCATGATCGGGTCGTCCAACATCGAGCTTGCAGACGTTGAACGCTATGTCGTTCGCACGGCAGAGATCAAACCGTGGGATTTCCTCGATGCGGTGAGCGCTCGCGACGTCGGTCGCGCCCTCGAGCTCTATCGTCTGCTGCCGCCTAAGAGTGAGGTTCGCCTCCTCTCGCTGTTGCTCACGCGCGTGCGCGAGCTCATCGTCGCGAAGGCGCTCGACGAACGTGGCCAGGCGCGCGAGCTCGCCTCAACGCTTGGCGTGAAGGATTGGCAGGTAAAGAACCATGTGCGGTGGTCGCGCCTGTTTACGATGGACGAGCTCGTGGATGCTCTGCGCGGCGCGGTCGAAACGGAGTGCGCACTCAAGGGCTCGAGAGATTCCGAGATTGCGTTCACCACATGGTTCGTCTCCATCGCACGGAGGCCGTCCCGCGCTTCGTAGCGTCTGCTTCGCGTATGGACCGCAATGCAGAGCGCTGTATAATTTCACAGCATCACCACTTCACCTACCTGCGCCGTCGTGGTACACTACCTGCTTGTGACCTCAATCGTGTCTCAGAGGCCTGATCATATAGCGACGATATCTAGGAAATTCGAAAGGAACTCTGCAAGTGGCTAACATCAAATCGCAGAAGAAGCGTATCCGCACCGCTGAGAAGGCCCGCGTGCGCAACCGCGCCGTGCGCTCCGAGCTCAAGACGCTCGTCAAGCACGTTCATGAGGCTGTTGAGCAGGGCGACGCCCAGGCCGCGCAGGCTGCCGCCAGCCGCGCCTACAAGCGCCTCGATCAGGCTGCTGCCAAGGGCATCATCCACAAGAACCAGGCTTCTAACCGCAAGTCAGGTGTCCAGAAGCTCGTGAACACCCTGAACTAGCGTAAGCCTCTACAAGCACGATACCCAAAGCGGGGATTCCATCGAATGATGGAATCCCCGCTTTCAGGTTCGTCACCCGCTCAACATCCATCCCGCCCCCCCATTTGTGGTGTGTGAGGCACCATGCACGCGCTCGGGGCGAGTTGCGGGATTCCCTCACGCGAGTTCCGCGCGAACAGGAGGCGCCAGTGGCGCCTCCGTCGTGAGCAGGACTGTCCGAGCAGTGAGGGAAGCCCGCAACCCGCCCCGAGCGCCCAACGCCCCTCGCATCCTCCCGCCTAATCAAGTACAATAACCCCCATGAACACCAACACCTCACACATCAGAAACTTCTCCATCGTGGCTCATATCGACCACGGCAAATCGACGATCTCCGATCGCATCCTCGAGCTCACGAACACGGTCGAGGAGCGCGACATGGCCTCGCAGCTGCTCGACACCATGGATATCGAGCGCGAGCGCGGCATCACGATCAAGTCGAACGCCGTGCGCGTCATGTACACGGCCGACGACGGCGAGACCTACCAGTTCAACCTCATCGATACCCCCGGTCACGTCGACTTCACCTACGAGGTATCGCGCTCGCTCGCCGCGTGTGAGGGCGCCGTGCTCGTGGTCGACGCCACGCAGGGCGTCGAGGCGCAAACCGTCTCAAATGCGAACCTCGCCATGAACGCGAACCTCGACATCGTGCCCGCGATCAACAAGATCGACCTACCCTCCGCGCACCCCGACGAGGTCAAGCTCGAGATCGAGGACGAACTTGCGATTCCCGCCGACGACGCCGTGTGCGTCTCGGGCAAGACGGGCGAGGGCATCCATGACTTGCTCGAGGCGATTGTCTTTTTGGTGTCAGCCCCCGAAGGAGACGTCAAGGCGCCGCTCAAAGCGCTCATCCTCGACTCGTATTTCGACGAATATCGCGGCGTCGTCGCCACGGTGCGCATCTTCGACGGCGAGATCCGCGCCGGCATGCAGCTCACTATGATGCAGACGGGACACAGCTTCCTTGTCGATGGGGTGGGTGTAAAGCGCCCCGCGGAGACGCCCGTCGACGCCCTCACCGTGGGCGAGGTTGGATTCGTCGTCACCGGTCTCAAAGATCCCGAAGCGGTCCACGTGGGTGAAACCCTTACGTATCGTGACCGCCCCTGCGCGGAGCCCCTTCCCGGGTATCGCGAGGCGAAGCCCATGGTCTATACCGGCATCTTTCCCATCGACAACAAGGATTACGAGAACCTGCGCGACGCGCTTGAGAAGCTCCATGTGAACGACCCGTCGCTCATCTGGACGCCTGAGACCTCCGTCGCGCTCGGCTTCGGCTTCCGCGTCGGCTTCCTCGGTTTGCTGCATATGGAGGTCGTGAAGGAGCGCCTCGAGCGCGAATTCGACCTCGACCTCATAGCCACGAGTCCGAGCGTTGACTACCACGTCTACAAGACGGACGGCACCATGCTCGAGGTGCGCAGCCCCCAAGACCTGCCCGACGTGACGCGCATCGACCACATCGAGGAGCCCTACCTCAAAGCAAAGGTCATCGTGCCGCCTGAGTACACGGGTGCGGTGATGCAGCTCGGTATCGAGCACCGTGGCATCATGACCGACATGATCCATCTCTCCCAGAAGTCGGTGGAGATGCGCTTCGACATTCCGCTCGCCGAGCTCATTCTCGACTTCTTCGACCAGCTCAAGAGCCGCACGAAGGGATACGCCTCGCTCGATTACGAGTTTGCCGACTACCGCGCGAGCGAACTCGTGAAGCTCGATATCTTGCTATCGGGCGACGAAGTCGACGCGCTCAGTTTCATCGTACACAAGGACAAGGCGTACCCGCTCGCGCGCGGCCTCTGCGACAAGCTCAAGGAGATCATCCCGCGCCAGCAGTTCGAGGTGCCCATCCAGGGCGCGATCGGCAACAAGATCATCGCGCGCTCCACGGTGAAGGCCGTGCGTAAGGACGTACTCGCCAAGTGCTACGGCGGCGACATCTCACGTAAGCGAAAGCTCTTGGAGAAGCAAAAAGAGGGCAAGAAGCGCATGAAGGCCATCGGTTCGGTCGAGGTGCCCCAGGAAGCCTTCCTTGCCATCTTGAAGGTCGAGGACTAGCTTCCCGATACGCCTGTCCCCAATGTCATGACATTGGGGACTGTCCCCAATGTCAGATTGCGTGCAGATCGATGAACGACGTTAGGACATATCTCGAGGAGCATCCCTTCCTCATGGCACCCATGGCGGGTGTTTCCGATGCCGCTTACCGCATCCAGATGCGTCGGCACGGGGCACCGCTCGCGTATAGCGAGATGGTGAGCGTCGCCGGGCTCCACTATACGAGCGAGCAGACTTGGGAGCTCGTGCTGCCGGCGGAGGAGGAGCCGAATATCGCCGTCCAGCTCTTCGGCAGCAAGCCCGAACAGTTCGCCGAGGCAGTCGAGGCGGTCGGGGCGCGCGTGGGCGAGAAGCTCGCGCTCATCGATATCAACATGGCATGTCCCGCCCGCAAGGTGATTACCAAGGGGGAGGGATCGGCGCTTATGGAGGAGCCACTGCTCGCGCGCGACATCGTTCGGGCAGCGGTTTCGCATGCCCACGTACCCGTGACGGTAAAGATCCGCTCGGGCTTCCGTACCGGTGAGGTCGTCGCCCCCGTGTTCGCTGAGATGCTCGAAGAGGCGGGCGCTTCCGCCATCGCTGTGCATGGCAGGAGCGCGAAGCAGCTGTATACCGGTGAGGCGGATTGGTCAGTGATCGATGACGTCGCTCGCGCCGTATCGGTGCCGGTGATCGGTTCGGGCGATGTGTTTTCCGCCGAGGCCGCGGTGCGGATGCTTCGTGAGACCGCGGCGAGCGGTGTCTTCATCGCGCGCGGCTCTTACGGCAACCCTTGGATCTTCGAAGATGCCGAGCGCCTGCTGAACGACGGGCGTGAGGTTCCGATGCGTACCGCTTGCGAGCGGCTCGGCGCACTTCGCGACCACCTTGCGCTTACGAATGAGCTCATCCCGTGCGCGATGGCTCGCGCACGCACGTACGCGACGTGGTACCTCAAGGGTCTGCCGCGTGCCGCTATGTGGCGCGGACGTGTGGTGAAGTGCTCTACCTTCGAGGAGTTCCTCGCTCTCATCGACGAGATCGAGGCGTCACTTGATGCGGACGAGGGCGACCGTGCCTAGGGTCTCCGCATATCGCGACGGCTGTCTTGCAGCTACGCGCCATGTGAAGGAGGAGACATGGCGATAGAGGCGCTCTATGTCCATATCCCGTTCTGTCACGCGAAGTGCGCGTACTGCGACTTCGATTCGCGAGCGCTTGACGGCGCTGCCCTCGATGCCGCCGCGGAGCGCTACCTCGATGAGCTCTTTCGGCATATCGACGCGTTTGGCGACGCAGGCGCGCTTCGGGACGTGCGGACGGTCTACCTCGGCGGCGGCACGCCGACGGTGCTCGGGCGTCGGCTGCCTGCGCTCGTTCGGCATATCCGTACTTGGTGTGCGCCCGAGGAGCTCACCTGTGAGGCGAACCCGGAATCGTTCACCGAAGCGCTTGCCGCGGCACTCGCTGCCTCGGGTGTCACGCGCATCTCACTTGGTGTCCAGAGTTTTCAAAATGAGGAGCTCCGCGCTATCGGGCGGCTTCACAGCGCGAGAGAGGCGCACGCCGCCATCGAGCGCGCCCGTGCGAACGGTTTCGATGTCTCATGCGACCTTATGTGCGGCCTTCCCCGACAAACGAAAGAGAGCTGGGATAAGACGCTGCGTGAGACGATTGATGTCGCGCCCGACCATATCTCCGTCTACCCGCTCGCCATTGAAGCGGGAACGCCGCTCGCGTGCCGTATCGAGCGGGGAGAGGAACTTGACCCTGACGAGGATTTTCAGGCTGCGTGCATGGTGCGGGCGCGCAATCTCTTTAAGGTTGCGGGGTACGCACCCTATGAGGTTGCGAGCTACGCGAAGCCCGGGAAGGCGTGCCGGCATAACATCGCGTACTGGACGGGGATGAGCTACCTCGGTGTTGGACGCTCAGCGGCCGGTATGCTCACGGCGAGGGAATTCAGCGGCTTGCGTGAGTTCTTCGGTGATGCGCACCTCGACGGCGAGGCGGCTCGCGTGCGCTTCGTGCAGCGCGACGATGCCGCTTGTTCCTTTGACCTTGAGTTCCTCACGAAACGGGAGGCCGTAGCAGAAGACCTCATGCTCGCAATGCGCATGACGGCGGGCGCTCCCGGCGAGCTCATCGCGCAGGCTCAGCGCGTACTCGGGGCGGAGCGCGTTCGGGCGGGCATACGCGCTGCGACCTCGTCGGGACTCGCACGCTTCGATACGGCGACCGACGCGCTCGTGCCCACCGAGGACGGCTGGCTTCTGGGCAACGAGTTATTTGGCATCATGTGGGACCTTCGTTAGCGTCGCCTGTCCTTATGCAAGCTGCGTTCAGTTGTGATCCTGAGTTTGAGCAGCCCAGTATTTCGGTACAATACGCTATGCCTACGTTAGCGAGCAGGAGGTTGCCCCCACCGTGGCAGGAATGAACGACAAAGACTACTACGCGATCCTCGGCGTCTCGAAAGATGCCGATAAGCGCGAAATCCAGAAGGCGTTCCAGCAGAAGGCACGCAAGCTGCATCCGGATGTCAACAAGGAGCCCGACGCCGAGGAGAAGTTCAAAGAGGTTTCGGAAGCCTACGCCGTCTTATCGGACGAGCAGAAGCGCGCCCGCTATGACGCGATGCGCTCGGGAAACCCCTTTGCCGGATACGGTGGCGCGGCTGGACAGAGCCCGTATGCGGGAGCGGCCGGTGCACGTGGATCCTATTATGGCGGCTTTGGCGGCTTCCCTTTCGGCGGCATGTGGTCGGAGCCCCGCCGCGGCGGGCGCGGAACGTCACAGGCGTTCAACCCCGAGGAGGGGGCGGATGTCGTCGTCGATGTGGATCTTACGCCCGAGCAGGTGAAAAACGGCGCGCGCAAGGGCATCAAGTATCGGCGGTATGAGCCGTGCAGCCACTGCCATGGCTCCGGTTCCGTATCCTCCGAGCACGCCCATACCTGCCCCTCGTGCGGCGGCACGGGCGCCATGGACGTCGACATGTCATTCCTTTTTGGCGGTGGCATGTTCCAGATGGTGTGCCCTGAGTGCAACGGCTCGGGCAAGGTCATCTCCGATCCCTGCCCTGAATGTGGAGGGTCGGGGCGCCGTCAGGTCATGGCGGAGGCGGTCATCGAGTTCCCGGCCGGCATGCACGACGGCGCCACGGTTCGTGTGAAGGGCATGGGTCATGCCGGCACGAACGGGGCGGCGGCCGGCGACCTCGTGGGGCGTGCCCGCGTGGCAGCCGAGCGGCTCGAGGGCAAAGCGGCCCAGGGCTTCAAACTTATGGGCATGGCGGCACCGTTTCTGCTGCTTGCGATCATGGGCGGTGCCTTCACGCTGTTCTCTGCGCTCTGCCTCATCCCGTTCTGCTTCGGTGCGGGCATGGTGCTGAAGGAGGTCCCGTCGCATCGCTCGTTTATCTGGTTCAAGCGCGGGCTCCAGCTGTTTGTGAACGGATGCATGAATTCGCTGTTCTACGTGCTGCTGCTCATGTGGTTTGCGAGCTGCACGCGCGGTATGTATTTCTATCGACCGTTCTTGTGGTAGCGTGTCGCCGGACGCGTCATGCGCCGCATGCGGTTGAACACAGAGCTCCGGGCGTCTTGCGCTTGGCGCTAACGTCATGATGGGGGAGAAGGTAGGGAAGTGCCGGGGTCGAAAGATTACTACGATATCCTGGGTGTAGAGCGAGATGCTGACCAGCGCACCATCAAGCGCGCGTTTTTGAAGAAGGCGCGCAAGGTGCATCCGGACGTCTCGGACGATCCAGACGCCGAGGAGAAGTTCAAGGAGCTGAACGAGGCGTATTCGGTGCTCTCGGACGAGCAGAAGCGTGCGAACTACGACCGCTTCGGTACGGCGGACGGCCCCGGCGGCTCCGGGTACGTCGATTTCAGCGACATCTTCGGTGGCATGGGCGTGGACGACATCTTCTCGTCGTTCTTCGGCGGGGGTCGCTCGTCCCAAGGTGGTCGGGCGCGCAGACGCGCCGGCCGCGACATGGCTATCACGCTCTCCATCACGCTTGAGGAGGCGGCACTTGGCTGCACGAAGACCGTGAGCTACGACCGCCTTGCTCCTTGTGAAGACTGTGGCGGCACCGGCCGCGCGGAAGGCGCGGAAGAGAAGCAGTGCCCCCGCTGCCACGGATCGGGCTACGTCACCACCATGCAGCGCTCGATCTTCGGCACGATGCAGTCCACCTCGCCCTGCCCCGACTGCGGCGGCGAGGGAACCGTCATCGACCATCCCTGCGACATGTGTGACGGGCAGGGACGCACGCCGACCCACGAGAAGATCGACATCGAGGTGCCTGCGGGCATTGCGAGCGGGCGGCAGCTGCGCGTGCGCGGCTACGGCGAGGCCGGGTTCCGTGGAGAGGCGTCGGGCGACCTCCTGGTTACAGTCGTCGTCAAAGATCACGACCGCTTCGAGCGCGTGGGCGACGACCTGCTGTGCGTCGTCACAGTTTCGATCGCTCAGGCGGCGCTCGGCTGCACGGTGAGCGTCCCCGGCATCATGCCCGATGAGACCATCACGTACCAGGTGCCTGCCGGCACGCAGTATGGCGACACGGTTACGACCGAGGAATTCGGCATGCCGCGCATGGACGGCACGACGCGCGGACGCGCCATCGCGCAGGTCCGCGTCGAGGTGCCGCGCAAGCTTTCCGGCGAGGCGCGCGAGCTGCTCGAGCGCTATGCCGAGGCAGTGGGCGACGATGTCGCGCCGCATCGCAGCGTGGGCGAGCGCATCCGCGACGCCATCGACGACATGCTCGATTAGGCATGTGGGGACATACCGTGGCAAATCCGTTCGTTTCCGTCATCAATCTCGGGTGCCGGGTCAACCGCGTGGAATCCGACCGCATGGAGCGCGAACTCGCTTCGGCCGGTCTGCTGCTCGTTGATCCGGAAGAAGCTGAACTTATCGTCATCAACACCTGCGCCGTGACCGGCGAGGCAGAAGCGAAGACCAGAAAGGCCGTGCGCCATGCGCTCGGGCGGGCGCGGGAACCGCTCGTGATCGCGACGGGTTGCGCCGCAGCGCTCCATCCCGAATCGCTCCGCGAGCTTTCCGACCGCGTCATCGTCGTCCCCTCCAAGGTCGAGGTCGCCTCATGTGCGCTCGAGGCTCTGGGGTATGTCGCCGCGCCACCGGCGGCGTCGAGAGGAGGCGGAGCAGGCGTGTTGCAACGCCGCGCCCGCGTGGGCGTGAAGATTCAAGACGGTTGCAACAACCGCTGCACGTACTGCATCGTGTGGAAGGCGCGCGGTCCGGAGCGCTCCGTTCCCGTCGAGGCCGTCCTCGAGGAGGTGCGCGCCGCGCTCGACGAGGGACTGCCCGAGGTCGTGCTCACGGGCGTCAACCTTGGGGCGTACGACGGAGAGGGTCCGCGCGACGCGCATGTCGAGATCGACGAGCTCATCGACATCATCCTACGTGAGACCGCGGTGCCGCATATCAGACTTTCCTCCATCGAGCCCATGGACGTGAGCGACCGGCTCATCGCGAGCGTCGCCGCGTCTGGCGGGCGCGTCGCCCCCTTCTTCCATCTCCCCGTACAATCCGGCTGCACACGCACGCTCGAACGCATGGGGCGTCCCTATACTGCGGCGGAGTTCGAAGACCTCTGTTGCCGTATCCGGGCTGCGCTGCCGAGCGCCTCGCTTTCCTGCGACCTCATCGTCGGCTTTCCCGGGGAGACCGATGGGGAGTTCGAGGAGTCGCTCGCCCTCTGCGAGCGCGTGGGATTTTCGCGTATGCACGTGTTCCGCTATAGCGCGCGCCCCGGTACCCCGGCGGCAAGCATGCCCGATCAGGTGCCGCCCGAGGTCATGGCCGAGCGCTCGCATCGGGCGCGAGAGCTCGCCGCGCGCCTCGCCCAGCAGGATGCCGAGACGAGGATCGGGTCGGTGGAACGCGCCGTCATTGAAGAAGGATGCCGCGGCACGCTCGCGTCCTTCCATCGCGTCGAGGTTTCGGGTCTCGAGGAGGCGGGTATCGTCGCACCCACGCTCGTGGACGTTGCTATCATGGATGTGGGCGCATCCGGTCTCGTGCGCGCCAAGGTCGTATGCAGCGGTGACGACATGAAGGCGTACGGATCGGGCGCAACGTGCGGCTCAGGGTGCTTGGAGGGTTAATGGATACCGCGACGGTGAAACTGACTATACCCGATGATGTCGACGCGGTCCGTGTTCTCGGTTCCGGCGATATGCTGTTGCGCACCATCGAGGAGCGCACCGGTGCGGCGATCACCTCGCGCGGGCGGACACTTTCCGTGTCGGGATCTGCGGAGGAAGTCGAGATCCTCACCCGTCTCTTCACCTATCTCATCAAGGAGGCGCGGGCGGGCGACACGCCCACAGAGGCCGAGGTCGTTCGCGCCCTGCAGACGCTCAGGGAAAGCGTGATGGACATCTCGGGCTTCCGAGACGACATCTTGCTCACGTACCGCGGTAAGGCAATCCGCCCGAAGACCGTGGGACAGAAGCGCTATATCGATGCGATCCGCCAGCATACGGTAACGTTTTGCCTGGGGCCTGCCGGCACGGGCAAGACGTATCTCGCCATGGCGATGGCGGTGGCTGCGCTCAAGCGCCACGAGGTCGGCCGCGTGGTGCTCACGCGTCCTGTCGTGGAAGCCGGGGAGAGCCTGGGGTATCTGCCTGGAACGCTTCAAGAGAAGATCGACCCCTATGTGCGCCCGCTCTTCGATGCGCTCTTCGACATGACCGACATGGAGCGCGGCGGCGAGCTTATCGAACAGGGCATCATCGAGATCGCCCCGCTCGCCTACATGCGCGGTCGCACGCTGAACGATGCGTTTGTGATCTTGGACGAAGCTCAGAACACCACGCCCGAACAGATGAAGATGTTCCTCACGCGCCTGGGCTTCAATTCCAAATTCATCATCACGGGCGATACCACGCAGCGCGACCTCATGGGCAGGCGCGGTGGCCTCACCGAGATCGAGGAGATCCTTACCGGCGTCGAGGACATCGCCTTCATCCATCTTGATCGCTCCGATGTGGTGCGCCATTCGCTTGTAGGGCGCATCGTGGAGGCATACGATGCGTTCGATCGTACACATGAGGAAGCCCCCGTCGGCGGGCGCAAGAAAGGCAAGGGGGCGGCGAAGTGAGCGTTTTGCTGTCGAACGATGCCGGCCTCCCGCTCCTCGTTGCCGAGGAGGAGTTCGAGGCAGCCCTCGATGAGGTGCTGAAGGCGGTCGATTTGGATGTAGATGCCGTCGTGTCTGTTGCCTACGTTGACGACGACGAGATGCACGAGCTCAACCATGCGTGGCGTGGCATCGACGCGCCCACCGATGTGTTGTCGTTTCCGCTGCTCGACGGTTCGTGTCCCGAAGAGGTCCTCGCACACGCCCGCGATACTGAGGAAGCGCCCGTTGAGCTTGGCGACATCGTGCTCGCGCCCGCGGTCATCGAGGCTCAAGCGCCCGCGTTCGGCACGACCTCTGCCGAGGAATGTCGCCTCATGCTCGCGCACGGCATGCTCCATCTTTTGGGATATGACCATATGAACGAGGAGGATGCGCTTGCCATGGAGGAGCGCGAGCTCACCGTGCTGCGCGCCCTCGCGACGAGGCGGGGGGAAGACCCGGCGACAGTTTGCATCGGGCCTGTGACGCGGCATCATGAAGACGAAAAGGGGGAGTGACGATGATTCCCGGCTCGAATCGCGACCACCCGACGTTTCTGCGCTCGTTCGGCTATGCCTTCGAAGGGTTCCGCACCGCGGTGACGACGGAGCGCAACATCAAGGTGCAGCTGTGCGTGGGCGTGCTTGCGGTCATCGCGGGCATTGTGCTCAAGATTGATGCCCTTTCCTGGGTACTCGTCGCCCTCTGTATCGGGCTTGTGCTGTTCGCCGAACTCGTGAACACTTCGATCGAAGCGATCGTGGACCTCGCCACGCAGGAGCTTCACCCGCTTGCGAAGCGCGCCAAGGACATCGCGGCCGCAAGCGTCTTCACGCTCTCCATCACCGCCGCGATCGTGGGCATCATCGTATTCGCCCGCGCCCTCGTGCTCCTCTGAACCAGCCAATGGGGACGGGGGTTATTGGCTGGTGGTGGCGCATGATCTCGGTTCGCAGGTAGCGTGCCTTTACTTGATATGATAGCGGGAAGCGCCCCATTGCCAGAAAGGATCCAAGCATGGCAGAAATCGAGGAGTTCGATCCGTTCGAGAACATGAGCGACGAAGAGCTCGATGCGTTCGTCGATGAAGATGAAAACGGTGAGATCGCTCCTGCGGCGCAGCCGGGCTTCAAAAGCGGGTTCGTCGCGCTCGTAGGCCGCCCGAACGCAGGGAAGTCGACGCTCATGAACGCCTGCATGGGGCGCAAGATGGCCATCACGTCACCGGTCGCGCAGACCACGCGCAGGCGCATGCTCGGCGTCGTGCGCACCGATGATGCCCAGATCGTCTTCGTCGACACGCCCGGCTTGCATAAGCCCCAGGATTCGCTCGGCAGCGAGCTCAACAAGAGCGCCCTCGCGGAGTTTAAGGACGTCGACGTCCTGTGCTTTCTCATCGATGCCTCGAAGCCCATCGGGCGCGGAGACGCCTGGGTGGCAGAGCGCGTGGCGAAGGCGCCCACAAAGCGCGTGCTCGTCCTTACCAAGGCCGATCTTGTTTCGCCGGAAAACGTCATGAAGCAAATCGCTGCCGCGCGCGAGCTCTGCACGTTCGATGACGAGATCGTGCTCTCCGCGACGGAGAACTTCAACGTCGATTCCTTCATCGCCCTTGTCTCAAGCTATCTTCCTGAAGGGCCGATGTGGTTCCCCGAGGGCGTGGACACCGATGCCTCCGACGAGATGATCGTTTCTGAGTTCGTGCGCGAGAAGCTTCTGCTGCGCACGCGCGAGGAGGTCCCTCATTCCATCGGCGTCATGTGCGACTCCATCGAGCGTCGGCGCGGCACGCTCATCGTGCATGCCACGATCTATGTTGAGCGCGACGGCCAGAAGGGTATCATCATCGGTAAGCGCGGCGAGATGTTGAAACACGTGGGTATCGACGCCCGCCGTGACCTGGAACGCATCTTCGGCTGCAAGGTCTTCCTCGAGCTCGACGTGCGCGTGAAGAGCCGGTGGCGCGAAGACGTGCGCGAGATTCGCCGCCTGGGCTACGCGGCGGACGAGTAACGCGGACGGCGTGGAGCCCTATGGCTGCGGGAAGGACATACCGCGAGCGAGTGCTCGTGCTCGATAAAACCAAGCTGCGCGAGACCGATCTCATCTACACGCTGCTCGCACGTGATGGACGACAGATTCGCGCGGTGGGGAAGGGCGCGCGCAAGCCAGGGAGCCGCCTCGCCGCTCGCTGCGAGGTCGGCTGCACGGTGGACATGCTCATCGCGCGCGGTCGTTCGCTCGATGTCGTCGCCGAGGCAACGCTCGTCTGCGCGCCCTTCGGCGCTGCTCCCGAGCTCGACGTGCTTTCCGCTGGCGCCGCAATCGTGGACGTCGCGCGGGCGTGCTGCTTCGAGGACGCGGAAGACCCGTTCGTGTTTCCCATCACCGAGCGCGCGCTTGCGGTGCTCGGCGGTTCGGATGGTGTTTTGGACGGCGCGCATCTCGACCTCGTCGTCGCCGCCTATGTGTTTAAGCTGCTCGCCCATTTGGGCTACTACCCGGATTTTTCGGCCTGTGTGCTCTGCGGAGATGCGGACGTCTCGTATTTCTCTGCGACGGCGGGCGGCCTCGTCTGTGCTTCGTGCGCCTCGAGCGTCGCCGGGGCAGAGGAAGTCGATGCGACGCTCGTCGGATGGTTTCGCGCCCTCATGTCGCTGCGCTTCGATGACCTCGCTGGTGCAAGCATCGACGCGCCCACCGCGGCGCTGCTCCTCGCGTTTTCCCACGCGTGGGCAGCGACCCACCTCGATGTCCGCCTCCGCGCCCTCGAGTTCCTCCTCGGCGTCTGATGTCCCAAAAAGGGACAGGTGCATTTTGGGACATGTTTTTCTGTTCTTAGCGCATACTCTGTCCTACGGTGCCCTATCGTGTATAGGTACATGACGAGCAGCGAGGAGGTGATCTTGGTGCCACGCCATCGCAGGGTGTATGCGGAGTCCGGTGTTGAACACATCGTGATTCGTGGAGTCGGCCGCATGGTGCTATTCGATTCCGACGAAGACCGCTGGTATTTCCTCGGTCTTATGCAGGAAGCGTTTAACGGATGCGACGCCTCCCTTGTTGCATGGTGTCTTATGGGCAACCACGTGCACCTGCTCGTGCGCTCGCAGCCTGATGACCTCTCGCGCATCATGCACCAGCTTTGCATGCGGTACGCGCAGTATTTCAATAGGGTGACTGGGCATACGGGACATGTCTTCGAGAGTAGGTTTTTCAACCAGCCCATCTCAACTGATAGTCAGCTACTCGCTGCGGTGCGCTACATTCATCTCAACCCGGTTAAAGCGGGGATCGCTGCCTTTGATGCGTATCGGTGGAGCAGCCATCGGGAGTATGTGGGTGAGCGCGTGTATGTCGATGCCGACGATGTACTCGAACTACTTGGAGGCGTGAACGGCTATCGTGAGCTTATGAGTAATGCTGATATGACCTATGAGATGCGTTTGGGCAAGCGCACGCCGGACGAAGACTGCGAACGTGTAGCGCGGTCTGTGCTCGATGTTGACCCGAGGGGTCTTAAAGCACTCGATCCACCCCTGCGTAATGCGCGTCTGCGGACGTTGCACGCCGCCGGATTGAGCGTTCGCCAAATCGCTATGCTCACGGGCGTTGGTTCCAAGACCGTTTCGCGTGCTATGTCACAGCGCTCATGATGTCCCAAAATGCACCTGTCCCTTTTTGGGACACTAGGGATATGTGCAGGTTGCGAGGATGGGGACGCGTTGTGGTACCATAGCGCAGTCGTGCCTTGGACTTGGTTCGTCGAATCACCGACGACCTACCCAGTTCTTGGCGTATCGAGAGAAAGGTGAAACCATGACCGTATCGAAGGAGCGCAAGGCGGAGCTCACCGCCGAGTTCGGCAAGAACGCGCAGGACACCGGCAACCCCAAGGTTCAGGTTGCCATCGCCACGGAGCGCATCCGTGAGCTCACTGAGCACATGAAGACTCATCCGAAGGACTTCCACACCCGCCGCGGCCTGCTCATGATCGTCGGCCATCGTCGTCGTCTTCTGTCTTACATCAAGAAGAACGACATCGTCGAGTACCGTGAACTTATCGCGAAGCTCGGCATCCGCGACAACATCCAGTAAGGTGTGCATGCAGGAGCCCCCGAGCGGGGCTCCTTTTCATGTGAGGGGAAGCGAGGTGCTTCCCTTGACGTTTGCCGGACACGTGTCCGGCACGAGGAAGCCCGTACGCAACGGGGCGTACGGAGATGAAGGAGAGAAATGTCACTCGTAACCAAGACCTTTGAGCTCTACGGCAAGACCTACACGCTCGAGGCGGGCGAACTCGCCAAGCAGGCGACCGGCGCCGCCCTGGTCAAGCAGGCAGACACGACGGCCCTCGTGACCGTCGTAGTCTCGAAGGAGCGGAAGAACTACGACTTCTTCCCGCTCACCGTCGATTTCAACGAGAAGATGTACGCGGCCGGGCGCATCCCGGGCGGCTACCTCAAGCGTGAGGGTCGTCCTTCTGAAAAGGCCACGCTTACCGCGCGTATGATCGACCGCCCCATTCGCCCGAGCTTCCCGGACGGCTTCCGCAACGAGGTGCAGATCGTCGCCACCTCACTCGTGGCCGACCAGAAGAACCCCATCGACGTGATCTGCACTATGGGTGCCTCACTCGCCCTTACCCTGGGCGGCGTACCCTTCGAGGGTCCTCTAGCGTGTGTGCGCATCGGCCGCAACAAGGAGACGGGCGAGTTCATCGTGAACCCCACGTATGAGGAGCGCGAGAATTCCGACCTTGACCTCGAGCTCGCCGGCACGCGCGACTTCATCTCCATGGTGGAGGCCGGTGCCGAGGAGGTCACCGAGGACGACATGCTCGCCGCCATGCGCTTCGGCCAGGAGGCCATCGGGGCCTTCTGCGACGCCCAGCTCGCCTTCGTCGAGGAATGGCAGCGCGTAAACGGTCCCATCCAGCAGAAGGAGTACGAGCTCGACCAGCCCGTTCCCGAGGTCGAGGAGCGCATCTTCGCCCACTACGACGAGATGTACGCGGCACTCTCCGATGCCGACAAGCTTTCTCGCATCGCGCACGTCGAAGAGCTGAAAGAGCGTATCCGCGCCGAGTTCACCGAGGAGGAGCAGCTCGCCTGGGAGCGCGAGATCCCGGTGAACCTCAAGAAACTCGAGAAGAAGGCCATGCGCACCATGGTCGTCGAGACGGGTGAGCGCGTTGATGGCCGCGCCGCCGACGAGATCCGTCCCATCATGGTGAAGGACAGCTACTTGCCGCTCGTGCATGGTTCCGGCCTCTTCCAGCGCGGCCAGACCCAGGTGCTCTCGGTGCTCTCGCTCGGCATGCTGAGCGAAGGCCAGCGCCTCGACACCATCGAACCGGTCGACGGCAAGCGCTATATGCACCAGTACAACTTCCCGCCCTTCTGCACCGGCGAGACCGGCCGCATCGGCGCGCCCAAGCGCCGCGAGATCGGCCACGGCAACCTTGCCGAGCGTGCGCTACTCCCCGTGCTGCCCGACGAGACGGAATTCCCGTATGCCATCCGCGTCGTCTCTGAGGTCATGGAGTCCAACGGTTCCTCCTCGATGGCGTCCACCTGCGCGAGCTGCCTTGCGCTCATGGACGGCGGCGTGCCGCTCAAGCGCCCCGTCTCTGGCATCGCCATGGGTCTCATCCAGGAAGAGGGCAAGACCGTCGTCCTCTCCGACATTCAGGGCATCGAGGACTTCCTCGGCGACATGGACTTCAAGGTAACGGGAACCGAGCGCGGCATCACCGCGCTCCAGATGGACAACAAGGCCACCGGCCTCACCTTCGAGATTCTGAAGACCGCCCTTGAACAGTCCAAGCAGGGCCGCGCGTTCATTCTGGGCAAGATGCTTGAGGTCATCCCTGCGCCGCGCGAGCAGCTGCGCTCGAGCGCGCCGCGCATCGAGACCATCATGGTGCCGGTGGACAAGATCCGCGACATCATCGGCAAGGGCGGCGACACCATCCGTGGCATCCAGGATGGCACGGGTACGACGATCAACGTCGACCAGGACGGCTCGGTCGTCGTCGGCGGCGTGGGCGACTCCGTGAACGCGGCGATCGACCAGATCAAGGAGATCATCCGCGAGCCCGAGATTGGCGAGGTCTACGACGGCACCGTGGTGACGGTTAAGGACTTCGGCGCGTTCGTGCGACTGTTCGGCGAGCATGACGGCCTCCTGCACATCTCCCGTGTCGCCGAGGGCCGCGTCGATCGCGTCGAGGATGTGCTGAATGTCGGCGATAGCGTGAAGGTTAAGGTCATTGAGGTCGACGACAAGGGCAAGGTCTCGCTCGACCGCCTCGACAAGCCGCAGGCGCCCGAGGGTTCCGGCAAGGGCTCGGGTGAAGGTCGCCCGCGTCGCGAGAGCCGCGACCGCTCCGAGCGCCCGCGCCGTCGTCCCGGTGACAATGGGCACGGTGGCCGCGCGCCGCGCCGTCATCACGAGGGGTAAGCCGCTGAGGTTCGCCATAGAGCGCTGATATGCTTGGAAGCCGCTGCGTCGAGACGATTCTCTACGCAGCGGCTTTTTTCTGTGCGCATATGTTGCTCGGTATGTTCAGCGCCGTCTAGTCTTACGCTGTTCCTGTGGGATGCCGTGAGCCTGACACAAGTCTTCGGTAAAACACATACAATATATTCTGTATGACTATACACATTGTCATGCTCTTTGGACGTTCTCGCGCATGAGCGCGATGCATTTCGTACTGCGACGTGAAAGGAGCTTTATAGCTCATGGCAAAAAAGAACCAACCCCTGCGCATCATCCCGCTAGGCGGCCTCGACGGCATCGGCAAGAACATGACGGTCGTCGAATGCGGCCCCGACATGGTGCTCATCGACGCGGGCCTCATGTTTCCCGATGATTCGCAGCCCGGCATCGACCTCGTCTTGCCGGATTACACCTATGTCCTTGAGAACGAGGAGAAGCTTCGCGGCATCATCGTGACACACGGCCACGAGGATCACACCGGTGCCCTGCCGTACCTCCTCCAGGATCTCAACAACAAGGTGCCCATCTTCTCGAGCAAGCTCACCTTGGGCTTCATCGAGGGCAAGCTTGCCGAGTTCCGCATCCGCTCACCTAAGTTCCGCGAGGTTAAGAGCGGGTCGCACATCAGCCTCGGGTGCATCTCGGTCGATTTCTTCTCCATGACCCACTCCATCCCCGGCGCCCTCGGCGTCTACATCAAGTCGCCGCAGGGCACGGTCATGCATACCGGTGACTTCAAACTCGATCAGACGCCCATCGACGGCGTGACGCCGGACTACGCTGCTATCTCGAAGTTCGCCAAGCAGGGCGTCGACCTGCTTCTCTCGGATTCTACGAACGCGACCGTGCCTGGCTTCACCAAATCTGAGGCGGAGGTAGGCCCCACGCTCAATGAGGTCATCAAGAATGCGCCTGGACGCGTATTCGTCGCCTCGTTCTCGAGCCACATCCATCGCCTGCAGCAGATCTGCAACGCCGCAAAGGCGAGCGGTCGCAAGATCGTCGTCACCGGCCGTTCCATGCTCACGAACACCCGTGTTGCGCGTGAGCTCGGGTATCTCGAGATCGATGAGGCGGATATCATCGACGCCTACGACGTGAACGGCATTCCCGACGATAAGATTGTCGTCATGTGCACCGGCTCTCAGGGCGAGCCGCTCTCTGCGCTCTCGCGTATGGCCAACGGCGAGCACAAGACGCTCTCGATCCACTCGGGTGACACCGTCATCATTTCCGCGACGCCTGTTCCCGGCAACGAGAAGGCCGTGCAGCAGGTCATCAACAGCCTGGCGAAGCTCGGCTGCACCGTGGTCGACAAATCCTCCAAGCTCGTTCATGTCTCCGGGCATGGCAGCCAGGAGGAACTCAAGCTCATGCTCACCATGGCCAAGCCGACTTATTTCATGCCCGTGCACGGTGAGGCCGTGCACCTGCGGGCGCACGCGCGCCTCGCGCGGAAGGTGGGTATCCCCGAGGATCACATCTTCGTGCTCGATAACGGCGACACGCTCGAGGTGCGTGGCGGCGTGGTGAAGGTCGGCCCCGCGGTGGAGAGCGGCATCGTCTACGTTGACGGTCTGCGCATTGGCGACACCGACCCCATCGTGCTCCGCGACCGTCAGAAGCTCGCAAACGACGGCATGGTCACGGTTGTGGCCGTCGTCTCCATGAAGAAGAAGCACATCGACGCGATCGAATTCTCGAGCCGCGGCGTTTCGTTCAACATCGACGAGGAATTCGGCGACGACGCGTCGCAGGCCATCATGAAAGCGGTCGAAAAGGGGTCGTTCGACTTCACGAGCAGCAGCACGGGCGCGCTCCGCAAGGCCGTGCGCGACTCGCTCTCGAACTTCATCTGGAACCGCACCAAGACCCGTCCGATGATCATCCCGGTCGTCATGGAGGTCTAACGTGGCGGCTCGAACGGGTACATCGAAGGGCGGGAAGGCGAAGAAACCTGCGCAGAAGAAGGCGTCGTCGCAGCTTCGCGCCGGTGCGCACGCCGCGCCCGCGCCTGAGCCTCTGCTCTCCGGGGGGTCAGGCCGCGATATCGCGGGCGTCGCGCTCGCCGTCTTCGCGGTTTGCTCCTTCATTGCGGTCATCGCCCCCGCTTCGGCGCCCATTACCGCCGCGGTTGCCGGCTTCTATCACCTGGGATTCGGGCTCGGCGCCTACGTCCTGCCGCTTGCGCTCCTGCTCGTAGCGGCTCTGCTCTTCGTGCGGAGCGAGGATGTCCTCAAGGTGAAGACGTGCCTCGGCGCGCTCATCATCTTCATTGCCGTCATCGCGCTCATCACGCTTGTCGGCACACCTGAGCACATGGTGCTCGGCGTCACGGTGGGGGAGGCCGAGCTCTCGGCGACCGGAGGCTACGTTGGGTTCGCGGTGGCATCCGTCCTCGCATCCGCCCTTGGCAAGCCCATCGCGGGCGTCGTTCTCGTGGGTATCGCCATCGCCGGAGCGATTCTCGTGGGATTTTCGGTCTCGAGCTTCATCGGCGTGGTGCGCGACCAGGCCGAACGCATTCGCGAGCGTCGTCACGTCGAGGTCAACGAGCGCCCCTGGGGGGATGACTCCGCTCTTGACGCCCGTCAGAATCCGTATGCTCCGCGCGGCGCCGCCGCCGGCGTCGAACCCATTCCCTTTGATGGGGAAGGCGTCGCAGAAACGACGTTCCTCGGCGATCGGGTGCAGACGACGCTGCTTTCCCGTGACGCTGATGACGTGGACGAAGACCCCTTCGTCGACCTCACGGACACGCTTGCGAAGGAGCGCGCGCAGACGACGCTCATCCCCATCGAGGAACATTTTGCCAACGTGGCTGACGTCCGGGTTGAAGAGTCTCTTCAGCCTGTTGACGAGGCTGCCGACAGCGCGACCGCGCTTGTGGACGCACCGCTCGACGCGGTGCCCCAGGTTCCTGCTTCCGCAAGCGCAAGCGGTCTGGTGATTCCTGAGTTCTTGAAACATCCCCATGGTCAAGGTGCCTCTACCGAGGCCGATGAGGCTCCGTCTCGAAACGAGACGTCCGTGCGGCAGCCTGCCACATCCGGCGCGACTTCCCGTAAGATCGAAAACGCGCCCGCAGCTTCCGATGCTGAAGATGCCGAACGAAAGCTCCCGCCCGCCTCGATGCTACGCCATAGTCCGCAAGCGAAGGGTTCTGCCGCAGCGAACACCGAGCTTCAGCAGACGGCAGAATCGCTGCAGGCAACGCTTCAGGAGTTTGGCCTGCACTCGCGCGTGGTCGGTTGGATCTCCGGTCCCACGGTCACGACGTTCAAGGTGCAACCGGGCGAGGGCGAGCGCGTGAGCCGCATCGCAAGCCTCGAGGACGATATCGCCCTTTCGCTTGCGACGGATTCGGTTCGCATTTTTGCGCCCATCCCCGGCACGTCGCTCGTGGGCATCGAGATCCCCAACCGCTCCCGCCAGACGGTTGCGTTCGGAGACATCCTGCCCTATGTGACGGGAGGACCGCTGGAGTTCGCGCTCGGCCGGGATTCCGAGGGCGAACCCATGGTTGCCGACCTCGCCAAGATGCCGCATCTGCTCATCGCTGGCACCACGGGATCGGGCAAGTCCGTCGTCATCTCTTCCATCCTCATGAGCCTTCTTATGCGCACGTTCCCCGAGGACGTCCGCCTCATCATGATCGATCCTAAGCGTGTCGAGTTCGCACCCTACGACGGCTTGCCGCATCTCTACGTGCCCGTCGTGACTGAGCCCAAACAGGCCGCGAGCGCGCTGCAGTGGGCGGTATCCGAGATGGAGCGACGCCTCAAGATCTTTGAGCGGATCGGCGTGCGCAAGATCTCGACGTTCAACGAGAAGCAGGCTGCCGGCGAGTTTGAGAGGTACGATAACCCGCCGAGTAAGATGCCCTATCTCGTGATCGTGATCGACGAGCTCTCCGACCTCATGATGGTCGCCGGCAAAGACGTCGAGGCATCGATTGTACGCATCGCCCAGCTCGGCCGCGCAGCGGGTATCCACATGATCGTTGCCACGCAGCGCCCGAGTTCCAACGTCGTGACCGGCCTCATCAAGGCGAACATCACGAATCGCATCGGCCTCACCGTCGCGACGGGCATCGATAGCCGCGTCATCCTCGACCAGACGGGTGCCGAGAAGCTCATCGGTCAGGGCGACATGCTCTTCAGTCGTGTGGACTGGGGTAAACCCAAGCGTATCCAGGGCTGCTATGTCTCCGACGAGGAGATCTTCAGTGTCGTCGAGTTCGTGAAGGAGCAGTCGCCGGCGGAGTACCACGAGGAAATCCTCTCCGCGGTCGCTCCCGCGGCGATGCAGGGCGCTGGCTCTGGCTCGGGCGGCGCGTCCGCAGACGACCCGCTCATCTGGGAGGCCGCGCGTCTCGTCGTTGAGTCGAAACTCGGCTCGACGTCGAGTCTGCAACGGCGACTCAAGGTCGGGTACGCCCGTGCCGGACGCATCATGGACATGCTTGAGGAGAAAGGCATCGTGGGTCCGCCTGATGGCTCGAAGCCGCGCGAGGTCCTGCTCGATGAACAAGCACTTGAAGAGCTCCAAAGCCTTGAGTCCCAGATGTCCGACGACGACGGGTTAGGGGGTTTCTAATGGCTGCACGGTTTGGCGAGATGCTGCTTGAGCGCAGGCGCCAGCTTGGGCTCTCGATCCATCAGGTTGCCACGACCATCAAGATTCGCCCCCAGATCATCGAGTTCTTTGAGCAGGGTAACTTCGCTGCCATGCCGCCACGAGGCTACGCTCAGGGCATGATCTCGAGCTATGCGCGCTATCTCGGGCTGAACCCCCGCGTCGTCATGGATGCGTACTTCGACGAGCTCGATGCATACGAGCGCGACACCGCGCACGCCGGTGGACGGCTCCAGGATGCTGCAGGGTTCGTGAGCTCACGCTCGGAAAACCCCACCGGACGCTTCATGGCGCTCGATGGCGGGTCTCGCTATGCCCAGCGGCCCCCTCAGGCGGGTTACGTCTCCGAATCGCAGTCCGGCCATGAGCCCATCCGAGCCTCGCGCAGCCCGTACCGTCAAAGAGCTGTTGCGCAGCCTGGCACGCGCTCAAGCGGTCCCTATAGCCAACAGCGCGGCTACGTGCCGCAGGGTGGAAACCGACCCGGGAACATGAACACGCCGACGTCGCGGCTTCGCGGAGGTCGTAACGAGGCTTCTGCTCGTTCGTATCAAGGAGCCGGTGGGTATCGCGAGCGCGGCAGCGCCTACGGCCGTCGATCGGACGATATCCAGGCTACCCCGTATACCGCTCGTGACCGTCGTTCCGGCATGTCGCGTCAAGACAGGTCCGCGCGCCGCGCCTATGATGGTCGGCGCGGAGGGGGAGGAGCCGGCCGCGGCAACGCTTCTGCTGGCGGACTGGATCCCAGGATCGCCATCGGCGGCATTGCGATCATCATCCTCTTGCTCATCGTGATCGCCCTGCTCTTGCTGCGCGGCTGCGCCCCCGATCGCTCTGCCGAGGCAGCAGGTTCTGCCACAGCCGAGACGACACAGGCGTCGACGTCGCCCGCGAGCGCCGAGACTGCGGACACGGCGGATACCTCAGACACAGCCGCATCGCCCGCCTCACCGGCTACCGATGCGGAGACCCCGGCAGAACCAGAGGAGACCATCGTCGGCATCTCCGTGCCCGAGGGCAGCACGTCGTGGATCGAGATCAAGCTCGACGGCGTCTCAGTCTTCGCTGACAACGTCATAGGTCCCTTTGACAAGGAATACACGGTTGAGGAATCGATCGAGATCACCGTAAGCAGTCCGGCGGACGTTGCTGTGACGCATAACGGCAAAGAAGTGAGCTGGGATACCCGGACCGCCGGCGTCGCCAAGGTGACGATCACCGCGCCGCAACCGGAGACCCCCGCGACGGATGGGGAAGCGGGAACTGATGAAGACAGCGCCGGTGCCGCTGCCTAGCGAGCGCACCGCAGACGATCAAGGAGGAATCATGGCTAAGGAATCAAGTTTCGACATCGTTTCAGAAGTTGATATGCAAGAGGTCGATAACGCCTACCAGCAGACCGCGCGCGAGATCGCACAGCGCTACGACCTGAAGGATTCAGGCTCTACCGTCGAGCTCTCGAAGGGCGATCGCACCATCACAATCACCGCTCCCGCGGATTTCGTCGTTCGCCAGATCACCGACGTCCTCAATTCGAAGCTCATCAAGCGAGGCATCGATATCAAAGCGCTTTCGTGGGATACGCCGCAGGCAGCATCGGGCGGCTTTGTGCGCGTCGTCGGCCATATCGTCAACGGCATCGACCAGGAGACAGCAAAGAAGATCAACCGCGATGTCAAAGCGCTCAAGCTCAAGTGCAAGATCCAGATAGAATCCGACAAGCTGCGTGTCACCTCGGCATCAAAGGATACGCTCCAGGAGGTCATCGGGTATCTCCGCGATGCCGATTACGGCCTGCCGCTCCAGTTCACGAACTACCGCTAACGCGCGCAAACGCCGCGCCTTGGCACGATGTCCGGGCGCGTTGTACTAGAAAGGCTTTCATGTCTGAGCAATTCGCCGATAGCCTCGGCGCCATCTACTTCATCACCCTCGGCTGCGCTAAGAACGAGGTCGATACCGACCGCATGCGCTCACTTCTGCTCTCAGCGGGCTACGAGGAGGCATGTGATGTCGAGGAGGCCGATGTTGCGATCGTGAACACCTGCTCTTTCTTGGCCTCCGCCACCGAGGAGAGCATTGAGGCTACGCTCGCGCTTGCCGAAGAGGCAGCCACGGGCGTGCGCAATCTCAAGATCGTGATGTGCGGCTGCGTCCCCTCGCGCTACGGAGCGGAGCTTCCGGGCGAGCTTCCCGAGGTTGCCGCCTTCGTGCGCACCGACGAGGAGGACGGCATCGTCACGGTCGTCGACCGTGTGCTCGGACGCGAGCGCGTGGAGGCGCCGCTTGTGCCGCAGGTGAAGCGCACCGTGGAGAGCGCCGTCGCATACGTGAAGATCTCCGATGGCTGTGACCGTTTCTGCAGCTTCTGCGCCATTCCCTATATTCGCGGGCGCTACCACAGCCGCCCTTGGGCGGAGATCGAAGCCGAGGTGCGCGACCTCGTCGCCGCAGGCGTGCGCGAAATCGTGCTCATCGGGCAAGACACGGGCATCTGGGGTGAGGACTTCGACGAAGCCGTTACCGGTCCTGGCAACCTTGCGCAGCTCCTTGTTGCCGTCGCTGAAGCCGTTCGTCCTGAGCGTGTCTGGGTGCGCGTTCTCTACTTGCAGCCCGAGGGGATGACGGACGAGCTCATCGCGGCTATTCGCGATACCCCCGAGGTGCTGCCCTATATCGACATTCCCGTGCAGCACTGCAGCGCGCGCGTCCTGAAGGCCATGAACCGCACCGGGTCGGAGGAGGAGCTCGAAGCGCTCTTCGCGCGCCTGCGTCGCGAGATTCCCGGCATGATCATTCGTACGACCTATCTTGTCGCGTTCCCCGGAGAGACCTACGAGGAGCACGAGCAGATGCTCGCCTTCATGAATCGCATCGGATTTGACTATACGAGCGTTTTCGCCTTTTCGCCGGAGGAGGGGACGCGTGCCGAGAAGATGGATGACCAGATTGATGATGCCGAGAAGCTCGAGCGCACCCAGTCCGCGATGGATCTGTCCGAATCGCTCGGGTTCGCGGCGACCGCTGCGCACGTGGGGGAGCGTGCCGAGGTGATCGTCGACGGCATCGAGGAGACGGACGAAGGACCTGAGCTCATCGGACATGCATGGTTCCAGGCTCCGGATTCCGATGGCGCGGTGCATCTCGATGCCACCGAGGCCACCGTTGGTGATATCGTAGAGGTCGAGTTTACCGACAGCTTCTGCTACGAGCTCGTCGGTCATGTCGTGGAATAGCGAGGGTCACATGGATCCAGAAACCAAGAATAGGGATGAGGGCGCGCCGAGCGTTTGGACGCCGGCTAATATCGTCACCTGCGTGCGCATCGTATTCATACCGGTGTTCATGGTGCTCGCCGAGCTCTCGTGCATCCAGGCCGGCGCGCTCTACGACCCCGTGCTCGCTCCGGCGGCGTGCATTCTGTATATTCTCTTGAGCCTGACGGACAAGCTCGATGGTTATCTCGCGCGGTCGCGCAATGAAATCACGGATTTCGGCAAGTTCCTTGACCCCATCGCCGATAAGCTTCTCGTGTTCTCTGCGCTGCTCATCTTGCTCGAGCAGGAGTTCGTGGGCGTATGGGTCGTCTTTATCATCTTGCTGCGTGAGTTCCTCGTGAGCGCGCTTCGCATGGTCGCTGGAGCGAAGGGCGTCGTCATCGCGGCGGATACCCTTGGGAAATGGAAGACCGCGGTCACGATGATCGCGCTCTGCGCCTACTTCATCGCCATCGCGATCGCGTCTGTCGGAGGTGTCTATCTTGCCGCGTACCTTGTCATCGCCGCGCACGTGCTCATTATTTTGGCGGTGGTTCTCACCGTCGTCTCGGGCGTGCAGTATTTCTGGAACGGCCGCGACGTCATCTTCTCGTAAGAGGAGGCATCCATGACCTGTGCTGTTCAAGCTGCGGAAGAGAAGGCGCGTGAGCTTGTGCTCCTCTGCTATGAGCGCGGGGTAACGCTCTCCACCGCCGAGTCATGCACGGCGGGACTCGTCTCATCGACGATCGCCGACATCCCTGGAGCCTCGGATGTGCTGCGCGGCGGAGCGGTGACCTATGTCGATGAGATCAAGCATGCCGTCCTTGGCGTATCGTTGCATACGCTCGAGCGCTTCACCGCCGTTTCCGCCCCATGTGCCTCCGAGATGGCTGAAGGTGCACGCAGGGTATTCGGGAGCACGCTCGCGGTGAGCACGACGGGCTACGCAGGGCCTGGAGGCGGCACGGAGGAAGACCCCGTGGGCACCGTCTATTTCGGTCTCGCGAGTGATTGCGTGGTGCGTACGGAATGTTGCAGGTTCGAGGGGACGCGCGAGGACGTGCGCCAGGCGGCTTGTTTGCATGCGCTCCAGATGCTGCTGAGTGCGGTAGAAGAGGGATAGCTTCCTGCGCGTTGCCCCGCCCTAAGGCGTTTCCTTTCGGAGCCCGATTCGCTTCGCTCACGAAGGGCTCCGAAAGGAAACGCCTTAGGGCGGGGCACTTTGCTGAGGCTTTATCTTACCAACCGATAATCGCACACACTGGTTGCATCGAGCCACGTGCACTTTCGTCTCCAGAGCTCCCGTGGCGGCGTCTTGGTCTCAGCATCCTTCGTGAGCGAAGCGAATCGGATGCTGAAACCAAGACGCCGACACAGGAGCGGTCTAGCACTATAAGAATGCATGGTGTTTCTTTGTTGAAATGGGCGTGGTGGTTCTTACTGGTTACTGGGCTGAATCACACCTGATGGGATTTTTTCGCAGCTTCCTGGAAAACTGACAGGTGCGTTTTAGATTGTGACAAGGTTCGTGCGAGAGGGCTGTTGGGAATCTGCAAGGTTGGCGCGGTAGCATTTCGGTATCAAGCTTGACTGCGAACAGCTGTTCGCGTATGATGCATGTGGCAACCTAAGAGGAGGATTCCATGGCTAAGAGTTCCGGCCCGGTTAAGACCATTCACGAGCGCACCTTCGGCGAGGAGCGGGATAAGATGATCGAAGCCACTAAGGCCGAGATCGAGAAAAAGTTCGGCAGCGGTTCCATCATGCGCTTCGGCGACGGCGGCCCTGAGATGGAAATCGAGGCCATCCCAACGGGTGCGCTCTCGCTCGATGCCGCACTCGGTATCGGCGGCGTTCCGCGCGGGCGCATCATTGAGATCTACGGTCCCGAGTCCTCAGGTAAGACGACGCTCTCGTTAGAGATCCTTGCCGAGGCGCAAGCTGCCGGCGGCATCGTCGCGTTCATTGACGCCGAACACGCGCTCGATCCCGCATATGCGGCGCGTATCGGCGTCGATATCGACGAGGTGCTCATCTCGCAACCCGATACCGGTGAGCAGGCGCTCGAGATTTGCGACATGCTCGTCCGCTCCGGCGCCATCGATGCCGTCGTCATCGACTCTGTCGCCGCGCTCGTTCCTCGCGCGGAGATCGAGGGCGAGATCGGCGACTCCTCGGTTGGCCTGCAGGCTCGTCTTATGAGCCAAGCGTTGCGTAAGCTCGCTGGCTCCCTTTCGAAGTCGAATACAACCTGTATCTTCATCAACCAGCTACGCGAGAAGATCGGCGTCATGTTCGGCAACCCCGAGACCACCACGGGCGGTCGCGCACTCAAGTTCTTTTCCTCGGTACGCATCGAGATCCGTCGCATCGAGAGCATCAAGGTTAAAGACGACATCGTCGGTAATCGCGTGCGTTGCAAGGTTGTCAAGAACAAGGTGGCCGCCCCCTTCAAGACGGCTGAGTTCGACATCATGTACGGTACCGGCATCTCGAAAGAGGGCTCCATCCTCGATATGGGCGTCGACTACGGTGTGGTGAAGAAATCGGGCGCCTGGTACACCTATGATTCCGAGCGCCTTGGTCAAGGCCGCGAGGCCGCCAAGGACTTCCTCAAGATGCATCCCGACCTAAGCGACGAGATCGAGAACCGCGTGCGCGTCGCCTGTGGGCTTGATTTCTCCGATGAACCCACCGGGGATGCAGTCATTGATGACGATGTCGATTCCATGGGAACGGCTGAATAGTAGAGTTCTCGGTCATTTGAGCGATGGAACAGTCTGTTATAGCGATAGAGGTCGCGTATCCTGTGCGGAAGGAGGGCGCGTTTCCGACTGCTGTCGGTAGTATGCGCCCGCGCGCCCAGGTCACGTTCGAATTTGAGGGACGCGCTGAAAACGTTGACGCACGCAGCCATTGGGTTCCGCCACGCGTTGCGCGCGCTTTCGAACGCGACCTTCCGGAACTTCCCTGTTCGTATGAGCGTGTAACCAGGCAGCTCGATGAACTCGAGAAGAAGCTCTGTCTCGCGGCGCTCACCGAAATGCTCGGCCGAAGGGAATATGGCGTCCATGAGGCTGAGCGAAAGCTTCATCAAGCCGGATATCGGCAAAGCGCTATCGAACATGCCTTGAATCGAGCCCAGGAGCTCAGGTTTCTCGATGAGGAGCGGTTTCTACGCAGCTATATCGACGAACGGATCCGGCGCGGGTGGGGGAGGATCAAGATCGAGGCCGATCTTCGCCGTCGAGGTGCGGATCCGTTCGCATTAGAGGGGTACCCTGAAGCGTTCTTCTCGGTCGAAGATGACCGCGCTCGTGCGACAGCCTTGCTGGCACGCAAGCCCATTCCAGAACGTAATGCCTTCGAGCGCCTTGTGCGGCACCTCATGAGCAAGGGCTTTTCCTATGCGGTCGCGGCGGATGCCGTTCGTGCGCGCCTTGCCTCCGTCGAAGATTTCGGCGATGTCGAAGATAGCGTGTAATTCCTTCGGAAACCGTTCCGCCCATGTAGCGAGCATTTGACAGCATCTCCACAAAAACGTACGATGAACTTGTCATTTGTCTTGTGATGCACACTCATCTTCGATGAGATGCCTGTGTTGATAGCATAACTTCATATTGGGTGTTCAGACCTTGCAAATGTCGGGGGCGCTTCGCGCGCCCTGTATCATGATGATTCTTATACATTGAGGAGCCTAGCATGGAGATTATCATCGGCATCGTTGGTGGCATCTTGGTCGGTGCCATCGTTGCCGTGCTCGCCATGCGCAACGCGAAGAACGGCAGCCTCCGCGAGGCCGACTCGAAGATCGAGTCTGCTCGCCAAGAGGCGGACCAGGTGATCGGCGATGCGCGACGTGCGGCAGAGACGCTCAAGAAGGAAGCCCTTCTCGAAGCCAAGGAAGAGATCATCCAGAACAAGCAGGCGGCCGAGGCGGAGGAGAAGCAGCGCAAGCGCGAACTCCGCTCCCTCGAGAACCGCATCATGCAGCGCGAAGAGTCGCTCGACCGTCGCAACGACGCTCTTGACAAGCGCGAGCATCAGCTTTCGAGCCAAGCAGGACAGGTCGAGAAGCGCGGCCGCGAACTCGATGAGCTCATCGATCGCCAGACGAAGGAACTCGAGCGCATCTCCGAGCTCACGCGCGATGACGCCCATCGCGAGCTCCTCGACAAGGTGCGCGGTGAGGTCACGCATGAGGCCGCGACGATTATTCGCGATTCCGAACAGCGCGTGAAGGCGGAATGCCGGAAGACGGCTCAGAAGATTCTCTCCACGGCGATTCAGCGCTGCGCCGCCGACCACACCGCCGAGGTCACGGTCACGTCTGTTCATATCCCCTCAGACGACCTCAAGGGTCGCATTATCGGTCGCGAGGGTCGCAACATCCGCACCTTCGAACAGGTTTCCGGCGTCAACCTCGTCATCGACGACACGCCCGAGACCGTCGTGCTCTCGAGCTTCGATCCGGTGCGCCGTGAGACGGCTCGCGTCGCGCTTGAGAACCTCATCGCCGACGGCCGCATCCATCCTGCGCGCATCGAGGAGATGTATAAGAAGGCGTCCGATCTCGTCCAGCAGCGCGTGCGCGAGGCAGGCGAGCAGGCGGCGTTCGACACCGGTTTCCATGACCTGCACCCCGAGCTTGTCAAGACGCTCGGTGCGCTGCGTTATCGTACGTCGTTTGGACAGAACGTACTTAATCACTCCATCGAGGTCGCAGAGCTCTCCGGGATCATGGCCTCGGAGCTCGAGCTCGACCCGGTGCCCGCTCGCCGTGCCGGCCTCCTGCACGACCTCGGCAAGGCTATCGACCACGAGGTTGACGGCCCGCACGCGGTGATCGGTGCCGATCTGGCGCGCCGCTACGGAGAGAAGCCCGAGATCGTTCACGCCATCGAGGCACACCATGCCGACGTCGAACCCAATACGGTACTCGACATGCTCGTCATGGCCGCAGACGCTGTCTCGGCATCCCGCCCGGGCGCTCGCCGTGAGTCCTTCGAGAACTACGTGAAGCGCCTTGAACAGCTTGAGGGTATCGCCAACGCGCACGAGGGCGTCGAGCGTACGTTCGCCATGCAGGCCGGTCGCGAGGTGCACGTCATGGTGCAGCCCGAGAAGATCTCTGACGCCCAGGCCACGGTGCTCGCCCACGACATCGCCCGCCAGATCGAGGAGGAGATGGAATACCCCGGTCAAGTGCGCGTGGTCGTGATCCGCGAGAGCCGCGCTACAGACATCGCAAAGTAGCCTTCCGCCATGGCAGAGGCAAACGAGCTCATTTCGTTCATCGCTTCGATGACGGGCGAAGGGAACCTGCGCGTCGAGGAGAACCTCGGCGAGGGCTTCGTCCGTCTTCGCGTTGCCGAGGCAGAGCGTCGGCAGGCGAAGCACGATATCCAGCATGTCGAGGACATCGTAACCGAGATGCTACGCAATGCGCGCGACGCCCATGCGAGCGCCATGTACATCGCAACCATGAAAGAGGGGGGCGAGCGCACCCTCCTCTTTCTCGATAACGGCTGCGGCGTCCCCGCCGATATGCAGGAGCGCATCTTCGACGCCCGCGTGACCTCAAAGCTCGAGTCTATGAAGATGGACCGCTGGGGTGTGCATGGGCGCGGTATGGCGCTCTACTCGATTCGCGAAAACGCCGAGGATGCTCGCGTAATGGCTTCGGCTCCGGGGCTCGGGTCGTCGTTTCGCGTCGTCGTCGACACCGATCGCTTGCCCGAGCGCGCCGATCAATCCACTTGGCCCGATGCTCGCCGTGATGAGAACCGCGCATGGACGTGCGTCAAAGGGCCGCATAACATCATCCGCACCGCCTGCGAGTTCGCCCTTGAAGAACAGCCCGGCTGCGAGGTATATCTTGGGAGTCCGGCAGAGATCGCGGCCACGCTCTATGCTCATGCCTCAGGACTCCTCGATACACAGCAGCTCCTTTTCATCGACTCCGAAACCGCGCTTCCCGTCGTGTCGCGCCTCGGATTTGCCGCCGATGCCGCCGACCTCATGCGAATCGCCGAGACCCTCGGCATTCAGATCTCCGAACGCACGGCACATCGAATCCTGAGCGGTGCTATCAAGCCGGTGAGAAGCGTTTCGTCGCGTCTCATGCGCAAGCGCGTCCCCGCGGATGCCCCCGCTGCCGTGGATCTTACGCGCGATCGGCGCGGACTCAAGATCGCGCCTGATGACCTCAACGCGTTCTCGCGCGCCGTCGAACGCGACTTCACCGATCTCGCCGAGCGCTACTACCTCACCCTGTCTGCGGATCCTAAAGTGCGCGTCACGCGCGATGCCATCACCGTTACCATTCCCATCCAAAACGTCGAATAGCATCTGGTACTGCTTGCCGTACCTGCCTATATAGGGTAAAGTCAAAGAGCTGCAATTTCGAACCATACACGCAGGAGCATCATGGAATACCTCAAAGTGTCGAGTAAATCCTCACCCGCATCGGTCGCCGGAGCCATCGCCGGCATGGTCAAAGATGGGGTTCCCGTCAACATGCAGTGCGTCGGAGCCGGCGCCGTGAACCAAGCGATCAAAGCGATGGCGATCGCGCGCGGCTTCCTCATTCCAACGGGACTCGACATCTCTTGTTCCCCGACGTTCTCAGACATCCTCAT
This sequence comes from uncultured Coriobacteriaceae bacterium, assembly GCA_949298635.1. Classification (GTDB taxonomy): domain Bacteria; phylum Actinomycetota; class Coriobacteriia; order Coriobacteriales; family Coriobacteriaceae; genus Enorma. The sequence goes on along the minus strand of CASFXG010000001.1, from coordinate 26,105 downwards.
CAACGGTGAATCCCGCACAGCGATTCGTTTGGCTGTGCTCGTGCATGCGCTTTCTATCAACAGCGTGGACGCTCCCGATTACCCGAATCATGTAACGGCGGTGCAGTAACCATGAGCCACCAGGACCCGAAGTCCGTGCTGGCCGGTAAAACGTACTTCATCCGCACGTTCGGCTGCCAGATGAACCTGCATGACTCAGAGCGTGTCTCGGGCTTGCTCGATTCACTCGGCTGCTTTCTCGCTGCAGATCCTGCTGACGCGGATATCGTCATTTTCATGACATGCTGTGTGCGCGAGGCGGCAGACCAGCGTCTCTACGGTCAATGCTCCTCTTGTAAAAGCCTGCCTGCGCCGCCTTCTGGCAAGCGCGTAATCGCAGTCGGTGGCTGCATTGCCCAACGCGATGGCGAGCGCCTCCTTTCGCATATCGACAACGTTGACGTCATTTTTGGCACGCAAGCCATCGCGCATGTGGGCGAGCTTCTGGCTCAAGCCTTTGAGGATGATGAGCGCCACATCGATACGGCGGAGGGCGACTTGCCCGCGGCGACGACCCTGCCTTGGCATCGAGAGCAGCCGTTCCATGCCTGGGTGCCCATCATGACGGGCTGCAATAACTTCTGCACCTACTGCATCGTTCCCTATGTGCGTGGTCGCGAGAAGAGCCGACCATTCGACGCTATCGTCGACGAGGTTGTTGGACTTGTGCGCTGCGGAGTGCGTGAGGTGACGCTCCTCGGACAGAACGTTAACTCGTATGGCCGCGACGCCTACGGTGAGCCGCGCTTCGCGGAGCTGCTGCGAGCGGTGGGGGAGACCGGCATCGAGCGCATCCGCTTCACGTCCTCACACCCGAAAGACCTCTCGCCGCAGACGATCGAGGCCATGGCCGAGGTTCCTGCCGTCATGCCGCATTTGCAGCTTGCCGTGCAATCCGGTTCAAGCCGCATCTTGAAGCTCATGAATCGCCGCTATTCGCGAGAGGATTACCTCCGGCTCGTCGATGCCGTCCGGGAGCGCATCCCCGGCATCGCGCTCACCACCGATATCATCGTCGGATTCCCAGGAGAGACCGAAGATGATTTTGAGCAGACGCTCTCGCTCGCCGAAGAGGTCGGGTACGCCCAGGCTTTCACGTTCATCTATTCCCGTCGCGAGGGTACGCCTGCGGCCAAGATCGAGGATTCCACGCCGCGCGAGGTCATCCAGGAGCGCTTCGATAGGCTTGTGAAGGTTATCGAGGGCACCGCATATGCGTTCAACCAGCATGAGCTCGGGCAACGGGTGCCTGTACTCGTCGAGGGTGCTTCGAAGAAGGATGCCCACATCCTCCAGGGTAAGAGCCCGAAGAATCAGACCGTCCACGCACCCATTCCTGAAGGCGCATCGCTCGATGCGTATGTCGGACGCATCGTAGACGTCGACGTCGATGTTGCCCGTACCTGGTATCTTTCCGGAACGGTTGCTGGCGATCCTCGATGAGCGCTCCAATTGTCGCAATCGTAGGCCCCACTGCCGTCGGCAAGAGCGCCGTTGCGGACCGCGTTGCGCAGGCACTCGCCACGGACGTCCTTTCTGTCGACGCCATGCAGGTGTATCGAGGCATGAATATCGGCACGGCGAAGACCCCGGTCGATGAGCGCCTCGTGCCGCTCAGGCTTGTCGATCTCGTCGATCCAGCGGTGAACTATTCTGCCGCGCTGTTCCAACGGGATGCACGGCGCGAGATCGAGCGATTATGTGCCCAAGGAAAACCTGTCGTCCTCTGCGGCGGTACCGGGCTGTACCTGCGAGCCGCTCTTGATGAGATGGATTTTCCTGCAGGCGAGACGAAGAGCGAAGCAAGGATTCGCTATGAGCGCCTTGCTGAGGAGGCGGGTGCTCACGCTCTGCACGAATTGCTTTGCTCGCGCGATCCACGGAGCGCTGAAGCCATCCACGAGCATAATGTCCGGCGCGTCATACGGGCGCTCGAGATGCTCGACGAGGGTATCTCATACGCCGATCAAAAGGCGGCGTTCTCTGTGCCGCGCCCGCGCTATGATGCCGTGTACTTTGGATTGACGATGGAGCGGGAGCGCCTCTACCAGCGTATTGACGACCGAGTAGACGCGATGATCGCGGCAGGACTCGTCGATGAAGTCAGGCGGCTCATGGACGCAGGTGCAGCACCTGCTCTCACGGCACGTCAGGCGATCGGCTATAAGGAACTTATTGCCTATCTCGAAGGTTCATGCACGTTGGATGAGGCGATCGAGCTCATCAAGATGCGATCTCGTCGGTATGCGAAGCGCCAGCTCTCTTGGTTCAGGCGCGATGACCGTATTTCGTGGATTTCGATGGATAAACTCGATGTGGACAGAGCCGCTTTCTACATCTTGGATGAGATTGGTAGCTTATGACGCGCTTCGATTTCGTTCCCACGGCTCCTGCCCCCGAGCGGGCGCTGCTTGTCGGCGTCGAGATGCGCGGTGCTGCCTGGCCGGTCGAGCGTTCGCTCGATGAGCTCGAGCGTCTTGCCGATACCGCTGGTGCCGTATGCGTCGCACGCGTCACGCAGCGCTTGGAGCGCCCGTATCCAAAAACGTTCATCGGTTCGGGTAAAGTCGAAGAGATATGCGGACTCGTAAAGCGCATGGAGATCGATGTCGTCATCTTCGACGACGACCTTTCTCCCTCACAGCAGACGAATCTCGAGCGCGCTGTGGGCGAACCCGTTAAGATCATCGACCGCACGGCACTCATCCTCGATATCTTTGGGCTTCATGCGCAGACTCGTGAGGGCAGGCTACAGGTACAGCTTGCGCAACTCCAGTATCTGCTACCTCGGTTGCGGGGCATGTGGAGCCATCTCGCCAAGGAGCAGACGCGTGGCGGCATCGGCAGCAGGTTCGGCCAGGGCGAGAGTCAGCTCGAAGTCGATCGGCGCCTTATCCGCAATCGCATCGCGACGGTTCGTCGTGAACTCGAGACCGTCGATCGCAGGCGGCGCGTGCAGTCGAAGGAACGAGTCTCGTCGCCGGCATTCCGCGTGGCGCTGGCTGGCTATACTAATGCTGGTAAATCATCGTTGCTCAATCGTCTTACCGGGTCGAATGTCCTCGCCCAGGATAAACTCTTTGCCACGCTCGATCCAACGACGCGCTCCTATCGGTTACCTGGAGGCCGTCAGCTCACGCTTACCGATACTGTAGGCTTCATCCAGAAGCTCCCTCACGGGCTCGTCGATGCGTTCAAATCGACGCTTACCGAGGCACGCGAGGCAGATCTTATTCTCAAGGTTGCCGACGCGTCAGATGAGAACCTCATGCGCCAGCTCGATGCGGTCGATGCGGTGCTTGAGGAGATCGGATCGGGGCAGACACCTGCGGTGGTGGTGCTCAACAAGATGGATTGCGTCGACGACATGGGACGTGCGGATCTGCGCCGTATCTTTCCCGCTTCCGTTTGCGTATCCGCGCTCACCGGCGAGGGTATCGACGCGCTTGTTTCCCGCATCGCTGAGGAGGCAGCAGCAGCTGACCGTATGCTCGACCTCACGATTCCCTATACCGAGGGTTCAGCGCTTAAGCTTGTGCACGATTTCGGCCAAGTTATGGTCGAGGAGTTCGAAGAGCATGCGGTTCATATCGTTGCAAAAGTTCCCAAACGTATCGCGGGCCGCTTGATGGCGTATGTAAGCGAAGCGACGAACGCGTGAGTTCTTCCCAATAGTGGATTGCGCACGCGATCAACGTATTCTATGGTCGCAATCGTCCGCTCCGGTGACCCGTTGAGATCCATCGAAGAAATCCAGCATCTTGGTGGATTGCGAGTGCCTACACTCAAGCAGCCGTGACGAGCATGAATATACCGATGAGCAGCGGCTGGTGAACAAGGTAGATGATCAGGCTTGCGCGACCAATGAGGCTGAGCGCAGGAACCCAGTCGCGCCGCATCCATACAGGGTATCCGTCTGGAGAGCAACGTGCGAAGAGCCGCGCCGCATACATCCCGGTCATATAGAGGAACCCATAGGGCATGAGTGGGTAGTAGTCGCCCGAGGCGAACGTGGGGCTAGGAATACCGAGCCATGCGAGCCCCTCAATGTCATAGCGTTCATGTGGCAACGCATACGTGAGCACAAAGAGAGCAAGTGAGATACAGAGACCGAGCGCTGGCTGTACGCGATTCAGGATAGGGGAGGCGAGCGCGTAGACAAGCGTGCTCGCCGCCATACAAAACAAGATGCCGAAGGTAACAGGTGTATCGACGTTCGCGACAAAGGTGGAGAGGAATACGGCGCATGCTGCAGCTCCGTAGACGCCCGCGCGTTTGAGGTTATTTCTGGAAAGCTGTGTCATCCAACCGGCAAGCAGCAGGAACACCCAGCTGATAGAGCACCGCCAGATGTTCTGCACCACGGGGTCGTAAAACCATGGGATATCGAAACCGAACAGATACGTCGCGTCGTACGCAGCGTGGAAAAGCACCATGGAGATAATCGTGAAGCCACGCAGCGTATCGAACAGACAGATTCGTTCGTGCTGGGATACGTCGGTACCTTTCATACCTGTTTAGAACCTGCGCATAAGGGCGACGACCTTGCCCAGAATCTGCGGGTTATCCGCGTAGATGGGCTCCATGGTGTCGTTTTCCGGCTGAAGGCGGACACGGCCACGTTCCTTGTAGAAGGTCTTGACCGTTGCCTCGTTGTCAATCATAGCGACGACGATCTCTCCGTTCATGGCATTCGGCTGCTCACGCACGATGAGGTAGTCGCCGTTAAAGATGCCGACGTTGATCATGGAGTCCCCGTGCACCTCGAGGACGAACGAGGAGGAATCCGTCGCGATCTCGGTGGGGACGGTAAAGGAATCCTCAACGTTCTGCTCGGCAAGGATGGGCATGCCCGCGGCGACGCGTCCCACAAGCGGGAGCGTGATCGTGCCGCGATCAGGCGATTCCTTGACCTCGGCGAGGTTGACGGAGGTGCCGTCTTCGTTGAAAAGCTCGAGCGCTCGAGGCTTGGTCGCATCACGCTTGATAAGTCCCCGCTCTTCAAGTGCGCTGAGATGGGCATGTACGGTGGAAGGCGACGACAGGCCGACGGCAGCCGCCATCTCGCGCACGCTCGGCGGATACCCTTTCTCAAGTTGGTACTCGCGGATGAAATCGTAGATCTGCTGCTGGCGCTTGGAAATCTTGCGTGCCATCGGCTCCTCCTTATATTCCAAACAATTGTTCGATTTTCTCTTGACAAGAACAACTGTTCGAAGATAATGATATACGAACACTCGTTCTAACGCCAGAACTTTTTTGTCCGGGCGCGAGGATATAACCGTAAGCGACACATTTCAAGAAAGGGGATCACATGAACTCGAACTACGCTCTCGTTGATGGCAATCTCGCGCTTTCCGATTCCCATACCGATACTCTGGCCGCACATTCCGCTTACCAGACCGAGATTCTTACGTTTCCTGCTCCGTCGCGTCAGTGCGTGCAGGCTCCGAAGCCTCTTCATGCTGCGCTGCGCGCCGTCCAGCCCGCACGGAGCCAAACGTCGCAGAACGCGCATCGTCTTATCAGCTTCATTGTGGCCTCATTCGTGACGATCGCAATGATTGCGCTCATGCTGGGTTCGCTCTTTACGGTACTTGGATCCGAAACGAGCTCCTTTGAGCAGGCTCTTGTCGAGACCGAGCGCACCACGGTCTCAGTCGCTCCCGGCGATACGCTTTGGAACATCGCCGAGGAGCACGGCGTTGAAGGGCTTACGACACAGCAGTCCGTCGATCTTATCCGTACATGGAACGATCTTGAGCAGTCGACGCTGCAGCCCGGCATGGAACTTATCGTGCCCGTTGTGGAATAGACTGCTCGAGCCGATACTCGTGTATGTTTCGGGAACGTGACCCGAGGCGGGTTTCAGGCACTATATCTTGAACTTTTTTCGTCGCAAACCCCAATCCGTGCTATCCTTGTGAAGTTCGATTCGCGAAGGAGGGTGCCATGCGTTGTCCGCGGTGCGGCGGAGCCGATACTCGAGTCATCGATTCACGCACGCAAGAGGCGAGCAACGCGATTAAGCGCCGCCGGGAATGCCGCTCCTGTGGCTACCGGTTCACGACGTTCGAACGGTGCGAAGATCCCATCGAGGTCATTAAGAGTGACGGGACAAAGCAGCCCTTCGACCGCAATAAGCTGCTCGTGGGTCTTATGCGGGCCACGTCGAAGCGTGATATCGATGTCTCTCAGCTCAATGCGCTCATCGACGATATTGAGCTCGAGCTTCGCAGCCGTACGCTCACTAACGTGACGTCTCACGATATCGGCGATATGGTGCTCAAGCGCTTAGAAAAGCTCGATAAGGTCGCCTACATTCGCTTCGCCTCCGTTTATCGCGATTTCAAAGATATCGATGAGTTCAACGAGGAACTCGCAAAGTTGAGGTAGGACATGTCTCAGATTCAGGTTTCCATCAAGCGCCTCGATCCTTCTGTCGAGCTGCCCTCGTATGCCTATACGGGCGATGCCGGCCTCGATCTCCGCGCAAACGAGACGGTGGATATCCCGCCGTTCACACGCGTCCTCATCCCCACGGGCCTTGCAATAGCCCTGCCCGATGGCTACGCCGGCTTCGTTCAGCCGCGTAGCGGCATGGCGCTCAAACGTGGCCTTTCCATCGCTAACACTCCCGGTCTCATCGATGCTCATTATCGCGGCGAGCTCAAGGTCATCGCCGTCAACCTCGATGCGAACGAGACCATCCATATCGAGCGCGGCGAACGCATTGCCCAGCTCGTCATCCAAGAGGTTCCCACCGTACAGCTTGTTGAAGTAGACGAGCTCGATGAGACAGATAGGGGAGCCGGAGGGTTTGGCTCAAGCGGAGCGGCCTAGAAGTTGCTTCGGAGCATATAGTATCGGCTGAGAAGGAAATCCGAAGAAAAGGGGAGAAATGGATTCATTCTTCAAGCTACAGGAGCGCGGTACCTCTACCGTGACCGAGGTTCGTGCCGGACTCACGACGTTTCTGGCGATGGCGTACATCATCATCGTCAACCCGAGCATCCTTACGGCCGCAGGCATTCCTGCAACCGCAGCAGTGACGGCGACTTGCCTCGGCGCCGCGATCATGACGATCGCTATGGGCGTGTTCTCCAACCGCCCGCTTGCCTGCGCCTCCGGTATGGGTATCAACTCCATCGTCGCCTTCACGCTCTGCCTTGGCATGGGTGTAGGCTGGCAGACCGCGATGGCCGTCATCTTCATTGAGGGCGTCGCCATCCTGCTGCTCGTCCTTTGCGGCCTGCGCGAGGCCATTATGGACGCCATCCCGGTTCCGCTGCGCCACGGCATCTCGATCGGCCTTGGCCTCTTCATCGCAATGATCGGCCTCAAGGACGGCGGCGTCATCGTTGCCAACGCAGACACGCTGGTTGCGCTCGGCACCATCGTGGACGCCGAGGGTGCGCTCAACTTCACCTTCGTCGTGGGCATCATCTCGATCGTGCTCACCGTGATTCTGTATTCCATGAAGGTCAAGGGCGCGCTGCTCTGGGGCATCATCATCTCGGCCATCATCGGTGTGCCGCTCGGCGTGACGCAGCTTCCCGCCGGCATCGTGGCTCCGCTTGATTTCGCCACGTTCGCCGCCCCCTTCCAGGCTGACGCGAACACGGACGTCATGGGCATTATCCAGGTCATCACCACGCCGACCCTTCTGCTCATGGCCTTCTCGCTCATGATGAGCGACTTCTTCGACACCATGGGTACCGCCATGGCCGTCGCTAAGCAGGGCGAGTTCCTTACTGATGACGGTCGCGTCGAGGACATTAAGCCGATCCTCATCGTCGACTCGAGCGCAGCTATCGCCGGTGGCTTCCTCGGCGCCTCCTCGATCACCACGTTCGTCGAGTCTGCGTCCGGTGCTGCCGACGGCGGCCGTACCGGCCTCACCTCGATCGTCGCGGGCATCTTCTTCCTGCTCGCCGCGTTCTTCTCGCCGCTCATCAACTGCATCCCTTCTGCAGCTACCTGCGGTGCCCTCGTGTTCGTCGGCTTCCTCATGATGAGCGACGTCGTTGACATCGATTGGTCCGATCCCATCGAGGCCTTCCCGGCGTTCATGATCATCGCCGGCATCCCGTTCACCTACTCCATCTCGAACGGCATCGGCCTCGGCTTCATCACCTATGTCATCGTGGCTGTCGTCACGGGCAACGTGAAGAAGGTTCGTCCGCTCATGTGGATCGCCGCCCTCGCATTCCTGGTCTACTTCCTCATGACCATCATGTAATGCCGGTAGGGGATTACAACCGATCTATTCCGTAGATTGACGAAACGCGCCAGAGCTGCAAATGTGGCTCTGGCACGTTTCTTTTCAAGGTAATTTGAAGTAACTGAATCAACCTATTGATAAAAGATTCTAAAGGCATGCCACGAGGGTACTGAAATGTTGGATATACTAAGGTACCTTAACGTATATCTGTTTATAGGTAGATACAAATGGGTACTGGTCAAGATAACACGATGCCATCTCTGTTAGGAGCTTCCATGGACGACAAGCTTGCCACGTTCGATGTTGCTGTCATCGGCGGCGGTCCCGCTGGCTATGCTGCCGCACTATATGCTGCGCGAGCCAGCCTGAACGTCGTCGTCATCGAACAAGGAATGCCGGGCGGCCAGATTGCCACGACTGATATCATCGAGAATTATCCCGGCATTGAAAGCATCTCGGGTTTTGAATTCGGTCAGAAGCTCCAAGACCATGCAGCACAGTTTGGCGTCACGAATGCCTACGGCGTTGTTGCTTCAATCGAGCGTACCGCAGATGCAACATTCATCGTTCATAGCGACCCAGATTCCTATAGTGCCAAAGCGATCGTCGTGGCTACGGGCGCGAGTCCACGCCAGGTAGGATTTGAAGGCGAAGAACGCTTCACCGGACGTGGCGTCTCGTACTGCGCCACCTGTGATGGCATGTTCTACCGTGGCAAGGAAGTATTCGTAATCGGCGGCGGCACCGCAGCCTGTGAAGAGGCGATGTATCTCTCGAAGATCGCCACCAAGGTTACGATGGTGGTTCGCCGTGATGAGTTCAGAGCCCCCAAGGGCGTCGTCGACCGCGTGCTTGCCTGTGATAACGTTCAGGTGCGCTATGAAATGTCGATCACCCGTGTTGATGGTGATGCCGCAATAGCAACCATTCAATTCAAGAATAACCGCACGGGCGAGATACACGATGAGACGTTCGATGAAGGCTCGGTGGGAATCTTCGTCTTCGCGGGAACGAACCCGGCTACGCAGCTCGTCAAAGATATCGTCGATCTTGGATCTGATGGTGGCGTTATTACTGATGAGGATATGGCTACGCGCACGCCGGGAATCTTCTGCGCGGGTGATATTCGCAGCAAGCATCTCCGCCAGGTCATCACCGCTGCCGCAGATGGGGCAATCGCCGGCATGTCTGCCTACCGCTATCTTAATAGTCATTAATTCACGATAATATTTCTTATGTAAAGTAGTCAAGTATCACTTTGGGGACGGGGCCAAAAGTGTTGAATCCGACACGTTTGGGACACCTTCGTCACCGTGGCGGTGCCTGACACTTTGGGGACGGGTACGTTTGTGTCGAAAACGTCACAAACGTACCCGTCCCCAAAGTGACGCGAAAGCAACAAAACTTGGTGGATTGATTACCATCCGTAGCCGATGATGAGGCCATCCTCTTCGGCGTAATACGAGCAGAGTCCGCCACACGGCATGATGGTGATCTCGGCATCCGGCCAATCCTGGTGAATACGGTCGGAAAGCTCCTGTGCAGCGCGCTCGTTGAATGCATGGTCGATGTAGACCGAGCCGCCGGCATACCCGTCGCCCTTCATGCACCCCACAATCTTCTCGAACGCCTTTTTCTGCGAACGCGCCGGACCCACAACCTTGATAGTTCCCTCGCTGCTCGCCGTGCCAAGAATACGAATCTTAAGCTTGTTCGCCAACACACCGGCCATCTTAGGCATACGCCCCGCCTTAGCGAGGTTTTCGTAGCTGGAAAGTAAGAACAGCACGGTAGACGACTGCTCGAGATCGCAGATATGTGCTGTGACGTCGTTAAACGTCGCGTCGGGATGAGCGGTGAGATACCTATCAACCTCAACAGCAAGTAATTCAAGCTTGCCGCCAGCGGCACGGGAGTTCACGATAAAGATGTTCCGCTCGCCCTCTTCGAGCACGATGTCGCGCGCCATGACTGCCGCTTCGTAGCTGCCGGAAAGGTTTGCCGAAATCGTGATGGCGATGATGTTATCAGCTTGCCGGAACAAATCTGCCCACTCGCCAACGCTCGGGCACGCGCTCGACGACGCCGTCTCTTCAGCGGAAACGCGACGGTTAAGCTCCGCAACATCAAGCGATGTATCGTCGATGAATTCATCGCCCGCGACGTTGATCTTAAGCGGCGCGAATCGGTAGACGCAATCGGGCGCCTGTGGTTCGAAGCTACGGAGATTACAGCTCGAATCTGCAACGATCGCCCAACTCATGATCTGTTCCTTTCATACCGGACAATGCCGTCTTCTGTATAGTAACACGTCTAAGAATTACATGACGTAGTTTTCAAAACAATATGATACACTATGCGACATGATGTGATGCAGTACGTCCTCTATCTTGGTAAATCTCCAACGAGATTGCATGGGATATTGATGTGCAGGGTGAAACGGGGTGTGTACGTGATGGTTCAACATAAACGGGTTATCGCGATGACGGACGACGCGGCGGCAATCACCCAAGAGGATATCGCTCCCACCATCCTGCCCGACGCCTATCTCACCTCCGATATTGCTCAGCGCATGGCGGCGTTCAGACTCCCCCGCTATAAGGAGCTTTCCAGCGTGAGCCTGTATCGAGACCAGGTCATTGGAGTTGTCGAGCAAGCGCTTGAGCCGTTTCATGATTGCATCGACGGCGAACTGCTTACACCGTCCATGGTGAATAATTACGTGAAAGCCGGGCTCCTCCCCGCTCCGGTTAAGAAGCAATACGGCCGCGAACACATCGCTCGGCTCATCGTGATCTGCATCTTCAAGCAGGTGCTCTCCATCCAAGCGATTTCGGCGCTCTTCCGTATACAGCGCCTTACGTATCTCGTGGACGTCGCCTTCGACTACGTTGCCACTGAACTTGAAAACGCGGTACACACGGCGTTCACGCTCGACGCCACTCCCATCGCAGACACCGCATCCATGGTCACGCGCGAATCGCTGCTCGTCCGCAACGCCGTCACCGCATTCGCCGCGAAAGCGTACCTGCTCGGATACCTGCGTTTTATCGGCTTTGAGGAAACTGGCAAATAGCAAGGAAATACGGCTAAAACGTTCGGCTCTATGGCTGAACGATATGAACTTGCTAAAACAGAGGGATATGAAAACGGACGCTTGAGCAGATAGCTCGGGCGTCCGTTCCCTCATCATGAAAATCAAAACGCAATCAGAGCGCTACTGAACCTTTACCAGGCTCACGAACGGCACAGTGCCGTCCTCTTCGAGCAGCGGACGCGGGTTCAAGAACGCGAGCTCGAGGATGCAGCCGTAGCCAGCGAGCTCAGCTCCCATCTCGCGGACGAGCTTGCCCGTGGCCGCGGCGGTGCCACCCGTGGCAACGAGGTCGTCGACGATGAGCACCCGATCGCCGGGAACGAGCGCGTCAGCGTGGATCTCGAGAGTATCGGTGCCGTATTCGAGTTCGTAGCTCACCGAGACGGTCTCACGCGGGAGCTTGCCGGGCTTGCGTGCCGGTACGAAGCCAGCGCCGAGTTCGAGCGCGACAGGCACGCCCACCATGAAGCCACGAGCCTCGGGGCCGATCACCTTGGTGATGCCGGCGTTTTTGTATTCAGCTGCAATGGCGTCGATAGCGCGATGCATGGCTTCGGCGTTTGCAAAGAGCGGCGTGATGTCCTTAAAGATGACGCCAGGCTCGGGATAGTCGGGAATATCGGTGATGAAGGATGCGAAATCGAAGGCGGCCATGACTCTCCCCTATCTATCGGTACGGCGCTTCACAGCAGACGCGGATGCGGCTTTGGATCCTGCGGCCTTTTGAACGGAAGCTTGGCGCGCGTTCGTCTGAGCGGCCGCCTCCCTCTGTGCGACCTCGGCTTTATGCGCGGAGCGCGCAGCCTCGGCGCGAGCGAGCTCATCGTCTATAGAATCAACGTCGGCGTCTTTCACAACCGCGTTAAGCGATTCAAAGACGCGGTTCTTCAACAGCGCGGTATGCAAGCCATCAGTGAGGTCGTGAAGTTTTTTGAAAGCGCGCTCAAGTTTGGCGCTACGGTCCTCGTCGCTATCGTCCATGCCGAGCATGCCCACGAGCACCTGCTCGAACATCGTCGACTCACGGTTGGCGGAAACGACATACTGGCGCAGGTTGCGCGGTTCGATATGGAACCGTGAGAGCTCGTCACAGAAACGGATGATCTCGAAATCGCTGCCGTCGATGAGTTCACGGTTCTTAGGGCTCTTGATGATGCGCACCAGGTCGTTTTGCGCTAGAGAGCGCACGAACGAGATGCTCACACCGAGAAGATCTGGAACGTCCTCGAGCGGATGGAGCTTCTGCTTGGTCTCCTTCGGCTGCGCCTTCATGGGGACATCGGAGAGTAGGCCGACCTCGTACGCGAGCATATGGAGGTCGTCGGCCCCCTCGAGCCGCTGCTTGATGACGTTGAGCGGCATGTAGCGCGTCTTCTGCAGGTGAAGAATAACCTCGAGCCGCTCTACGTCGTCCATAGAATACTGGCGATATCCCTTTGGCGTGCGGTGCGGTGTGATGAGCCCCTCGTCCTCCAAGAAGCGAATCTTGGAGTTAGAAAGGTCGGGATAGGTGCCGCGAAGCAGGTTTACGACTTGGCCGATACTGAGGTAGCTGCGCTCGGCCAAGGTTACTCACCAGTCTCGATGCGCTCCGGCGTGCTCTCGTGGTAGATGAGCGTGAAGGTACCGATCTGCACGGTCGAGCCGTCGTGCAGCGGCGCGGAGTTCACGATGGCACCATCGACCCAGGTGCCGTTCAGTGAACCGAGGTCCTCGATAGAGGTACCGAACGGCGTGCGCACGACCTTCGCATGCGTGCGCGAGACTGTCATGTCGTTCAAGAAGATGGCGTTTGCCGGATCGCGGCCGATCGAGGTCTCGGAATCGGTGAGCTCGAAGGTGTTACCGGTCTGCGGGCCTTTGATGATGGAAAGGACGGGATTGGAGATACGGGCGCTCTTCATGAGGTCCGGCGCCGTGGCATCGTCCGTAGGGATGCGGAACACGCGCGTGGAATCGATGGATGAATCAGCCATGGTACTCCCATCACACAAGAAGCCGGATCGAGCCGACCGTACGTCACAAAGATATGGTTATTCTACCCCACCGGGGCGCAATCTGCCCGCGACGCTTAGGAGGCGTCATCGCCCTCCACGATTTCCGGGTTGAGGAAATCCTCGTCTTCCTCTTCAGGGTGCTCGATGGCATGCTTACCCGCGCGGTATCCCTTAACGGTGTAGATCACAGCGGTGAGCAGCGAGAAGACGACGCCGAGATACACGAGAAAGATGCCAAACGGAACCTGCTGGGCATCGAGGCCAGGAAAGAACGCGGAGGCATCGCCTAACACCCCGAGGCCGTGAACTTGGGGAAGGCCAAGAAGCATGAACGAGAAGCCGCTCATGAGCAGCGCGGTCGCTGCCTTTCCGGTATAAACGACGTCGATGGGTCGCTTGTGATAGCGACGCACGATAGAGTTGCCGATGGCCAGGTACACATCGCGTGCGATGATGACGACGCAGATCCAGATAGGGAGCTCGTGGCGCACGACGAGGCCGAGCACACCGGTGAAAAGAAGCGCACGGTCGACGATGGGATCCATTACCTTACCGAGCCAGCTCACGGTGTGGGTCTTGCGAGCGATGGTGCCATCGAGCCAGTCGGTACTCGCGGCTACAGCGTAGATGACGAGGCAGACGTAGCGGTTGACGTCAGTCACGAATAGATAGAGGAAGACGAACGTCAGAACGAGGCGGAGCGCGGTGATGAAATTGGAGACCGTGAAGATCTGGTTCGAGGGATACTCCGACGTACCGACGAGTTCCCGCTTGACCTTCTTTCGAAATCCCACGATTCTCCCCTAGCGATAGCAGCTTTGGTTACACACTGACATGGATGATACCCGATAACCAGCAGCCTAACCCTGGCGATGCGACATAAAAAAGGCGCCGAGTCACCCCGGCGCCTGAACATTCTGGTCGGGACGACTGGATTTGAACCAGCGACCCCTTGACCCCCAGTCAAGTGCGCTACCAAACTGCGCCACGTCCCGAAAACCGTACATCACTGCACAGCAAGTGATACTTTACTCAACTCGCCCCCGATATGCAAGCATTAATTTCTTCAACATCTTGGGCGTCACTTTGGGGCCAACACTTTGGGGACGGGGTCAAAAGTACCAATTTCAACACTTTTGACCCCGTCCCCAAAGTGTTAATTTCAACACTTTTGACCCCGTCCCCAAAGTGTTGGCCCTAAAGTGACGCTGGGAGTGTTACTTGAGACGGTGGAGGATTTCTCGGGCAAGCTCATCCTTTGAGAGGACGGGAAGCTCCTCGGCACCGGCGGCGGTGATCCACCATGCCTTGTTCGTGTCCGTCCCGAATCCAGAATCGGTGCGGGTGACGTCGTTCGCCACGATAGCGTCGCACCCTTTCCGCGCAAGTTTCGCCTGCGCATAGGCAACGGGATTACCCGTCTCGGCGGCAAAGCCCACGACGATGCGATCTCCCTTCATGGAGGACAGATCATACAAGATATCGGCGGTCGGAACGAGTTCAAGCGTATCAATCGGCTCGATGCCTTTCTTAAGCTTATGATCCGAAGGCTGCGCGGGCGTGTAATCGGCGACTGCGGCCGCGCAGATCGCCATCGTCGCATTCTCAAAGGCCGAAAGCGCCGCATCGTGCATCTCCGCGGCCGTCTCGACCCGCACCACCTCGACGCCCCACGGCGCAGCGACATCAGCTGGGCCCAGCACGAGCGTCACCCGGGCACCCATATCCCGCGCCGCACGCGCGAGCGCCACGCCCATCTTGCCCGAGGATCTGTTGCCGATGAAGCGGACGGGGTCGATGGGCTCATGCGTGGGACCCGCCGTGATGAGGATATGCTCGCCGGAAAGCTCGTGCGAGCCGCAGAGCGCCTGTTCGGCGGTATCGGCTATGGCTTCTACCTCGATGAGCCTTCCCTCATCGACATCGCCGCAAGCGAGGTAGCCCCTCCCCGGCCCCGCAACCAATACACCGCGCTCGCGCAACCGCTGCATGTTCTCCTGCGTCGCCGCAGCCCGCCACATGTTCGAGTTCATGGCAGGCGCCACAACGATGGGAGATGTCGCAGCGAGGAGCGTCGTCGAAAGCAGGTCGTCGGCGATGCCGCACGCCATCTTCGCAATCACGTTCGCCGTGGCAGGCGCCACGACGATGACGTCGGCCTCTTTCGCAAGTGAGATGTGGTGAATGGGATCGCTCGGATCGTCGAACAGGCCGAGCGCAACGGGCTCATGCGTTAGCGCGCGAAACGTCGTGGGGTCAATGAAGTGCGTTGCGTGCTCGCTCATGAGCACCTTCACGCGCGCCCCGCGCCGCTGCAGCTCCCGAACGAGCTCGCATGCCTTATATGCAGCGATGCAACCCGTCACGCACACGAGCGCGCAGCGCCCCTCGAGCACCGCGCTCACGAGGCAACCTCCTCGTCTTCGCGCACCACGAGGATGCGGTGGCAATACGGACACGTCGTGATCGCATCGCCGCGCTTGACCTCGTTGAGCGAGGACTCCATGAGCTTCGTGCGGCAGAGCGTGGGTACATCATCGCTGAGCGTCTCGACGCCGAGCCCATTGAATGCCCGCGCCGCCTCGTCATAGGCATGAGCAAGCTCATCGGTGAGCTCACCATAGAGCTTGGTGCGCGTCTGTTCAGCGGCGGAAATCCTGTCTTGAATGTCCGTTGCTACCTCGCGAGCGCGTGCGGCGCACGCCTTCACAGAGCTCTCCAAGCGCTCGATCGCGGAAACTCCCTGCTGCTCGCGTGCGAGCACGCGCTCGAGCTTCTCGTTCCTATCGCGCTGGTCGAAGGCGACCTTATCGAGCGCCTTTGCGAGGTTCGACAGCTCGATCTCGAGGTCTTGCACCTCGCGGTAGTCGGTGAGGCGCGCGGCCTTGGCCTGCACGCCGTCGACTTGTTTGCGATAGTACGCTTCCTCTTCTGCCAGATCCTCCAGATCGGTCTCCACGTCCTTGCGCTCGCCCTTCACCTTGAGCATCTCCTCGCGTGCGAGCGAGAGCCGTTTGCGCAGGCGCGCGAGCTCGACGAGCTCGGGAAGCTTCGAAAGCTCGAGACGAAGACGCTGGAGCTCAAGATCGGTCTCCTGAAGCTTGAGCAAGCGAGTTCCATCGTTCATGCAGACTATCCCTTCATGTAGGTCCACCACGGGCGGCGGAACCTCGAAACTACGATCTCATCGGTCGAGACGCCGACCTCGGCACACGCGTCCGCAAGCACCGCGCAAAACGGATACTCCGAGACGTCATGGCCAAGCAGGATGACGCCGACCCCGCGCAAGGCAAGATCCTGGCATACATGATACCCCGCCTCTCCGCAGATGATGGCGTCCGCGTTCGCAGCACGGGCAAGCTCACCGAAATGACCGAGGCTGCCGCCCATATACGCGATGCGCGACACCTCTCGCTCAGGGTCACCCCATACGCGCGGTTCTACGGAGAACTCCGTCGCGGCGTGTTCGGCAAGGTCGCGAAGGGAAAGGCGCTTCGTCTCCATGAGCACGCCGTAACCGGCGGCATCGGCATCGATCGCATATTCTAGCGAAGAGAGCGCGTCGAACCCCAAGCGACGCGCGATAACGAACCTCGCCTCACGAGAGCGGTCGAGATTCGTATGGAACGAGAGCACACTTACCCCAAGACGCGCCGCGGTGAAGATCGCTGCAGACGCCTGAGGGTACGTGCCAGCCTCGGGAACAAATGCCTCCGGTGCCTTGATGTATACGGGATGATGCGCAAGAAGCACGTTCGCACCGGCCTCATGCGCAGCTCGGATGTCCTCGACCGTCGCGTCGAGCGCCACGAAGACGCGTTCGACCTCGGCTTCCGGATCCCCTACCGAGAGCCCCACATGGTCCCAATCCTCCGCATCCCCGCGGGGAAACATCTCGAAGAGACGGCTTTCAAGCTCTTTGACCTTCACAGCCTCATCCTTCCACGATAGCAAGAAGCGCGTCCGCAAACGCATCGAGCGCTTCCGGATCGACGCGGTCATCGAAGGAAATGCGGAGTGATCCGTTTGCAGCATCGCCGGAAAGCCCCATGGCGGTGAGCACGTGACTTGCCTGGGCGCTCGCACTCGAGCAAGCAGAGCCCGCGGAAACGCAAAAGCCGTGCTGGTCGAGCTGCAAGATGAGTTCCTCCGATTCAAAGCCGTCGACGAAGATGGACACGATCCCGCCAAGACGATCTTCAGGCAGCGGAACCCCGAGCGTCGCATGGATACGCGGCGATGAAAGCAGTCGTGCGTATAGCGCGTCCGAGAGCGTGCGAAGTCTGAGCCACTCCCCCGCCACGCTAGGTGCGAGGGCGCGTGCAACGGCGGCAAGCGCGAGCGCCGAACGCACATCCTGCGTTCCCGGCCGCCTACCCGCCTCTTGGCCGCCACCACGCGCTTGCGGCGTGAAAGGCACGCCGCGGCGCAGATAGAGCGCACCACAGGAGACCGGTGCCCCCACCTTATGCCCGGCGAGCGACAGAGCGTCTACGCCCAGGTCGTTCACATCGAGCGGTGCATGAAGATACCCCTGGATGGCGTCGGTGTGGAAGTTCGCACCCACCGCGTGCGCAGCGCGCGCGAGTTCCCCTATCGGCTGGAGCGCCCCGGTCTCGTTGTTTGCGAACATGATGGATACGAGCGCAACGTGATCATCGAGCGTCTCTTCAAGCGTCGAGACCTCGATGACGCCGCGCACACCCGGCTTCACGATATCAACGGCAAACCCCGCAGCATGCAGAGCCGGAATGTTGTCGAGTATGGAGTCGTGCTCGATCGCTGACGTGACGATGCGCGTGCGCGCGGGATCTTTCGCCCGCACCGCCTCGGCGATGCCGAGGAGGGCGAGCACGTTCGCCTCCGTGCCGCCCGAGGTGAAGACGACTTCCTGAGGTCGCACGCCGCGCCCAAGCGACGAGGCGACGGAGCGCCGCGCCTCTTCGAGCACCCGTGCGGCCTCGCGACCGAGCGAATGGAGCGAGTTAGGATTCGCCCCTGCAATCGGCGAGACATCGTAGGAGCGCATAGCCTCGAGCGCCTCAGCGCGAAGCGGTGTCGAGGCGGCATAATCGAGGTTAACGTACGGGGCAGACAGGGTCATCGTGCGGCCTCGAGGGCGTCCTGCGCAAGCGTGCGCAGACGCGCGATCATCGCGTTGGGATCTTCGGCGTTATACACCGCAGAGCCCGCGACGAAGGTATCGGCACCCGCCGCCGCGACCTTCGCAATGTTCTTCTCGGAGATACCGCCGTCGATCTCGATACGCGGCTGCGCACTGACGCGCTCACAGAGCTCGCGCAGGCGTGCGATCTTCGCATAGGTACCCTCTATGAAGCTCTGCCCGCCGAACCCGGGGTTCACGCTCATGAGGAGCACCATATCGAGATCGGGCAGGATGTCCTCGAGCACGCCGACGGGCGTGGCTGGGTTCAGAACCGCACCGGCTTGCGCCCCGCGCTCCTTGATATGCGCGACCGTGCGGTGCAGGTGCGTCGACGCCTCTGCATGCACGGTGATGATGTCGGCGCCCGCATCGAGGTACCAGTCGATCGTGGCATCCGGATTCGTGACCATCATATGCACGTCGAGCGGAGCCGCGCACACGCGCTTGCATGCGGCGACGACGTTCGGCCCGAACGTGAGGTTGCCGGTGAAGTGGCCGTCCATCACGTCGATATGGATGAGGTCTGCACTCGAGATGCGTGCAAGGTCGTGCTCGAGGTTCGCGATGTCGGCAGAGAGAATCGAAGGCGAGATGAGCGCCTGAGGTTCCATGGCGTCCCCTTCCTAGCTGATGTGCGATGATTGCGGACGCGCAGGTCGGTGTCCCGCGCGTTAGCAGCCTTCTCGATTGAGCCCGTAGAACTCCTCGGTGGGCTCACGGTTCACGAGCGTCTCGAGCGCCTCGTCGAGCGTCATGCCGTGGTAGAGCGCGGCCTCCAGACAGCACGTGATGGGCGCTTCGACGCCCAGCTCGCGTGCGAGCTCAGCCGTGCTTTTCACTGCGGCGGCACCCTCGACGATCATGTGCGTGCGAGCCTGGTACTCTTCGAGCGATTCTCCCTGCGCGAACGCCACGCCGAAAGAGCGGTTGCGCGAATGCGGCGAGGTGCACGTCACCACGAGGTCGCCCATACCGGCAAGTCCCATGCAGGTCATGGGGTCACCGCCGCGCGCACAGACGATGCGGCTGATCTCGGCCAGGCCGCGCGTCATGATGAGCGCGAGCGTGTTGTCGCCGTAGCCCGAGCCGGCCGCGATGCCACAAACGATGGCGATGACGTTTTTCACGGCGCCGCAGGTTTCGATACCCACCACGTCACTCGAGGCATAGAGCCTGAAATTCGGCGAGATGAGCAGGCTCTTGAAGAACTCGACCACACCGGGGTGCTCTGAGGCGATGACGGCCGCCGCGAGCGTACCGCGGCAGATCTCCTCGGCATGGTTGGGGCCGGAGAGCGCAGCGATGCGGCTGGGGTTGCCGATCTCTTCCTCCACGACCTCCGTCATGAGCTTGCCAGTCCCGGGCTCGATGCCCTTGGTGAGGACGAGCACCGGAACGTCCGGCGCGAACTCGTTCGCCGCGGCATGAATGGTCGAGCGGATGAACGGCGACGGCACGACGACGATGACGCCGTCCGCGCCGTCGAGCGCCTCGTGGAATTCGCCCGTGGAGCGGACGTTATCCGGAAGGATATAATCGGTGAGGTAGAGCGGGTTCTTGTGATGCTCGTTGATACCGGCGGGCACGGGCTCGTCGTGTGACCAAAGCACGACGTCATCGGCACGCACCGCCGCGACGCCGGCGATCGCCGTTCCCCAGGAACCGGCACCGATAACTGCGACCTTCATCTACGCGTCCTCCTTTTTCGAGCCGAACGAGATTTTCGATTCCGTACCGGCACGGAGCCGGCCGATGTTGGCATGGTGCGCGGCGACGACACTCCACCCGAGCACCGCCCATACGGCGATGACGGCAAGTGAAAGATTAGGCACGAGAATCGAAACGGTAAGCGGCACGAGCGCCGCGGTCACGATCGAACCCACGGAGACGTATTTAGTAATCGCAACGAGTACGATGAAGATCGCGAGATGAATGATGGCAAGCGGCCAGAAGAAGCCGAAGAGGATGCCGACGCCCGTAGCGATGCCCTTTCCGCCGTGGAAATTAAGGTACGGGGAAAAGATGTGGCCATAGAGGCATGCGAGGGCGACGAAGGCAACCATGAGCTGGACATCGACCTCCGGAACCCAGGGAACATTCCATAGGACGGCGATGGCAGCCCTCATGCAGATCGTGCCCTTGAGCAGGTCGCAGGCGAGTGTGATGGCAGCAACCTTGGGCCCTGCGACGCGCAGCGCATTCGTGGTGCCGATATTGCCCGACCCCTCCTGCTGGAGATCCTTGTGGCTCATCGCCTTCGCAAGGATCTTTCCAAAGGGAATACCGCAGATCAGATAGGACACGAGCATGAAGCCAAGCGTGGCATAAACGGCAGTACTTACCCCATACATGCTACTCCCCCGTCCCGTTGCGGTCGTTCTTCTTGTGAAAATAGAGGCGGATGGGCGTGCCCTTAAAGCCGAACTCCGTGCGCATACGGTTTTCAACGTAGCGGCGGTACGTGTCGTTCACGAGGTCAGGATGATTCACGAAGAAGGTAAACGCCGGCGGGTTCGTGCCGGTCTGCGTGACGTAATGCATGCGCAGGCGGCGCTTGCCGTCTACGATGGTATGGCCGAACTCGCGCATCCCCGTGAGGAAGCGGTTGAGTGCCGAGGTCGAGATGGTCTTGGCACGTTCAGCGGCGGCCTCGTCGATGAGCTTCCAGATCTTCTCGACCGAACGACCGGTG
Source organism: uncultured Coriobacteriaceae bacterium (assembly GCA_949298635.1). Classification (GTDB taxonomy): domain Bacteria; phylum Actinomycetota; class Coriobacteriia; order Coriobacteriales; family Coriobacteriaceae; genus Enorma. The sequence continues at coordinate 4,889 of CASFXG010000001.1, read as the reverse complement.
AGCGCGGAGATGCGCAGCATGGGCGCCCAGGGAGCGAGCGTCATGCGGCGGGCGACGGTGTCGAGCGCCTTCTCGCGCTTGTAGTCATCGTCGAGGAGGTCCCACTTGTTGAGGAGGATCACGAGGGCACATCCGCGCTCGATGGCGAGGTTCGCGACCTTCTGATCCTGCTCGGTCATGCCCACGCCGGAGTCTATGACGAGGAGGGCCACGTCGGCGCGGTCGATGGCACGGAGTCCCCGCACCATGGAGTAGTACTCGATGTTCTCGTAGACGGTGCTCTTCTTGCGGATACCCGCCGTGTCCACCAAGCGGTAGCGGCGCCCCTCGCGCTCGATATAGGTGTCGATGGCGTCGCGCGTGGTGCCCGCAATGTCCGAGACGATGGAGCGCTCGGAGCCGATGACCTTGTTGAAGAGCGAAGACTTGCCGGCGTTCGGGCGGCCGATGATCGCCACACCGAGCGCGTCTGGGTACAGACCGGGGTCTTCGTCCTCTTCCTCAGGCAGAAGCGCAACAACTTCATCGAGCAAGTCGCCCGTACCGTGGCCATGGTGCGCAGAGATGGGCCTCGGGTCGCCGATGCCAAGCGAGTAAAACTCCCAGAGGCGCTCGTCCTCGCGCGCGGGGTTATCGAGCTTGTTCACCAAGAGCAAAATGGGCTTTTTCACACGCTTGAGCATACGCGCGACAGATTCGTCCTCCTCTGTAACGCCCACGGAGCCGTCGACGACGAAAAGGACGACATCGGCCTCTTCCGCAGCGGCAAGCGCCTGGTCGCGGATGGACGTCGAGAAGACGTCATCGCTCTTCATGGGCTCGATGCCGCCCGTGTCGACGAGGATGAACTCGCGGCCGTTCCAATCGGCATCGTGGTATGAGCGGTCGCGCGTCACGCCGCGGCTTTCATGGACGATGGCGTCGTTCGTGCCTGCCAGGCGGTTCACGAGCGTCGATTTGCCGACGTTCGGTCGCCCAACGATCGCGACGACAGGTTTCATAGGCACTCCTGTTCGTAAGTGAGACATTCACACCAGGTCTTAAAGTCTCACATGCCCGGTGCAGACGTCTCGCAAGCGAGCGTGTGGATGAGGTCTTGTGGCATCGTCGATGACACCGCGACCTTCGCCCCGCGCGCCTCTAGATCTTCGATAAGACAGCTTCGATGATACCCGTCCAGCGTGCAGCCGTCCGCATTGAAGATGACGTCCGGCACAATCAGCATAACCTGCGAAAGATCGTCGGGCAGCTGCTCGAGGATATCGCAGGCGCACATAAGACCGGTGACATCGACGTTGCCGCCAAAGTATTCATTGGTGATGGTTGCAACGCGGCCGCCAAGCTGAGGCGATGCCACGAAGTTCGCAACGGTCCGAGCGGCGGCGACACCGCTCAGGACGACGAGTTCCCTGCCCTCCCGCTCAAGATGCTCACGGACGCGAGAGAGTTTGTCGGAAGAATCAGCGAGCACTTCGGCCGTTTCATCGAGATAGCTTCGGATCATCCCGATGCCGTCGTAGTACTGCGGGTAGCCGTCGTAGGAGTCCGCGGGCGGCACTTCGATGCCCGCATCGAGATAGAACTCGTCGGCGAGCTGGAACACCGTTCGTCCGTAGCGCTTGCGCGCCGCCTCTTGGAAGGGGCGAACCTGTTCGATGACCGCGCGAGCGGAAGCGGGATCGTCTGAATACGAAGAGGTGAACCTCGTCTGGAACCGGGTATAGCCGAGCGGCACGATGCCGAGGCTCGTGACCTGCGGCCGAGCGGCGCACCATGCAAGCGTGCGGTCGAGCTCCTCGCCATCGTTCTCGCCGGGGACGAGCACGATCTGCGCATGGATCTCGATGTCGGCATCGATGAGGCGCTCGAGCGCATCCATACCGCGTGCAGCGTTTTTGCCCATAAGGCGGCGGCGCACGTTGGGCGAGACGGCATGGAGCGACACATTCATGGGGCTCAGGCGATGCGAGATGATGCGCTCGATATCGCCTTCACTGAGGTTCGTGAGGGTGACGAAGTTCCCCTGCAGAAAGCTCAGCCGGTAATCGTCGTCGCGGATGTAGAGCGTGCCGCGCATGTGTGGCGGGAGCATCCGCATGAAACAGAATGTGCAGGCGTTCACGCAGGTGCGCATGCCGTCGAAGACCGCGCCGTCGAACTCGATGCCCCAGTCCTCGCCGGGAAGGCGCTCGAGCACGGCGCTCTCAACGGAGCCGTCGCGCGGGTCGAGCACCGTGAGCTCGCACACGGCGTCAGAAGCCTCCCAGAGCCAGTCGATCATATCCATGAGCGCGACGCCGTTCACCTCGAGCACGCGCATGCCGCGCTCGATGCCGGCATCGTATGCGGGAGAATCCTGTGCGACCGCTGTAACCAGCGCTCCTTGGGCGTCGGCATCGCGCTCACGGGCGTAATCAGCGCGGGCAGCGGCGTAAGGCGGAATCTGCGGCGTATCGGTCATGAGGCGTCGACCAGCTCTTGTATGCTTGCGCGCACGCGGTCGATATGCGCCTGCGGCGTCGAGGCGCCGGCGGTGATGCCGATGATACGCGCGCCGATGAACCACGCGGCCTCGAGTTCCTGCTCGGACTCGATATGGTACGTGTGCGCGCAGATGTCGAAGCAGATTTCGGCGAGGCGGCGCGTATTGCCGGAGTTCTTACCGCCCACAACGACCATGCAGTCGGATACAGCGGCGAGCTCAGCCGCGGCGCGCTGGCGCTCCCCCGTCGCCTTGCAGATGGTGTTCACGATGCGCAGCTCGCGAACGCGACCGACGAGCGCGGACGTGACCTCGGCGAGGCGTGCCGCGGTCTGCGTGGTCTGGACGACGACGCCGACCTTGCTACCAAGCTTGATGCGATCGAGCTCTTCGGCCTCGCTCACGACTCGAGCACCGGGACCGGCATGGCCGAGGATGCCCTCGACCTCGGGATGTCCTGCCTCGCCGATGACGAGCAGCTGATAGCCCTCGGCGACGAGCTTGGCGGCCGCCTCGTGGACTTTCTTCACATACGGGCAGGTGGCGTCCAGCACCTCGAGGCCACGCCCGCGTGCCTCCTCGATAACTTCGGGCACCACGCCGTGGGTGCGGATGATGAGCGTGCCCTCACGGGCGTCATCGAGGGTTTCGGCGAGCTCGACGCCGGCAGCTTCCAGGTCGCGCACTACGAGGGGGTTGTGGATGAGGGGTCCCAAGGTATGCACCGGTGCACCCGCGGCCTCACCGGCCTGCCGCGCGAGCTTGAGCGCGCGTTCGACCCCGTAGCAGGCGCCCGCATGCTCGGCGACCACGATCTTGGCAGCCACGTTACCGCCTCCCCGGATGCTCTTCACGGAGTGCATCGCGCACCTCGTACATGCGGCGCACGGATTCGTCTTCGAGCCATTGCAGGCGCTCGCGGCGCTTGAGCTCGGCGGGCGCATCGTCAAGCGAGAGGCGCTCGCCGCAGCGAATCCACGTCTTCACCGGCCGCATGATGTGTTTGCCCGGCGGCGTCACGTCGCGGAAGCCGCAGACGGCGAGCGGCACCACGGGCGCTTTCGCCATCTGGGCGATGAGGGCGAAGCCGCCGTGGATCTCGACCGGCTGATCGTCGGTGCGAATGCGCGTGCCCTCAGGGTAGATGAGCACGTCCTCGCCGCGTTGGAGCGCATGCTGGGCGCGGCGAAGCGCCTTCATATCGGACGTGCCCCTGTCGACGGGGATGCCGCCCACACGGGCGAAGAACCATTTGACGATGGGGTTCTTGTTGAACTCGGACTTCATGATGGGGCGGACACGGCGTCCGCTGCGCACGATGTGGCAGACCGTCGCCACGACCTCGCCCATGGAGGTATGGTTCGAGATGATGACGGAGCCGGTCTCGCCCGTTGGCAGAAGTTCCTCGGCACGCTCGACGCGCCAGCGCCAATATATCTTGGAAAACGCGAAGAGGATGCCGATGATCACGAGGTAGAGCGCCCGAATCGCAGGCGGGTTCTCGCGCATGCCACGGTCGTAGTAGAAATCCTCGTCGTGGAAGAAGCGTGCCATATGTTAGCGCCTCTCTTCGATGAGCTCGGAAATCTGGTCACAGACCTCGTCGATGGTATAGGCCGTGGAATCGATCTCGACGGCATCTTCGGCCTCGACAAGCGGGGCGACGGCGCGACCGGAATCCGCGGCATCGCGGCGCTCGAGGGCGGCAAGGGTCTCATCAACTTCGTGCTCGAGGGCGACGGGCTCGACTGTCTCACCCTCATGGCGCTGAAGCACGCGGCGGCGCGCACGCTCGCGCGGGTCGGCAGTGAGGAAGACCTTGACGTCGGCTTTGGGAAAGACGACGGTGCCGATATCGCGCCCTTCTGCGACGATATCATGTTCCTGCGCCGCTGCACGCTGTGGCTCGAGCATGGCTTTGCGCACCCCGGCGTAGGCGGCAACTTTGGAGACGGTCGAGTCAACGGCGGGTGTGCGAATCTCGCGGCTCACATCGCGGCCGTCGACGGTGATGCGGCTCATGCCCTCGCCCGGCGCGAAGCGAATCGTCACCTCGTGCGCAAGTGCGGTGACGGCGTCTTCGTCGTCAAGATCGATGCCGCGATCCTGTGCAGTGAACGCTACGGCACGGTACATCGCGCCGGTATCGAGCTTCTCGAAGCCGAAGCGCTTCGCGAGCGCGCTCGCTATGGTCGATTTACCCGAGCCGGCAGGCCCGTCGATTGCCACGATCATTCTGGAATCCCTTCCTACCCTGTCATACGGGTTCTCAAGAACCCCATTGTACTAGAACGCTCCCTCGCTTTGCTGCCGTGCCGCGTCACTTTGGGAACGGGTTGGTTTGTGCCGGGGGCGCCGGGGGCGTCACTTTGGGGACGGGTACGTTCGTGTCGTTTTTGATACAAAG